>NZ_JBVIHP010000088.1:0-2388 GCF_055570235.1 Streptomyces sp. NPDC031274 | reverse complement strand
CGCCAAGCGGAAAGCACAGGCGGAGCAGGACGCACCGACCGGTGCAAGCAAGAAGACCAGGCCGACCAGTGCGGCGGGGCTTTCCGTGCCAGGGCACAAGAAGCCCTTCGATGGCGCCAATGCCAAGGGGGGCCCCGACGTGCAGCACGACCTGCACCCTGACATCAAGGCCGCCTACGACCGTGTGCCGGAGAACCTCCGGGCGGGCAACCAGCACGGGAAGTGCGGTGAGGCGGAAGCACTATCGAAGGCCGTGAGTGCGGGCGTCGATCCGCGTGGTGGTGTGATGGCCGCGGTGAACGTCCGCGCGGCAGGGAATGCCGCACACCAGACCCCCAAGGCCATCTGCGACTCGTGCAAGCATGTGCTCGACGAACTCGGGGTCAGAGGGGCGGATTGGGCATGAGCGACGAACTCCGGCAGCGGTGGTCCGCTGAGACCGATCACGCGCTACGCAAGGCCGGCTGGTCCCCCGGCCGCACGGTGTCCACCGAGGACATGCTGAGTGCGCTGCGCGAGCACGGCGGTTTCGAGATGCACGAGGCCGCGCGACGGTTCCTGGCCGAGTTCGGGGGCCTGCTCGTCGAGACGGCCACGGGTCCGTTCCGGCTCGACCCGCTCGCCGCCGAATGGGACGACAAGGTCTTCGACGCGCCGGGCGGCGATCCGGATACCCCGTCGTATCTGTACCCCCTCGGCGGTGACGACCGCGGTGAGGCCCTGGGCATGGCCACGGACGGAACGGTCTATCTCGGCCGGGACGCCGTCAGGCCGCTCGCGCCCTCGGCTGACGAGGCACTGGAGAAGCTCGTCACGGGCAGCCACGCCCAAGAAGGTGAGCCGGGCTCCGACGGCGAACTCCGTACCCGCTGGTCCGCGTTGACCAAGCGTGTCCTGCGGTCCTGCAGCTGGCATCCCGGCCGCCGGGTGCCGAGACCCGACTGGGAGGACGCACTGCGCGAGCGCGGATACGAGGTGCATGACGCGGCCCGCAGGTTCCTTGCCGAGTTCGGCGGGCTGCGGACCGACGAGTGGACGCCGGGTCCGGTCATGCCCCAATCGCCCTTCCGCTTCGATCCGCTCGCGGCCTCCGGGAAGGGCGGCGAGGCGTTCTCAGGGCTGACTCCCGTCGGCCAGGTCGACGGCGGCGACAGCCGCTTGGGCATCGCCGCTGACGGCTCCGTCCACATCGTCTCGGACAGCGTCGAGCGCCTCGCCGACAACGCGTACGAGGCCATGGAGAAGCTCGTCATGGAGCGCCGCACCGACGCCCCGCTGCCGTTCGTCCCGGCCGGGGACCATCTCGTGCTCCCGCACTCCGCCGAGCACGACCTGAGCGCGGAGATCGGGCGACGGTGGTCGGCCGAGACCGACCGCGTACTGCGGCTCGCCGGCTGGTACCCCGGCCGGTCGGTCTCGACTGAGGAGTGGGAGCACACGCTCCACGAAGCCGACGAGGACTTCGAGATCCACGATGCGGCGAGGAACTTCCTGCGTGAGTTCGGCGGCCTGGAGATCGACCAGAAGGGTCCGGGGCGCACGGCGCCCCGCTCTCCGCTCCGCCTCGATCCGCTGGTGGCCAAGTGGGACTGCGAAATCTTCGACGACCTCGGCGAACAAGCGGGGACCTACCTCTACCCCATCGGTGACACCGGCCGCGGTGTCGCCTACCTCGGCATGGCCTCCGACGGAGCGGTCCATGTGGGCATGGACAGCGTGCAGTTCCTCGCGGAGAACGGCGACAGGGCCCTGGAGAAGCTCATCGAAGGCATCCGGTAGGAGAAGCTGTCGTGATCAGCTTCTCGTTCCACGTAGAGCCCTGCGAACTGGAGCCGCCGACCCTGGGTTTCGCGCTCGGCGACATTGAGGTGGAAGGCAACGCGGGTCGTGTGACCTCGCGCAGTGCGACTCGTCATCGCGAGCAGTTGCCCGAAGAGGACACGGCGCTCCAAGACCTGGAAGGGTCGGTGGGGGCGCTCGGGGAGTTCCTCGGGCGCACCGACACGCCTTTGTCGCCGAGACACACGACCACTGAATTCGTCCCGCGTCTCGACGACGGCATGCTCGAGTACTTCCGGGAGATCGTCGACGCGGTCGCGGCCCGCTTCGGGGTCTCCCGGCAGGGGGCCGTGCCCCGGGTCAAGATGAACCGTCGCCGCCGACTCAGCCGTGCACCTTCGCCAAATGCCCCACCAGCCGCGGCGAGGCGAACTCCGTGCCGCACACGAACCGCATGATCGGCCCGAACGACGAGCCGCCCAGCATGCCCGTGAAGTACAGGCCCGGGACCGACGAGACATAGCCCGCGCCCAGCTTCGGTGTGCCGCGGCTCGTGGCCAGGCGGGCGCGGAGTGCGGGGCCGAGGAAGTCCATCGCGGCGATGTCGAC
>NZ_JBVIHP010000087.1:0-2404 GCF_055570235.1 Streptomyces sp. NPDC031274 | reverse complement strand
ATGGTCGGGTCGTTCGTCGACACGCTGGTGATCCGCACCGACCTCTCCGGAGATCCGGACTTCCGGCAGGTGCTGGGCCGGGTGCGGGAAGCGAGCCTGGGTGCCCTCGCGCACCAGGACGTACCGTTCGAACGCCTCGTGGAGGAACTGGCGCCGGTCCGCTCCCTGGCGCGGTACCCCCTGTTCCAGGTGGCCCTGACACTGCAGAACCTCGAGCGGCCGCGGCTGCGGATGCCCGGCGTGCGGGCGGGAGCGGCCGCGGGCATCGAGGCCGCGATGACCGCGTCGGTCAAGTGCGACGTGGACGTGATGATCGGGGAGACCTACGACGAGCACGGCCGTCCGGCCGGGTTGGTCGGGTCGGTGACCGGGGCGAAGGACCTGTTCGACGCCGCTTCGGTGGAAGCCGTCGCCGAACGGTGGAGCCGGGTGCTGACGCTGGTGACGGCGGCCCCCGACACCCGGCTGCTCGCCGTGGACGTGCTCGGCGCCGACGAGCGCACCCTTCTGCTCAGCGGCTGGAACGACACCGCGGCCCCGGCCCCCGCCTTGACGATCGTGGACCTGTTCGCCCGACGAGTCGCTGTGGCTCCGGAGGATGTGGCGGTCGTCGGCGACGGTGTCGAGCTGTCGTACGGGCAGCTCGCCGCGGCGGCCAATCGCCTGGCGCACCACCTGCGTGACCTGGGTGTGGGGCGTGAGTCGCTGGTCGGCCTGTGCCTGCCGCGGGGGGCTGGGCTGGTGACGGCGATGCTGGCCGTGCTGAAGGCGGGTGCGGCCTATGTGCCCGTCGATGCCGCGCTGCCGACCGAGCGCTTGGAGTTCATGCTCGCGGACAGCCGTGTGGAGTTCGTCCTCGGAACCCAGGATGCCCTGGCTGATCTGCCCGTCGAGCGAGAGCGACTGGTCACCGTCGACGACTCGGCGACGACCGCGAGGCTGGCCGTCCTCCCCACGGTCGCGCCAGACATAGCCATCGATCCTGCAGGGTTGGCCTACGTCATCTACACGTCCGGCTCGACGGGCACACCGAAGGGCGTGGCAGTCACCCACGACGGGCTCGTCAACCTGGTGGCTGCGCAGGGTGAGCGGTTTGCCGTGGAGCAGGGCTCGCGGGTGTTGCAGTTCGCCGCGGTCGGGTTCGATGCGGCGGTGTCGGAAGTGTTCGTGACGCTGTGTGCGGGGGCGACGCTGGTCATGGCTGGTGCTGAAGGGCCGGTGCCGGGCAGCGGCTTCCTCGATCCGGACGCGTATCGCGACGTGACGCATGCGACGCTGCCGCCGGCGGTCTTGAGGACGCTTGACGACGCCGATCTGGCTTCGGTGACCACGCTGGTGTCTGCGGGTGAGGCGCTGGATGGGGGGTTGGTGGCGCGGTGGGCTGCGGGCCGGCGGTTGATCAATGCGTATGGTCCGACGGAGATCACGGTGTGTGCGTCGATGTCGGGGCCGTTGGCGGCGGGCGACGAGCCCACGATCGGGAAGCCGATCGCCAACACGCGCCTGTACGTGCTGGATGCGGCGCTTCAGCCGGTGCCGGTCGGTGTGGCGGGCGAGTTGTATGTCGCTGGCGTGGGAGTGGCCCGTGGTTATGTGGGTCGGCCGGGGTTGACGGGTGAGCGGTTCGTGGCCTGTCCGTTCGGTTCGGGTTCCGGTGAGCGGATGTATCGGACCGGGGACCTGGCGAAGTGGACTCCGGATGGGCAGTTGGTGTTCGCGGGGCGTGCGGATGAGCAGGTGAAGATCCGCGGGTTCCGCATCGAACCGGGCGAGATCGAAGCGGTGCTGTCGACACACGCCGATGTCGCACAGGCCGCCATCGTCGCCCGCGAGGACACCCCCGGCGAGACGCGGCTCGTCGCTTACGTCGTCCCCACCGACACCGACACCGACACCGACACCGACGATCTTGACAGTGACTCCCTGCGGGTCCTCGTGGCCGGACGGTTGCCGGAGTACATGGTCCCGGCCGCGTTCGTCACGCTTGCGGAGTTGCCGCTGACGGTCAACGGCAAGCTCGATCGCAAGGCCCTCCCGGCGCCGGAGTACGCCACCGGCACCGGGCGTGCGCCGGCGACGGTCCAGGAGGAGATCCTGTGCGCGGCCTTCGCCCACATCCTCGGCGTGGAGTCGGTCAGGGTCGACGACAACTTCTTCCAACTCGGCGGGCATTCACTGCTCGCGGTTCGGCTGATATCGCGGATCCGCGCGGTGCTGGGCGTGGAGGTCAGGGTCCGGGCGTTGTTCGAGGCCCCGACGGTGGCCCGACTGGCGGCCCTGCTGGCAGAGGACACGGGGCAGGTCCGTACCCCGCTGCGGGTTGCGACACGTCCGGAGCGGGTGCCGTTGTCGTTCGCCCAGCAGCGGCTCTGGTTCCTGGCCCAGCTCGAAGGCCCGAGCCCGA
>NZ_JBVIHP010000086.1:0-2411 GCF_055570235.1 Streptomyces sp. NPDC031274 | reverse complement strand
CAGGAGGAATGACGATGAATCATTTTAAAGGAAAGCAATTTCAGCAGGATGTGATTATTGTAGCCGTGGGCTACTATCTTCGTTATAACCTTATCCACGGTGTTCAAGAAGCAACTCCTCAGCAATAAGCGCTAGATTTCCAAAATATGAGAAACTATTTTAGAAATCTAGTTCTTATTTGCTCGGAGCTGGACGCTTCTTTCACAACCTCTATCCTCGATCTTTTTGGTCATACACTTCTTTGACGTTGATAAATTGATCAAGTATTGGATTTTCTCCTTTTAGGTCAGCTTCGAAACGGATACCGTCAATATTGATTCTGGCGTTACGGTAGTAGTCAGTTCCTAGTTGTCCCCATGCAGGAGTTGAGGCATCGACATTGCAGAAGATATCAAATCCTTGTTGTTTCAAGTAAGCAAATTTTTGATTTGCTTCAGAATAAGGTTGCCAATCGCTGATGTCAGCGCCAAATGGGTAGATCAAAATATTTGTTTTGCCTAAAATAGGTGCAACTTCATTTTGCCAACGTTCATTATCTTGTTGGATATCGGCTAAAGAAGCTTGTGTCATATTCAAGTGTCCCCAAGTATGAGAAGCAAAACTCCAACCATCTTTCTTTAATTGATCAGCAACTTTTTTGGCTGCTTCGATTTCTTTGTTTGTTTTTTCGTTATCACCATATTCTGATTTTGATGTACGGTAACCTAATACACCATTATAGCCTGTTAAAGCTAATGTTCCTTTGGCGCCTTGATAAGAAAAATCGGGATGTTTTTTAATGAATGAATCGATCAATGGAACCATATCATAGTCACCAACAGTTTCCTTCTTATTGTCGATATAAATATTCTTGATTTGGTTCTGTTTATCGACAATCAACTTACTTGGAAATCCTGAATTGTCCATGTATTCATAATAGCTGACATCGTCTTGCGAAAGAATTAACGGTTTCTTTCCTTCTGGAAGAGAAACACCTGTAAAGGTCAGTTTTCCATCTGTTCCTTTTTTGACTAATCCATTTAGATTAACAAGAACATAGTTATTTTTATATAACTGATCAATGGTTTTATTGAATTCGGAAATAGTGACCATATAATCTTTATACCCTTGTGCTTGCTGGGTATGAAAAGCCTTAGCTGGATCAACAATCAGACTATGAAAGAAGACGTGTGAGATTTTGGTCGGGTCTTCCCATTTTACCAAGGATTCTTTTTCTTTTTTCAAAGTTGCTAACAATTGTTGCGCTTCTTTGGCGTCGTCTTTTTCAAGTAAGGCGATGGCTTCATCATAATGATAACTTGCAGCAAGCTGTTTTGCTTGATCAAGCTGTTTCGTCGTTTGTTTATCTTCAACAGGTTTTGAGCTGCTGCTTGAGTGTTGAGTTGTTTGACTAGTGTTTTCTAATTTATTGTTTGTTACTGCTTGTGTAACAAAAAAGATACTTACACCTAGAATAATAACAGTGCATACAGAAGTGACAGCCAATATGATTTTGTGTGTATGTTTCATTTTATCGTCCCCTACTACTTTTTGATTTCAAAAACCCCCGTAAGCTTTTCTTAACCTTTTGAAAAACTTCCCATAACCATTGTAACGAATATAGGGTTCTGTTGCAAAGTTTTAAATCTACTATCAAATAAGGTAGAATAATAGAAAAAGATAGCAGGAGGAATGACGATGAATCATTTTAAAGAAAAGCAATTTCAGCAGGATGTGATTATTGTAGCCGTGGGCTACTATCTTCGTTATAACCTTAGCTATCGTGAAGTTCAAGAAATCTTATATGATCGTGGCATTAACGTTTCTCATACGACGATTTATCGTTGGGTGCAAGAATATGGCAAACTACTCTATCAAATTTGGAAAAAGAAAAATAAAAAATCCTTTTATTCATGGAAAATGGATGAAACGTACATCAAAATTAAAGGAAAATGGCATTATTTGTATCGAGCCATCGATGCAGATGGTTTAACCTTGGATATTTGGTTACGTAAAAAACGGGACACACAAGCAGCCTATGCTTTTCTTAAGCGGTTAGTGAAGCAGTTTGATGAACCGAAGGTTGTAGTCACAGATAAAGCCCCCTCTATTACAAGTGCCTTTAAGAAACTAAAAGAATACGGCTTTTATCAAGGGACAGAACATCGTACCATTAAATACCTGAATAATTTGATTGAACAAGACCATCGTCCAGTAAAGAGACGCAATAAATTCTATCGAAGTTTACGCACTGCCTCTACCACGATTAAGGGCATGGAAGCCATTCGAGGATTATATAAGAAAACCCGAAAAGAAGGCACTCTCTTCGGCTTTTCGGTGTCTACTGAAATCAAGGTATTAATGGGAATAACAGCCTAAGATATTTGGAGTTCAGAGAGGGCGCGTTTAATTTTCAAACTTCGCAACAGACC
>NZ_JBVIHP010000085.1:0-2415 GCF_055570235.1 Streptomyces sp. NPDC031274 | reverse complement strand
TGTACGTCGACTTGCGCCCCGTTGTGCCGTTGAGGGGGGCGCATTCGATGCATTCGCCGCCGCTGCTGCCGCTGTAGGACGACTTACGCCACCGTGCGCCCCTCGGGCTCTGCCTGGTCCCCATAACGCTCCTCCAGTACGCGGGCGATCAATGCCGCCGATGCCTCCACAGAGAGGGCCGCGGCCTGCAAATGATCGTAACGGTGAGCGCAGTCCCTGGTGACTTCTGGGTTGGCGAGAACGTGGGCGGATCCATAGCTCTCGGCATAGGTGATGTCCGGGTCACCATCGAACCTCAGAACATTGAACGACCCTACTGTTGCTGGATGTTGGCCCGCTTCAAAGGGGAGGACCTGGATGCGGACGTCACGCTGGTCCCGAAAGTCCAACAGGTGTTGCAGTTGGCTTCGCATGACCTCGTGGCTACCGAACGGCCTGTACAAAACCGCCTCGTCGAGCACCACCCAAACCAACGGCGGGCGTTGCCTGCCCAAGATGCGCTGCCGCTCCATCCTTGCGCCTACGGCCTCGTCAAGCCTCTCCGACCATCCGGCCCGAAGCACCGCCCGTGCGTACTCCTCCGTCTGCAACAGCCCGTACACCAACTGGCACTGATACGTGGAGATGTACGTAGCCCGAGCCTCCAGCTCCGCATACGCCTGGAACCACGTAGGCAACTGGCTCCGCAACACCAGCCCCACCAACCGCGAAAACACCCCGTCAGTCCCAAGCGCCGCATCCACCCGCTCGGAGAAATCCCTCGTCGGCACCTTCTTCGCCGTCTCGATCTGGCCCACCAGCGAGCCCGTACAGAAGATGATGCCGCCCAGCTGGCCCTGCTTCAGGCCCGCCGCCTCCCTCAGGCGCCGCAGTTCCGAGCCGTAGTAGTCCAGCGGGGAAGCGCTGGGGTCGAGTTCGTTGATGCGGACCATGGGACGGTCACCCCCAGGTTCAAACGCTCTGTCACGTTGCTCTCGCTCTGTAGCCCAGCGTAACCAGCCAACTCCACGCTGGTGACATGAATCACGCAACTCCCCCTCCACCCCTGCCCGTTCGCGGGAAGTACCGGATGAGTCTCACGCTCGGTGAGCACTCCGCCCGGCACCTGCGCTTCATCCTCCGGGCGTATCTGGGGAGTTGGGGCATGGGCGAGCTCCGCGACTGCGCCGAGCTGGCCCTCACCGAACTCGTCACGAACGTCGTGCGCCACGTGCCGGACCGCCAGTGCGAACTCCTCATCCTGCGGCGCCCGCAGGGCCTCCGCGTGGAGATCGCGGACCGGTGTCCCCGCCTGCCCAGGCAGGGCGACGGCGAGGAACTGGCCGATGGCGGACGCGGATTGCTCATCGTCGCGGCGGTCACCGATCGCTGGGGCGTCGATCCGCGGCCGGACGGCGGCGGCAAGACGGCGTGGTTCGAGTGCGATGCCAAGGACCCGGGACCGAACCGTTCGGCCTAAGCCCGCTCGCGTGCCCCGTAGGGCTGTCGGACGCTGAGAATTCCTGTCGAAAGAGATGAGGTGCCCATGAGCAGCGGCACGAGCAACCCTCGGGGCGAGAGCGCCTGGGCGTCAGGCGGCACGATGTTCGCGGGTGTCCTGATGCTGGTCTACGGCGTTCTCGGCATCCTCGAAGGCATCGCGGGCATCGCTAAGGACGACGTCTACGCGCGCATCGGGGACTACGTCTACAAGCTGAACCTCACCACGTGGGGCTGGCTGCACCTGATCCTCGGCATCCTGGTCGCGGTCACCGGTTACGGCATCCTCAAGGGCGCGGCCTGGGCCCGGGGAAGCGGTATCGCGCTGGCGTCGCTGGCCGTGGTCCTGCAGTTCCTGTGGCTGCCGTACCAGCCGATCTGGGCGCTCATCTCGATCGCGATCGGCCTCTTCATCATCTGGGCGCTCTGCACGGACCACCCGCACGGTCACGCCGGCCATGCCGCCCCGCCGAGCGGTGGGGCGGCATCGGGCGGTTGGGGCGCCCGCAGCACCTCCAGCGGCCCCGGCCCGTTCGCCGAGGGCTCCGGTGGCGCCGACCCCGGGCCCCCCGGCGGCCCGGACCGCACTCCGCCCGCCGCTCCCTGACCGGACGCGAGGCGGTGGCCGGTCGGGGAGGGCCCATGACACCGCAGGCCCGCGCCCTGCTCCCGCTCGTCCTGCCCGCCCTGCTCATCGGCGTCGGATCCAGCCTGGTCCTGCTGCTGCTCAGCCTGGTGTCCGAGCGGCTGCAGGATCTGCTGTGGGACACGCTGCCGGACGCGGTCGGCGTCTCCGGGACGTCGGCGGGGTGGATCATCGCCATGCTCACGGCGGCGGGGCTCGTCGTGGGGCTGATCGTGTGGAAGGTCCCAGGGCACGCGGGGCCCGACCCCGCCACGCTCGTCCTGGTCGCTCCGCCGCTTCCCGTGCGGCTG
>NZ_JBVIHP010000084.1:0-2435 GCF_055570235.1 Streptomyces sp. NPDC031274 | reverse complement strand
ATCGAGGCGGCGCTGCTCGCCCATTCCGATGTCCGGCAGGCCGTGGTGATCGCCCGCCGGCACACACCGGGCGACAGGCGGCTCGTCGCGTACGTCGTCGGGGAAACGTCCGGTCTCGACGCCGAGGCCCTGCAGGCCTTCGTCGGCGGGCGGTTGCCGGAGTACATGGTGCCGGCCGCGGTGGTGGAGTTGGCGGAGTTCCCGTTGACGGTGAACGGCAAGCTCGACCGCAAGGCGCTCCCCGCACCGGAGTACGCCACCGGCGCAGGTCGCGGTCCGGCGACGCCGGAGGAGGAGATCCTGTGTGCGGTGTTCGCCGGGGTGCTGGGTATGGAGTCGGTCGGGGTGGACGACAGCTTCTTCGCCCTGGGCGGGCATTCGCTGCTCGCGGTCCGGCTGGCGGCACGAATCCGCTCCGTCCTCGGAGTGGAGCTGCCGCTGCGGTCGCTGTTCGAGGCCCCGACGGTAGCGGAGGTGGCCGCGCGCCTCGCCGGTCCAGAGGCGGACCGGGCCCGGCTGGCGCTGCGGGCCGGGGTACGCCCGGAGCGGGTGCCGTTGTCGTTCGCGCAGCGGCGACTGTGGTTCCTGGCCCAGTTGGAAGGACCGAGCCCCACCTACAACATCCCCGTAATGATCCCGTTGAACGGCGTGGACGCCGGGGTGCTGGAACTGGCCTTCCGGGACGTGCTCACCCGCCACGAGTCGCTGCGGACGACCTTCCCTGCGGCGGACGGCGAGCCGTACCAGCAGATCCTCGCCCCGTCGGACATGGACTGGGAGCTCCAGGTCCTTCAGGCGGCGGACGGCGAGCTCGCCGGTCTGGTCGACGAGGCGGCGCAGCACGCATTCGACCTGTCGGCTGAACTGCCCATCAAGGCATGGCTGTTCCAGACCGGGGCGGACGAACAGGTCCTCATGATCGTCATGCACCACACCGCCAGCGACGGCTGGTCGACGGTGCCGCTCGCCCGGGACCTGTCGACGGCCTACGCCGCTCGACTGGAGGGAACCCCTCCCGACTGGGAGCCGTTGCCGGTGCAGTACGCCGACTACGCCCTCTGGCAGCAGGAGCTGCTGGGCGACGAGTCGGACCCGGAGAGCCTCCTGTCGCAGCAGGTGGAGTACTGGCGGCGGACGCTCGCCGGGGCGCCCGAGGAGGTGTCGCTGCCGGCCGACCGGCCGCGTCCGGCGGTGGCCGGCCATCAGGGTCATCGGGTGCCGGTGCGGATACCGGTCGAGGTGCACCGGCGGATGGTGGACCTGGCGCGGGCCGAGGGCGTGACGACGTTCATGGTCCCGCAGGCGGCGCTGGCGGTGACGTTGTCGCGGCTGGGGGCCGGTACCGACATCCCGATCGGGTCGCCGATCGCGGGTCGTACGGATGAGGCGTTGGACGACCTGGTCGGGTTCTTCCTCAACACGCTGGTCATCCGCACCGACCTCTCCGGTGATCCGGAGTTCCGGCAGATCCTGGGCCGGGTGCGGGAGGCGAGCCTGGGTGCGTTCGCGCATCAGGATGTGCCGTTCGAGCGGCTGGTGGAGGAGCTGACACCGTCCCGCTCCCTGGCCCGCCACCCCCTGTTCCAGGTGCTGTTGACGTTGCGCAATCTGGAGTCCGCGACGCTGGCTCTGCCCGAGGTCCGCGCGGAGCCGTTTCAGGGTTCAGGGAGTGCCGCGCGTTTCGACCTGGACGTGTCGTTGCACGAAGTGTTCGACGACCAGGGTCGGCCGGCGGGTGTCGGCGGCGGGATGACCGTGGCTGCGGACCTCTTCGAGCCGGAGACGGCTACCAGGATCGCGGACTGGTTCGTGCGTGTGGTGGATGTGGTCACTTCTGCTCCGGACATTGCTCTGCGTGCGGTGGAGGTGCTCGATGGGGCCGAGCGGGAGCTTGTGGTCGGGCAGTGGAATGACACTGCTGTGGCTGTGTCTGACGTGGGTTGGGTGGAGCGGTTTGAGGAGTGGGCGGCGAGGTGTCCGGATGCGGTTGCGGTGGTGGCGGCCGGTCAGGAGGTCTCGTATGGGGAGTTGAACCGGCGGGCGAACCGGTTGGCGCGGTGGCTGATAGCCCGGGGGGCGGGGCCGGAGCGGTACGTGGCCGTGGCCTTGCCTCGTACGGTGGAACTGCTGGTGGCTTTGCTGGCGGTGGCGAAGTCGGGTGCGGGGTATCTGCCGCTGGATACGGACTATCCGGCCGAGCGGCTGGAGTTCATGCTCGCGGAGACCGCGCCCGTGACGGTGCTGTCGTCCTCGCACGTGGCGGAGCTGGTGCCGGCCGTTGGCACATTGACGCTCTTGGACGATGCGGACACGGCCACTGAGATCGGGGCGTGTTCGGCGACGAATGTGACGGACGCGGACCGTCGGGCGCCGGTGGCGGGCGGCCATCCGATGTATGTCATCTACACGTCTGGGTCCACGGGGCGGCCCAAGGG
>NZ_JBVIHP010000083.1:0-2459 GCF_055570235.1 Streptomyces sp. NPDC031274 | reverse complement strand
TAGTGCGACCTGAAAGTCGCTCTCTCTTAGTGCATTACGGAAAGGAGAGTTTCCAATGCCGAACTTGTAGCCGGAAGTTCGTCCCCACTCCCACATGCGGGAGGAGTAATCCTCCGGTGTGAAGCTGGGAGAGAAGGCCGAAGACTTCGGAGGCCACTTCCGAGGAACGGGCCGGGGAAGATCGGACGGGTGAATACCAGTGAACTCCTTGAGGACTCGTGAAGAACGCCTCTCCAGTGGCTGGTTATCGGGAGAGGAAAAGGGCTAGGGCTGAGAAGCCCAGGTGATGGGGACGACTAGCTACGTAAACCCCATCGGCTACCACCGCCCCGGGTTAGAGGGAGCACCCTCCCCGATCGCAACTAAGGAGTGCGGAACAGGGAAACCCCGTAGTGGTCCGCGTAAGCGGTAAGCCGGAGGTAACGATGGCTTAAGTCCGCTGCGGGAAAAGGAAGATCCGAGAAGCAAATGCCGCTAGGGCGAAAGCCCAGGGGAACGGCTGGGGTCAGGTCTCTCCGCCTCCATCTATAACCCGGCGGATAGAGGGCACATGCCCTCGCTCGAAAGGGCGCCCAAGCGGATCTGGTGGACCTTTGAAGGGAGGTTGCAAAGAAGTGAGCACCACGGTGCAAGTTAGTCAGGGAGGCAACCCCTTCTGGAACGGAGCCGAGGACGACGCACACGCCTGGCACCGAGTCGACTGGAGTAAGGCGAACCGCGAAGTATCACGTCTGAGGCAACGGATCTTCAAGGCTGCGAAGGAAGGGGACCTGAAAAGGGTCCGCAGTCTGCAAAAGCTGATGCTGAGGAGCCAGTCCAACACTCTTGTCAGTGTGCGACGGGTGACTCAGCACAGCAATGGCAGGAAGACGGCCGGAGTGGACGGCGAAGTCGCCCTCAAACCGCAGGACAGGGGCCGCCTGGTGCGGCGAATCCTGTCGGGCGAGGACCGACGTCGCCCTATGCCGGTCAAGCGAGTGGAGATCCCGAAGGCAAATGGCAAAACGAGGCCGCTCGGCATCCCGGTTATCTGGGATCGGATCCACCAGGCCAGGGTGAAGAATGCCCTGGAACCTGAGTGGGAAGCGCGCTTCGAGGCGAGAAGCTACGGCTTTCGCCCCGGTCGAGGTTGCTTCGACGCGATCGCATACATTCGAGCAGTGGTCTGCAAGCGTGAGGCCACTCGACAATGGGTGTTGGACGCGGATTTGTCGGCAGCGTTCGACCGGATCAACCATGAGTACTTGATGTCAGTTATCGGAAACTTCCCTGCCAGGGATGCGATCCGGGGCTGGCTCAAGGCAGGAGTGATGAAGCAGGGGCGGTTCTCGCCAACTGACGAGGGAACGCCGCAGGGGGGAGTCATCAGCCCTCTCCTGCTCAACGTTGCCCTGCACGGGATGTCGGAGGCCGCCGGCGTCCGCCTCAAGGGGAAGAAGCGAAACACCCACGGGGATTCGCCGGCGCTTGTTCGGTACGCGGATGACTTTGTGGTCATGTGCCACACGGAATCCCAAGCCAGGGAGGCATACCGGAAACTACAAGCATGGTTAGAGCCTCGGGGGTTGGCCTTCAATGAGGACAAGACGAAGATTGTCCACCTCACCGAAGGTTTCGACTTCTTAGGCTTCACCGTGCGGAAGTATCCGAGTGGAAGGACCTGGATCAGGCCGAGCAAGAAGGCCGTTGAGCGAGCCAAGGAAAAGGTGCGGGAGATAGTTCAAGGGCGGCGAGGGAGGTCGGTGGATGTAATAGCCAGCGACCTCAACTCTTTTATCCGCGGTTGGACCACGTACTACCGCACCGTAACCTGCACAGCAGCTTTCCGAGAGCTCGACAGGGTCGTCTTCAACCAGCTATGGCAGTGGGCAAGAAGGCGCCACCGACGCAAGCCAAGGGTCTGGATCGCGTCCAGATACTGGGACAGGCGGCATCCACATAGCAAGAGCCGCTGGGTCTTTGGTGTAGATACTGTGTACGTTCACCACGCGGGGTGGACCCGTTTTGAGAGGCATATCCCGGTTTCCGGGGCGGCCTCAAAAGACGATCCCGATCTCCGCGAGTATTGGGCTAAGCGATCAAAGAATCCGGCGAGGCTGGGGAGCGAACGAAGGTTCATCGTCTCCCTCGCGGTGAGGCAAAAGGGACTTTGCGCCAGATGCGGGATTGATCTCGTGGACGGTGCCGGGTTCGAGCCGGACAACCTACGAGAGTGGGTTGACTGGTTCGTTGCCTGCCGTCGTGCGCTGCACGTGCATCACGTCGTGCATCGCAAGCACGGCGGCCCGGACGATTTCAAGAACCTGGAATTGATCCACTCGCACTGTCACCACCAACTGCACGCCCTTGAGGCGTACTCTTCGCGACCCGAGGGGTCTGCTTGAGCCGTGTGCGCTGCGAGGCGCACGCACGGTTCTGAGGGGGCTGGAGCCCAGCAATGGGCTCCGGCTACCCGACCA
>NZ_JBVIHP010000082.1:0-2631 GCF_055570235.1 Streptomyces sp. NPDC031274 | reverse complement strand
GAGGTGGTAGGCGCCGATGCACGCATGAGACTTGCCGCCACCCATGCCTTGGTCGAGCCGAAGGAGAGCGTAGGGGACCTTGGTGTAGTCGCTTCCGCCGCCAAGCCGGATTGCGATCTGGGCCAAGAGATCTGTCAGTGATCCTGTGGGGTGCGTGATCTCGCCGTAGTACGAAGCGTCGGCGTACTGCGGACGCTGATCTCCCGTCCCGTAAACCGCGTGGTAGAGAGACATCTGTACGTCAGCGATGGAGCCCGAGGCGTCCAGGATCTCAGGGCGGATCCGAAGGGCCTTCCACCACGGCGTCACACCGCTCTTGGTCACTCCAACTCCTTGCGTTTTGATCGTCATTGGCTGTGGTGCCGCTGCATACGGCGGTTAGAACAAGGTGGGATTGAGGTCGCTCTTGGCGGCCTCACGCGAGGTACGGATCTGTGCGCTCGCGATGTTCCGCGCAGCTACATCGACACCGCGTCGGGCCCGCTGGAGACCGTTCCAGGCGGCAACGTCGGCCTCCCCCTCCGGCAGTCGGTTCGCCAGGTAGGCGATCGCGGACCACAGGTACTGGTCGTCGTTGTCCCGTGCGGCGTCGACAAGGACTTCTGCGACTGCATCAAGCCCGTCTGGCCACGCCTTGGCCATCGCCAAGGCCACGTCGATGACCGATGAGTCCGATGTGATGGTGCTATTGAACTCCTTGGCGGAGAGGAACCGGCAGCCCTTCTCGCCTTGGTGCAGCAGGTTCTTTACGTCGCTCATGTCCAGGTCCCCGGCGAGGACCTGCCATCGGAGTTCGGACTTCGGAGCCAGCTGCCTTCCGTAGAGACGCACCCACCACAGGGCGAAGCGCGTGCGGACATCAAAGGAGTCCAGCGGAAGGGAGACGACCTTGATGTCCGCGGCTTCCTGCACTGCCTTTCGCGCAACGATCAAGAATCGTTCAAGGCCTACGACGTTGCCTGTGACATCCAGGATCTGGGAGTACAGCCCGGTGACCTCCATGGCAGGCCCTGCTGAGGCCATGAGCATGTCGGTGTGGGCAAGCCCGGAGCGATCCCACAGTTCCACACGGTCTTTCACCTCTGCCTTGACCTGCGCCTCTACGGCAGCAAGACGGCCTTCGCTACGGCCTGGAGGTGCTGGTCGGCAAGCCATGGTCAAGGTGGTGACGATGTTCGCTGCAGTCGCCGAGGCTCCTCCGGACTCTGTCTTGGCCGGCCACGATCCAGTCAGGATCAAACCAGCTGAGGAGATCGCGCTGAGCAGACGGTGCCAGACCTCAAGATCACCGTGCCCGAAGACGATCGTGACTACTCCGTCTTCAGCGACGACCCTGCGGGCTTCGGCGAAGGCACGGGCGATGCTGCTGTCGTAGTGCTCTCGCGTGCGATGGTCGCCTGCGGGCCCGCCGCCCCTCTTGACGATGATCTCTTCAGCTTTGTCCTGGATCCCGCCTGGGTGCGTGGTCATGGACAGCATGGGATCGGCCGTCTGCATGGCGCGTTTGGCCCACACGAAGAAGACGTCGCTGGAGTCGCTGTAGTCGATCATGTCGTCGTACGGCGGGTCCGTGACGACTGCGTCGATCCAATTAGGCCGGAATGGAAGAGTAGTTGCGCTTCCGCGCTGAATCGAGGCAGGAAGCGCGGCAGCCCTCTGCCGGACGTTGCGGAGGGTTGTGACGGTCTGCTTCGAGAGGGACTCCCACGAGCCTGGCCCTGAGGAGAGCCCACTCTCGAACCAGTCGTAGGAGAAGGACACAGCTGACTGGTTGACGAAGATGTCGCCGACCTGAGCCCCACCGGCCTTCTGGAGGCGTGCTCCTCGGGTAGAGCGGCGGATCTTCCGCATCATCGCAGCCGTGGCATAGCCCGCCAAGGCTCGCGCATAGTCAGTGGAGACGCCAGCTGTCAGGCACTCCTGGGTTGCTTCGTTGATGGCGCGGGCCAGCCGGACAAGGCCAAGCGTCTGCCGATCCTCACATAGGTCGCCGTAGGTGCGGTCTCCATAGTTCACGGACTGGATGGTCCGCGTGTTTCCAGGAGCGATGAGTTCGTCAGGGCGTGCCGGCATCATGCCGAACGGAGGCTCTTTCTTGAGGGCTTCTGCGGCTTGCTGGGCGGCAGCGACTTCCTTGGCAGTCGGCTGTCGGAAGACCTTGGTGCCATCTTCCTCGTCGATGTCCGCGGCGACGAGAAGCATGTCTTCGCGGTGGCCTTCTGTGCTCAGCCTGGTGTGTACCGCCTTGGAATGCACGTGGTCGCAGAAGGGACAGACTGCAACCCGTCCATCGGCCGAGTACTTGCTCTTGCCTGCTTGAACACGCGTGGGAGTGCCTGTGGGAGGTCCATCGTGAACGGTGGCTTCGCAGACGCCGGTCTTTGGATCCGCATGAATGCGGAAGCTCTGGCCCTCGTCGTCCTTTTTGGGGCGCGGTCGCCGCAGTTCGAGCTCGCCGACGAGAGGGAACCGTCGCCCGCATTCCTGACAAGGAAGGCTGGAAGCCCAGAGGTATCCCCAGGGGTACCGCCCGCCGCGGGTTGGATAGAACTCGTCCATATATGTGCGGAACCGGCGTCCTACCTCGTGGAGGAATGCCTCCACGTCGGTGACGATTCGGTCTTCGTCCTC
>NZ_JBVIHP010000081.1:0-2730 GCF_055570235.1 Streptomyces sp. NPDC031274 | reverse complement strand
AACCACGCGACCTTCCCCACCGCCCGCTCCCGCTCAGGAAGCCTCAACTACCCCGGGCAGGCGTACCACTGCGTCGCCTCGTTCAAGCGCCTGGCGCAGATGCTGCCCCAGGCCTTCGAGCAGACTCGCGCCCTGCTCCCCACCCTGCTCCTGGAAGGCCACCTCACCGCCGACTACGGCGACGCGGCCAGCCACGTCATCGACGCCGAAGAGGCCCTCACCGAGGCCTCGCGCCACGCGGCACAGCTCGCCGACGCACTCAACCGTGCCCACAGCGCGGTCAGCCCGCTCGGCTACAGCGGCCCGATCCCCGACGACGAGGAGGCCTGAGCCGTGTTCGAGATCCGGATCATCTGCGACTCCAAGCACACCGACGACGCCACCGAGGCGCTGCGCGAGGCCTTCATCACCGGCCCCACACGCCGCTACCCGGCCCGTGATGGCCGGGCCCGGCTGTACGTGACGGCCGCGCTGCGCACCAACATCAGCGAGCTGCCCAAGCGGTAGCTGTGCCCGGGGCAGCGGCCCTCCCGTGCAAAGGACACCGCCGCCGCCCCGGCTCTCCCCACCCCGAAAACAGGAAGCAGGAGCGATGAGCCTGACCTTCACCGATCTGTTCTGCGGCGCCGGCGGGTCCTCCACGGGCCTGGTCAACGCCGGACTGGAACTCAAGCTCGCCGCCAACCACTGGCAGCGCGCCATCGAGACCCACGCCGCCAACCACCCCGACGCCGACCACCTGTGCGCCGACGTGAACAACTACGACATGCGCCGCCTTCCGCGCACCGACATCCTGTGGGCCTCCCCGATCTGCACCGAGATCAGCCCCGCCGGAGGAAGGCGCCGCACCAAGGGCCAACTCGCCTTCGACCTGGAGGACTCCGGACCGGTCGCAGGCGCCGCCTGGGAGCGCACCAGGGCCACCGCCTACGACGTCATCCGCGCCACCGAAGTCCACCGCTACGCCGCCGTGCTGTGCGAGAACGTCGTCGAGTTCGCCACCGACTGGGAGCTCTTCGACTGGTGGCGCACCGGCATGCACCACCTCGGCTACACCTCACAGATCGTGTCCGTCTCCTCCGCCCACGTCGGCGGCGTGAACCACCTGCCCGCCCCGCAGTGGCGCGACCGGATCTACGTCGTCTTCACCCGCACCGGCATCCCCACCCCGGACCTGTCCCCGCGCCCGCTCGCCTGGTGCCCCGAGTGCGGCCATAACGTGGACGCCCGGCAGGTGTGGCGCAACGGCCGCCGGATCGGCAAGTACCGCCAGCAGTACGACTACCGCTGCCCCAACTCCGCCTGCCGCCACGCCATCGTGGAGCCCTACGTCCGCCCCGCCGCCGACATTATCGACTGGAGCAACCTCGGCGTACGCATCGGCGACAGGGCCAGCCACGGCCTGCGCCCACTGGTCCCCAACACCCTGCGCCGCGTCCGCGCCGGCCTGGACATGCTCGGCGAGCGCCGCATGGTCCTGACCGTCAACCACGGCGGACACGACGGCCGCCCCTTCCAGCCCGAGACCTGGCCGCTGCCCGCCCGCACCGCGAAGATCGGCGAAGCCCTGCTCGTGCCCACCGGCGGCACCTGGAACACCACACCGACCACCACCCGTGAGCCGATGCGCACCCGGCTGGCCAACCCCAAGGGCTTCGAAGCCCTGTGCACCCCGCCCGAGGCCGAGGACGCCTTCGTCGTCGAATACCGGCGCAACGGCGGCGCCGAACCCGTCGCCCGTCCGCTGTCCACCATCTCGGCCCAGGGCAACCATCACGGCCTGGTCATCCCCTACCGCAAGGCCGCACCCAAGACGACCGGCGAGCCGCTGCACACCCTGGCGACCAAGGACTCCGCCGGGCTCATCCCCGAGCCCGCCCACGACATCGAGTCCTGCTTCTACCGCATGATCCAGCCCCTCGAACAGCTCGAAGGACAGGGCTTCCCCGGCGACTACGTCGTCCACGGCTCCCCGGGCGAGCAGACGATGCAGGCCGGGAACGCCGTCTCGGTCAACGTCGCCCACTGGCTCGGCGAACGCGTCACCGCTGCCCTCGCCCGCACCGCCACCAAGGGCTGAGACAACCCCGAATTCCCGCAGGGCGAAACGCCAACCCAAGCCGTTTCTAGGATCCTTCCCGCCCTGCGGGACGTGCGCGACTTTCCTTGTCACCGCAGCTCACAGCGGTGCTGGACTGTGCCGCATGACACCGAAGCGCTCCAAAGCAAACCGATTCATCCGCCCCTTCACCCGCCGTGCGAACACCCGCAGCAAGCCTGCCTCGGGCTCGGCCTCCGAGCCCGAAGGCATGTCGCTGCGACACAGCCAAGGCCTGGCCGCCTTCTACTGCGCGTACCTCATCGACGAGTTCCTGAGCATGGTCGACATGGAGCGGCACCTTCTCAGGCACGGCCACACCGACGAGGACGCGCAGGCGGTCGTGCGCCAGATGAACGCCGTGATCGACCGCCTCGAAGAGCATCACCGCGACTTCATGGGCCAGGCATGAGCACGAACCACAGGCCCTCCCGAGCGGCGGCACACAGCGCCGCCACGCGCGATTCGCACCAACCCACCCCAACCGATCAGGAGATCCGTCATGTCCGTGGGAGACACCACGATCACCGTCGTCGGCAACCTCGCCGCCGACCCCGAACTCCGCTTCACCCCGGCCGGCGCCGCGCTGGCCAAGTTCTCCGTCGCCTCCACCCCGCGCAGCTACGACAAGA
>NZ_JBVIHP010000080.1:0-2741 GCF_055570235.1 Streptomyces sp. NPDC031274 | reverse complement strand
CTTCGCGGGTGGTCCCCGCCTGTTCCCGCCACCGCTTGACCTGGTTGCCGCAGTAACGCCAGGCCATCGGCGGCTGGGAATTCGCCTCGGTCATCGCGCCCGCTCCTCTGGTGCACGGTGGGTACGGTTACGTTCTGTACCCGTGTCGATACTCCAGAAGGCTATGCCCGGCCCGGCAGCGTATGAGGCATGGAACGCACAACTTCCCCTCTGCCGAGGGAGATTGAATGGCGGCTGCCGCGCGGGCCGCGCAGCGTCGGCAGGGCGCGGTGGCTGCTGGCCGAGCAGGCGCGGGCCTGGAAGGTCCCGGACGACGTGGCGGACACGGCCGTACTGCTGCTCAGCGAGCTGATGACCAACGCCGTACGGCACGGGCGGGTCTCGGCGGGGCATGAGGTCGGGGCGCGGTGCGTGCTGGACGGGGGCGTCTTCCGGGTGGAGGTGGCCGACGCGAGTGATGTGCTGCCGTGCCCGAGGGAGGCGGGGCCGGACGACGAGTCGGGGCGTGGCCTTGCCCTGGTGGAGGTGCTGGCCGACGTGTGGGGGTCGTACCCCCGGCCGTACGGGATCGGCAAGGCGGTGTGGTTCGAGCTGGCGCTGCTCGACGCTTCTAAGGGTCGGATCCCTGAGGACCTTCAGGGGCTAGGGCGGGGTTAGATCGGGGGGTTCCCCGATGTCTCGGGCGGGGCACATCGCGAGTCTTGAAGCATGTCCCGACTCAAGCGCTTCCTCATTGTGTTTGCCTCGTTCGTCACCGTCGTGGCGCTGGCGATCGGCGGCGGCGTCCTGTGGCTGTGGAACGACGCCAAGGTCAGCACGGTGGGCAAGGGGCCGCTCGACAATGAGCTGGCGATACCACCTCTGGCGAAGTCACGCGTGGACAAGAACGGCACCCGCGTCTTCGACCTGCGTATGCGGGCCGGCGAGAAGGAGTTCAAGGACGGACAGAAGACTGCCACTTGGGGATTCAACGGCGACTATCTGGGGCCGACCCTGCGCGCGGAGCGCGGCGAGAAGGTCCGCGTGCGGATACGGAACGGCCTGGATGAGGCGTCGACGGTGCACTGGCACGGCATGCACCTGCCCGCGAAGATGGACGGCGGTCCGCACCAGATGGTCGAACCGGGCGGCAAGTGGAGTCCGAACTGGACCGTGGATCAGCCTGCATCGACGCTCTGGTACCACCCGCATCCGCACGGCGCGACGGAGAAGCACGTGCAGCGCGGCCTCGCGGGGATGTTCCTCATCGACGACAAGCAGTCGGCGCGGCTCGCGCTGCCCAAGAAGTACGGGGTCGACGATCTGCCGGTGATCGTGCAGGACGTCAAGTTCGACGGCGCGAAGTTCGACCACGGTCACGACATGATGCGCCACGTCGGCTTCCTGGGCGACCGGACCATGGTGAACGGCACGCTCCGTCCGTACCAGGAGGTCGGCGACGAGCTCATCCGGCTGCGGCTGCTCAACGCATCGACGGCTCGTACGTACGACTTCGGCTTCCCGGACGACCGCGCCTTCTCCCTGGTGGGCACGGACGGCGGCCTCCTGGAGCAGCCGGCCCGCATGGAGCGGATACAGCTGTCGCCCGGTGAGCGGGCCGAGATCGTGGTGCGGATGAAGCCGGGCGAGAAGACCGTCCTGCGCAGCTTCCCGCAGGACAACTACGGGAGTTCGTGGAATCAGCGGTTCAGCGGGGGCGACGACTCCTTCGACGTCCTGGAGCTGCGGGCCGCGAAGCAGCTGCGCGCTTCCGGCGACATTCCGCACCAGCTGGGTGAGCTGGAGGTGCCTGACGGCAAGAACCCGGCGCGCGGGCGGTTCTTCGACCTGAAGGAGTCGGGGATCAATGGGCGCGCGATGAAGATGGGCCGAATAGATGAGACCGTCACGCGGGGCACCACCGAGACGTGGACCGTCCGGAACAACAACGGCATGCCGCACAACTTCCACGTGCACGACGTCCAGTTCCGGGTGCTTGAGGTGAACGGCGAGGCGCCACCACCCGAGCTGCGCGGGGCCAAGGACACGGTGTTCCTGCCGAACGGCACGACGATGAAGCTGGCGATGCGATTCGAGGGGCCGGCCGACCCGGACACCCCGTACATGTACCACTGCCATCTGCTGGCACACGAGGACGGCGGAATGATGGGGCAGTTCGTCGTCGTGGAGAAGGGGCAGCGGGCAGGCACACCGCCACGAGGACACGACAGCCACTAGCCGCGCGCAGGAGCCCGCGTATCTCGTTCCGCCTGGGCGTCGAACCATTGAACGTGCAGGGTGGCGCTCTTGCCGCAACCGGACGGGACGCCACCCGGTGACGCCCGGCCACGTCGGTGAGACGTTGCCCGCGCACCCGCCGCCGGACGGCCCGGCGACGGGGACGAGGGGGGCAACATGCCCAAGATGATCAATCACGTGGAGTACGCGAACGACGAGGCGGAAGCGACTGAGCTGCTGATCGCGTACAGCGAGTCGATCGACCTTCCCTGGGGAGTGATCCCGCAGCGCAAGCGGGACGCCTCCGTTCGCATCGCGTGGGTCGAGGACAAGAACAACGGCCTGGTCGCGGCCAAGAAGACCCTTGAGGACGACCTGATCGAACAGCGGCGCGCGGAGCGGGTGGCGGAGCGCACGGCGGCGATCAAGAAGCAGGCCGAATCCCTGGTGAACACGGTCGGAGTGAAGAGCGAAGCGGGCCTGCTCCTCGACCAGTGCAAGCACCACTACGAGCAGGCCAACTA
>NZ_JBVIHP010000079.1:0-2869 GCF_055570235.1 Streptomyces sp. NPDC031274 | reverse complement strand
GAGAAAAAACTGTTTATACATGGAGAATGTCTATTATCTTCTCCATGTATTATGGTATAATAAAAGCATGAAGAAACACTTTTCGTCGAGAGAATCTTCATGCGTATCTAAAAACACTCAAAGGAGCGTATTTCTATGTCTAGTATACCAAAAAATGAACAAAATCAGAAGCAGGTGCAAATCTTGAACGAATTATCAAAACGTAAAGTGGTCGAGCATAATTCTTTAATCACATCTATTGCCAAAATGGATAAAACCCCACTGAAAATGTTTGAATTAGCCGTATCGTGCATTGATACAGAAGAACCACCAAAAGATCATACGGTTTATTTGTCAAAAGCAGAACTGTTTGCCTTTTTTAAAGTGGACGACAGCAATAAACACACACGTTTTAAACAGGCAGTCGAGAATATGCAGAAACAAGCCTTTTTCAAAATTAAAGAAAAAAAAGAACATGGATTTGAATTTGAAAATATTGTGCCGATTCCCTATGTTAAGTGGACGGATTATCATGATGAGGTAACGATCCGATTTAGTCCTGAAATTATGCCGTATTTAATCAATTTAAAACAAAATTTCACGCAACACGCTTTGTCTGATCTTGCAGAACTCAATAGCAAGTATTCCATTATCTTGTATCGCTGGTTATCTATGAATTATAACCAGTACGAGCATTATAGTTACAAGGGCGGGCGCCGAGAAGAACAAGTGGAAGCCTACCGCAATCCTTCAATTTCCATGCGAGAATTACGAGAAATGACGGACACGGTCAATGAATACAAATTATTCACTAACTTTAGCAAGAAAGTTTTAGATAAACCCCTTGAAGAAATCAATGATCGGACCTCATTTAATATTGCCTATGAGAAAGTGAAAAAAGGTAAAAGCATTGATTCTATTGTCTTTCATATCACGAAAAAACGTCGAGCAGACGATAACAGTTATAAGCTAGAGGACAAGACCTACAAGGAAGCGAAAGCCGAAAAAGAATTATCAAACCAAACACTTGCAGGTAAAGCGTTAGAAAGTAGATATACAAGGTTATTGCTTGAAAATTTCCTTTTATCGCCTTATGAAATGACAGATACATCACTTATGGCTGGCTTGCAAAAAAATGTTTATCCAAAGTATGACGAACTCAAAACATTACGAGGACTTGAGGGGGTCAAAAAGCACCTCTCATACGTTCGTGAGAAGCAAGAACCTTATTCAAAAGGGAACGTTGCAAAGTATCTTAAAAAGGCAGTTGATCAGTATTTGCCAACTGTGAAATTACAAGACCTTGACCAACCAGAACGTGCAAGTGTTCGAGGTAAAGGAGCAAGCCATGAGTGAGAATCTAAAAACGATCAAAGAGCTTGCGGATGAGTTGGGTGTATCAAAAAAGAAAATTCATTATCAAGTATCTAAATTAGATAGTAATTTGATACAGAGATTAGACGGTACTATCTATCTTAACAACGCTGCTATAAAAGTGATTAAAGGGAATATTGGATATGTCCCTAAAACTAAATTAGATAGTGTTGGTGTCCAAAATAGACAGTATTTAGATACCAAATTAGACACCGTAAATACAAGTTTAATTGATGAAAAAAATGAACGAATCAATTATCTAAAAGAGCAAATAAAGAATAAAGATAATCAAATATCTGTTAAAGACGAACAGATAAAAAGTTTAGTAGACGTACAAAAACAAACTCAAAATCTTTTAGATCAGCAACAACGACTAGCCTTACAAGATAAAAAGTTGTTAGAAGAATACAAAGCAGAAAATGACAGCTTAAAAGCTCTCAAAATGCCCTCACAGGAAACAGAATTCAAACACTTAGACAATCAATATAAAGATGAAGTGAACGCTCTTAAAGAGAAGTTGGAAAATTTGCAGGAACAAATCAAAGATCAAAAAAGGATAGAAGAACAAGAAAAACCAAGAAAATGGTGGGGACTATGGCGAAAATAGATGATTCAGTTAAAAAGAAAGTTCCAGAATTAAGGTTTCCGGGATTTACGGATGATTGGGAAGAGCGTAAGTTAGGAGAATTATCTAATATTGTTGGTGGTGGAACACCAAGTACATCGAACCCTGAATACTGGGACGGTGATATTGATTGGTATGCACCAGCTGAAATTGGAGAACAAAGTTATGTTAGTAAAAGTAAAAAGACTATTACTGAACTAGGTCTAAAGAAGAGTTCAGCTCGAATTTTACCAGTAGGAACCGTCTTATTTACTTCTCGTGCTGGTATCGGAAACACCGCTATATTAGCCAAAGAAGCTACAACTAATCAAGGGTTTCAATCAATTGTTCCTGATCAAAATAAACTTGATAGTTATTTTATTTTTTCAAGAACTAATGAGCTCAAGCGATATGGGGAAGTCACCGGTGCAGGATCTACTTTTGTTGAGGTTTCAGGTAAGCAAATGTCGAAAATGTCGATTATGGTACCTGAACTTTCAGAACAACAAAAAATCGGGTCATTCTTCAAACAACTCGACGACACTATCGCTCTTCATCAACGTAAGTTAGATTTGTTGAAAGAACAGAAAAAAGGCTTTTTACAAAAGATGTTTGTTTAGGGTCTATAATTATAAATTAGAAAATACATTAGAAGCTGGAGACGAGATTGTCTAGATAATGTGCGAGATAAAATTTTTAGCAGGTTATCATACATAAGACAAAATGTTTTTAAAACTGATAACGTATTTATTCCACAACAATTACGCATTTATTTTTGAGAAAAATATAAAGCAGGAGGATTACAATGCTGAAAACTTATTCTTTAACAAAAAATACATTATTAGTTTCGTCAGAATCAAATATCAAAAATTCGTCTGTTGTTTATGTTTATGGTGACGAACGAGAATATAT
>NZ_JBVIHP010000078.1:318-2882 GCF_055570235.1 Streptomyces sp. NPDC031274 | reverse complement strand
GAGGCGCGGCCCTGGCCTGATGGCGTCGCCCCTGTTGCGGCGGCTCTGCAGCTCACGCGATGCGACGGGCAGTTTCAGGGGGTGGGAATGGCAGACAAGTTGAAGGTCGACGGGGACGAGCTCGAGAACTTCATGAAGCTGCTCAACAAGTCGAACGACTCGTTGAAGGGGCTGCGCAAGGCACTCAGCGAGGCGACGATCACCGGCCTCGGCACTGATGACCTCGACTCCGCGTGCGAAGACTTCCAGGACGACTGGAAGTACGGCACGGAGCAGATCGGTGAGCAGAGCGAAGACCTCGCCAAGATCATCGACAAGAGCAAGGACGCTTACCGCGAAGTCGACAGAGCCCTGGAGGAGAACCTGAAGGAGAAGGGCAAGGGCAGGAGCGGCGGAAGCGGGGGCTCGAAGTGACCATCACCCCGGGGACCGAGAGCGACGCCTTCGCCGGTTCGCCCGCCGCCAGGAATGGCCCTTTGCCGCAAGGTCTCAAGTCATCACCGGACATCCCGAACCCCAACTACCCGGACCTGGGGTTCAATCCGGTGCCCGGCGACTGCGACATCGTCAAGGCGTTGCACAAGAAGCTGACCGGCTGCGCCAAGGTCCTGCACGAGACGCATGGCGTGGTCACGAAGCTGATGGACGGCAGCTATTGGGAAGGCGACGCGGCAGTCGCCTTCCGTGAGCAGATCGACGGCGGTCCGCTGCCGAAGAACCTGCAGAACGCGGCGAACTCCATCAGCAAGGCCGCCAAGCATCTGAACCGCTGGCACGACGAGCTCGACGAGTATCAGGGCCGCGCGAAACGCCTGAACGCGGACGCGAAGGAAGCGCGGGCCGCCCTTGAGGCGGCGCAGGGGCGAGCGGAAACCGCGGGCAAAGACCCTGACCTGGACAAGAAGGGTGCCGGGCAGGATCAGGCGAAGAAGGCGGAGACGCGTGCCGACAACAAGGTGGACGACGCCCAGGCGGAACTCGACCGGATCCTGAAGAAGGCCCGCGACCTCGCGTACGAGCATGAGGCGAGGTCCGGGTTCCGGGCGGGCAAGATCCGCGACGCGACGCACAAGCTGGCGCCGAACGAGCCTGGCTGGTTCGACAAGGCGATGGACTGGGTCAAGGAGAACCTGCCCGACATCCTCAGCACCGTGGCCGCCATCGTCGGGCTTGTGGCGTTGTTCGTGGTGACGGGTGGGACGGCTGCGGCGGTTCTGTTGCTGGCTGCGGCGGCGTTGAGTGCGACGGCTCTTGCGCTGCGGGTCACCCAGGACCCCACCGTGTGGGCGTCGCTCAAGGACGGCTTCAGCAAGGGTGAGTTCGACACCGACTTCTGGAGCAATCTCGTCACGGTCGGCGGTGACGCCCTCGGTGCCATGCCAGGACTTGGCGCGGCTTGGAAGTGCGGGCAGGCGGCTGTACGTGGCGTCGACGCGGCGGGGGACGCCATCGGCCTCGGCACTCGATTGGCCAATGCCGGTGCATCCACCATGGAGCATGCGAGGACCATTTCCAGCCTGGACAATTCTCTGCTCGGCCTCACGATCAGGGGAGCGCGGGCCGAACCGATCACCAGGACGGTCGAGGTCACTTCAGCTGCGGTTGGCGTCGGCACCGCAGGATTCGGGCTGGTGATGAAGGCCGTGGATGCCGACGACGATGGCATCAAGGACGGTGCCGTAGCAGGTATCGATGGCACCAGGCTCGGCGTCGACGGTGGCAGTCTCGTTGATATCGCCCGGCATGTCTTCCATTGATCCGCTGCGAACTGAAAGCTGCTCATATGCATCCCACCGACTCCCCCACTGCCTGGGACCACCCCCCGACCCGTAACGCCTGGATCTGGCACATGATCTTGATCGTTGCGCGCTTGATCGGTTGGATCGCAGTCTGGATAGGGTCCTTGGCTGTCCCAGTCGTATTTCTGTCGCCGGGCTATTTCTTCTTCTTCCTGCCTCTCATGCTGTATGCGACCTTCCGAGCCGTCCTCCAAATCGGCTACTTCCCCTGGTCCCTCAACATGCAACGCGTCCTCGCCCAGTACCCCTGGCAGCACCTCAAGGACGTCCCCCGAGGCCGGAACAAGCACCCCGAGGCCCAGGAGGACGAGATGTGGTACGAGCTCCCCAATCCTGAGAAACCGGACGAGCGGATCCCGCTGCTCTTCATGGCCAACATGCGCACCTTCTGGTGGATGAGGCGCTTCGGTACCAACAAGACCAAGCCCGAGCTGAAGGCTCAGATCGAACCCTTGTGGTTCGCCGGTGACCCTCGTTTCTACGCCGTTATCGCGGCGCCGGGCCGTGGGGGCGACGCACCCAAGCGGCTGCACTTCCTCTACCAGCGTCCGGCCCGGCCCAGCTGGAAAGCCGCCCCGGTCGGCTGGGGTGCGAGCCCCGCCGCGCTCGAACGTGCCCGTCGGGCGGGGGCGCAGGTTCCCGACCCCGTGACGCAGGACGGGATGCGGTGACCGCCGCTCCCCGCTTCACGGTCGACGAGTCGGCCGAGGATCCCGGCGCCGATGTCTGGTTCGCCGAACCCGCCGGGTTCAGGGCGATCCCACT
>NZ_JBVIHP010000078.1:0-308 GCF_055570235.1 Streptomyces sp. NPDC031274 | reverse complement strand
GCCGCCCTGCTGAACCTGCCCGACACCCCCGGCGTCGACGGGCTGCGTGCCGCCCTTGGCCCACTCCTGGACGCGGCCCCTGACGATGCCACCCGAGAAAGCTTCGTGGCTCAACTCGCCTCAGGGCAGCGGATGCTGGCCGCTCTCTGTGAAGTCGGCACCGTCCATTGCTCGATCGGCCTGCATCGCGACGACGTGACCGATGCAGGCAAGGGCGAGGGCGGCGGGCGGCCCCTGCTTTCCTTCTTCACCCTCTCGTGGCGTGACGTGGCCGTGGCGCCCCCCGCCGTCACCGCGGCCCGGACTGT
>NZ_JBVIHP010000077.1:0-3147 GCF_055570235.1 Streptomyces sp. NPDC031274 | reverse complement strand
GCCCGACAGGCCCACCAGGTCTCCCACGCCTGCCAGGTTGACGGATTGTCCGTCCATGGGTGAATGGTCAGTCCGTAGCGGTCTCCGTCCACCTCCATGCGCTGGCGGTGGGATTCGGCAAGAGCGACCAGCGGTAGCACGTGCAGCGGCAGCCCGCGCGGGCACTCGGCGCACCGTTCCTGCGCCCAGTGGAAGACCTCGCCTCCCGTGCCGTGCCAGGAGGCGAAGAGGTAGGTGAGAAGTTCGTGGTGCGCTTCGCGATTCCACGGATCACACTCGATTACCTGATTCCACACCTGTCCCAGCGTCGCGCGCCATTCGCGGTCTCTGGGCGGCGAATGGAAGCGGATTAACGCGAGCATGACAACGTAGGGGGATGGGTCGTTCGGCAAGGCGTTGGCGGCGGCATCGCAGGTATCCCAGGCTTGCTGCATTGCCTCGTTGAGCCCGCGCCCACGGCCGTCGGCCATCGACCGCAAGGCCAACACATTAGCCAGCAGGGCCAAGGCGTGCGGAGAGCGCGGCTCCGCCTGCGCCCACGTGTCGGCGACCGTCAACCGCACTCCGACCCGCGCGAGGGCCTGCAGGCGGAAGACCCGCCGATCCCAGTCGGTACCCGTAGAGGTCAGGAGCTCGCGGGCGCCTTCCCAGCGCCCCATTGCGGCATCCTCCAGCACGGCCCGGAGCTGAGCGTCGTCCCGGGCCGGATGTCGGTCGAGTGCGAGTCTGTCGCTATCCATGACCCTCCTGCCTGGCGCGCTCGCCGGAGGCGACGAGCTGCTGACTATCGACGAGCGGGGCCGTCCCTCGTGCTTGAAGTCCGTGCTTGCCGTCCGTCGCAGCGAGCGAGAGGCGTTGGGACACCAGCGGCACCACAGCGGCGGGCAGGCGCGCAGGCGCATTTGGGATCGGCATCATCGAAGTCCTCGGGTCACGTCCAGCAGTGGAAAGACCGCCAGGGCTCGGAGGTGACGGACAGGGGAGCCAATTACCTCACCCGTGACCTGGCGGTCGGCCTAGAAGTTGATCTTTGCGATCAGTTCGAGCGCGCCCTGAACGCCCTCCTTGATGTTCGGTGCGGCAGAGCTGCCGGCCAGGAAGAAGCCGAACAGGATGCACACAACGGCGTGCGCGACGTTCAGGCCTGCCTTCCTCATGAGGAGGAAGACGATCACGCCCAGGAGCACAACGGCGGAGATGCTAACGACCACAACGGACCTTCAGGGGGAGGTGCTTGCGGCCTGATCGGTGCTGCGCTGCCGGATGCCGCAGACGCATCCGCGACAGGGGCTGATCCATCCGTACGCGTAAGGCCGAGAACACCTTGGACTCCGGTGGCCGAGGTCAGGGATAGCTGAGTCCGCAGCGCGAGCAACAGGTGCACGCCCGAAAGATCCGTTCCCGGAGGGTTCGTCGTGGCTGTGCGCCGCGGGAGTTCCCAGAGTGATGGGGAAACCTCCGCCGCGCACATTTCCCAGGTGATATCACTGGAGTGATTTCAGTTTCACCAGAGGCAGTTGAGCCGTCTGGATCGTTCTCGATGGGGTGGAAGACGTGCCTGCGCAGTCGCCGCGACGCTGTGAACAATGCGGCTGCCAACTGAGCCAGTACAACTCGGGAACCTTGTGCTCGGCCTGCCTTCGCGCCCGCAGCCTGATCCCGCCAGCTCCTGCCGTTCCAGAACATGTGTGGCGAAATCTCGATGTTCAACAAGCCTTATCAACCTGGGACTTCGGCAAAACCACCATGCTGATCCGCCAGCAAGGCTCCCTTCGGCAGAGCGATATTGCCCAACTGGCAGGTCTGAGCCAGGCGTTCCTGTCCATGCTCGAAGCGGGCCGCCGCCGTCTCACCAACATAGACAAGATCGTCGAGTTCCTCAGCGGCCTCGGCGTTCCACCCGAGCTGGCTCCGCTCCCGCTCCCCCGCCACAGCAATCCGCCCCAAAACCTCTACTCAGGCGATTTGGATCCGGCCCTACCGTGGACGGCGAGCCGTATGGTGGCGGCACTTGGCACCGCGGTTGGAGGGAGCACGATGGACCGCCGACGGTTCCTCACAGTGAGCGGGCTGGCGCTTACCGCCTTCGTGCATCACTGGGGCACGGCCGAAGCAGAGCCACTTGCCCACGCAGCCAAGGGCAGTCGCCTCACTCACGAGCTCCTCGACAGTCTGCAGGCGACCACGGACAACCTGCGCACCATGGACGCGAGCGCCGGCAGCGGTACCCTCGCCGACCTCGGCGACGCCCATCTGCTGTTCCTCAAACGGCTCGTAGGCCAAGCCTCGTACAACGAAGACATAGGGAGACGGCTCGCGGCGATCATCGCGGATACCGCGATCCAGACTGGATGGTTCACCTTCGATGCGGGCGACCGGGACAGTACCCCCGCGTACATGTTCGCCGCCCTTCGTGCCGCGAAAGCCTCCAGCGACGTGCGGCTCGGAGCCGGAGCCCTGTCCTATCTGGCCATCCACGGATACTCCACTGGTGCGCCACGCACCGCCGTGACCGCAGCGCGAGCTGCCCGCGAGAAGATCAAGTCTCTCGATATGCCTGCCCTGGAGGCGATGCTGCTGACCCGGCAGGCCCGCGGCCACGCAAAGCTCGGCGAACGGCAGGAGGTACTCACCGCGCTGGGACGAGCAGCCGAACTGTGCGCCCAAGGACGATCCGAACGCGACCCGCACTGGCTGTACTGGATCAACGAAGGCGAGATCCACGGTCAGGCCGGCAGCTGCTTCCTCGATCTGGGAGAGCCCCAGCGAGCCGTTACCAGCTTGACGAAAGCCCATAACGCGCTGAATCCCACAGACCAACGGACCCGAGGCTTGATCCTCTCCCGGGCCGCGTCCGCCCACCTTCGCCAAGGCGACGTAGACGCAGGATGCAACGCCGCGCACAGGGCACTCGACCTGGCCGAGCAACTCCAGTCCGCCCGCCTCAACGAGCACATCGAGACGATGGTCAGTGACCTCCGTCCGGTTGGGAACGCCACGTACGCTCAAGGGCTATTGGACCGTGCCGCCGCCGTGATGGGAGCAACGAATTGAACGAGAGTGAGGAGCAGCGGAGCCTCATCCTCTGGGACATCGACCGCACGCTGCTCTACGTCGGAGACATCGACCGCCAGGTCTACCGCGAGA
>NZ_JBVIHP010000076.1:0-3161 GCF_055570235.1 Streptomyces sp. NPDC031274 | reverse complement strand
CCGCACTGCGTCCAGCAGAACCACCTCCAGGGCGACATCGCGCTCGCCGCGTGGCAGTACTACCTCGCGACGGGTGACCGCGACTGGCTGCGTTCGCGCGGCTGGCCGCTCCTGAAGGGCATCGCCGATTACTGGACGTCGCGCACGCACCGCAATGAAGACGGCAGTCATTCAATTCAGAACGTCGCGGGCCCCGATGAGTACAGCAACGGCGTGACGGACGGCGTCTACACGAACGCGGTCGCGGCCACCGCCCTGCGCTCGGCGGTCAGCGCGGCCCGCGTGCTCGACCGGACCGCCCCGGCCGCCTGGACCAGGACCGCCGACCGCATCCGCATCCCGTACGACCCGAAACGCAAGATCTATCTCCAGTACGCGGGTTACACCGGGTCGACCATCAAGCAGGCCGACACCGTGCTGCTCACCTACCCCCTGGACTGGCCCATGCCCAAGGGCGCCGCTGCCGCGACCCTCGACTACTACAGCGCGCGCACCGATCCCGACGGGCCCGCGATGACGGACTCCGTGCACGCGATCGACGCCGCCGCGATCGGTGAGCCGGGCTGCTCGGCGTACACCTTCCTCCAGCGGTCCGTACGTCCGTTCATGCGTGGCCCGTTCGCCCTCTTCTCCGAGGCGCGCGGCGACAAGGCGGGCGCGGGCGACGCTCTCGCGGGCTCACCCGCGCAGGACTTCCTCACCGGAAAGGGCGGCTTCTTGCAGGTGTTCACGCACGGCTTGACGGGCCTGCGGCTGCGCGAGGACTCCGTGAAGCTCGACCCGACGCTTCCGCCGCAGCTCAAGAAGGGCGTGACGCTGCGCGGGATGGAGTGGCGCGGCCGTACGTACGACATCGCGATCGGCCCCGAGGAGACGACGGTCCGGCTCACTTCGGGAAGCCCCTTCCCGATCGACTCCCCGAAGGGGCGGCTCACGGTCGGCGAGGGCGCCCCGGCCGTCCTCAAGACCCGCCGCCCCGACCTGAAGCCGACGAGTGACCTCGCGCGCTGCCGCCCGGCGAAGGCGACCTCCGAGGACCCCGGTCTGTACGCGGCGGCAGCGGTGGACGGCAACCCGGTCACCGCATGGTCGCCGACCGCCGAGAAGTCGGCCCTGACAGTAGACCTGGGGCGGCCGTCCAAGGTCGGTGCGGTCACCCCGAAGTGGACGGTCAAGCCCGCCGGCCACACCGTCGAGACGTCGACGAACGGCCGCACATGGCACGCGCCGGGCACGGAACCGGTCCGCTACGTAAGGCTCACGGTCAAGGCGGCGAAGAAGGCACCTGTCCTGAACGAACTCACCGTCACCGACTGAACGCAACCGTCGGTGGCGGCAGTTGACGGGATCCGAGAGAGAGAGGGGTGGGGCTGAGGAACCGGGAGCCGAGCCCGGCCGAGGTCCCGCCCACCACCGGCGCGGCGGCGTTGTCAGTGGCGCGTGTCAGGATCTTCGACATGGCTCCAGCGCTTGTGATTCCTCTGCCGACGCACCCCCACTCCTCCACGCTGTACCTCGACTGGGTAAGGGCTCATGACCCCGCTGCCGAGCCGCTCGCCGAGGAGTCGACAGAGCTGCTGCGGACCGAGCTCGTGCGGGCGTACGAGAAGCCGGGGCGGGTGCTGCGGGAACTGGGCTGGCGCGCCCAGCGGTTGCCCGAGGCGCACCGGCCGTGGTTCTGGGACACGGTGGGTCACCGGCTCAGCTCCGGGCAGCCCCGTCACGCCGGTCGTGCCTACGCACTGGCACGCCAGGCCGAGCAGGAGCTGGGACTCCCGGTCGACGAGGGACACCGCCTGGAGAACGTCCTGTTGTTCGCCGGCGCGGGCGCCCTGCCCGCCAAGGAGATGGGCGCGCATCAGCGGTGGCTGGCCGCCTCGCTGTCTCCGGAGCGTGCGCATCAGGAGTTCGTGCGCTTCCTGACGGCGTGGGCGGGGTCACCCGCGGGCCTCGCCGCCGACCTGGCCGCGCGGATCCGGAATTCGGTGCGGAGCGCCGGCCTCGGGCAGGCGGAGGAGGCGCGCGTCCTCGGCGAAGTCCTGCGCCAGGCGCGCGGGAAGGCCGTGCCGGACGCCCTCCTCGACGCGGCGGCCACCGTACTCGCGGACCACCCGGCCGACGACGCGCTGAGCACAGCCCTGGTGGACCTCTTCCCCTCCCACAACACCGACGGCGCCGCCTGGCTGCGCCTGCTGGCCCGCTCCGGAGCGAGCGACGCCATGGTGGCGGGCCGGGTCACGCCCGAGGGCGGCTGCGGGGCCTGGCTCGGGCGGTTCACGTACGCCTACGGCTATCGGGAGGCCGACGGCGGCGGCGTCAGCCGCCAGCAGCTTCCGCGGGAACTGCTCGACCTGGTGACCGGACTCGCGCCGTTCGTCCGCGCGGAGGGCAGGCCGGTCCAGGTGCACAGGACGCGGCACCACTACACAGGCCTGGACGCCGATCTGTTGGACACCTGCCTGGCCGCTGGCATCGCCGTGGAGGACCCCGGCCTGCGGGTGCCGCTCAACTTCTGGGGCGAGCGTTCGCACCGCGACCTGCGTTCCCTGGCCGGGGACCCGGTCTTCGGGCCGCGCCTGGAGGGCACGGTCCACGCCCGGCTGCGGCGCGGCACCGCACTGACGCTGCTGCCGGGCAACGCCGGCATCAATGCCGAGGTGCACGGGCGGATCACCCGGCTGCTCGAGGAGTTGCGCGGCGGAGGACTTGCCGCCGCCGAGGAGTCGGTGGTCGAGCTCGGGTCCTTGCTCGACCGGCCGACGGCCACCGCTCTGGACGGCATCGAAGAGGCCCTGGCGGAGCTTGACCTGGTGGGTCCGCTCGCGCGTGCCCTGCGGGCCGGGCTTCCGGAGGAGTTCGGCTGGCCCGCCCTGGAGGACGCCCTGGCCGAGTTCGACGACGGCACGGTGACGGGGGTGACGGGCACCTGGCCCGTGCTCACCGTCTTCTCCCGCGAGCGCGCCGTCGCAGTCGACCACTCGGGGTGCCGCGCCGCGTGCGCGTTCCGTCTCCCCGAGGAGGCCACGAGCCAGAGCGTGCACTACGTAGGGGGCCGCTTCCTGGTGGGGTGGAGCACCGACGACCGGCTGGGTCTGGTCAGCGACGCCTTCTGGTCCGACCGGCCCGAGGACGTGTTCAAGCCGGAGGACCCGCTGGGCATG
>NZ_JBVIHP010000075.1:0-3173 GCF_055570235.1 Streptomyces sp. NPDC031274 | reverse complement strand
CAGGAGTAGACCTGTCCCAGGATGTTGCGCAGAGCCGAGCCGTTCTTCCGCAGCCATCCGGCGCGCGTCGGGTGCAGGCGGCTGATGACGATACGGGTGCCGTGCTCGTTGGGATCGGCCTTCGGCTCGGTGATGTCCTCCGCCTCGAAGTCGTCTCCGATGCGGTCCAGATCGATCTCCACACCGATCCACTCGGTGTCGCCCTGCCGCGTCGTCAGGACCCGCGTGCGCTTCCCGAGCCGGGCCGTGGAGACGTTGAACCCCATGCCGAATAGGCCGAGCTTGTCGTGCATGTCGTTGCCCGACCAGCCGGCCCGTACGGCCCGCTCCAGTCGGTCATACGTCATGCCGCGCCCCGTGTCGGTGATGACGAGCTGCCCCTGGGCCGAGTCGGGGAGCTCGACGCTGACCCGGTACCCCCCCGCCCAGGGGGTCCCGGAGCGATGGATCTCGGTGAAGTCGTCGAAGGCGTTGTCGATCAACTCCGCGATGCACTGCCACTCGTCGAACTCGATCTCACCCAGCATGCGCAGCACGCGCGCGGATGGAGTGATCTTCATAGGTGGACGGACCCCCTGTCCTCGTCTCGCGTGGGCACGCCGAAGAGAGCCCTTCCGCGGGCCGCGTTTCGACGCGCGGCTCGGGTCGAGCCGTACGCGTGATGAAGAGAGTAGAGGGCATCACTGACAACGCGCGCCAAGTTTCGCTCCACTGAACCCACTTGAGGAAACGAGGGCGCCCTTCACGACGCGATAGAAGGATCATCGCAAGTGCAACCCGCACCGCAGGTCAGCAGGGCCGGTGGCGGACGCCGACGGCTCTTGGGAGGCTCACCCCGTGATCCGTGAACCCGCCGAGGCATCCGTAGAGTCCGATGGGCGCGTCGAACCGCCCTTGGGGCTGCTGGCCGAGGCCGGCATCAACATCGGGGAGCACCTGCTCGCATTCGCGACGCAGACGGGCGCATCGTCCTCCGCCGCGCGTCAGACGCGATCAACGACCTCCTGAGTCATGGGACGCCGTGATCGACCTGCCCCGCAAAGCCGCGAACGGCCGCGGTGATCCGACGCGCCGCTCGCACCGGATCTTCGTGCTCCCAAATTCTGATAGCCCGCCATCCCGCGTCCGCCAGAAGCCGATCGGTCTGAGCGTCCCTGGCTCGATTTCCGTCGATTTTCGCGCGCCAGAAGTCGCTGTTGGTCCGGGCGGGCCGACAGTGGTCCGGGCAGCCATGCCAGAAGCACCCGTCGACGAAGACGGCGACTCGCGCTCGGCTGAAGACCAGGTCGGCGGTTCGCCTCACGCCGGGCAGCGGTCGAGTGGACACGCGATAGCACAGGCCCTCCTGGTGCAGCAACGACCGGATCCGAAGTTCAGGCGCCGTGTCGCGGCCTCGGTTCCCGCGCATCACCGATCGTGTGGCGGACGACGACGCCCATGATCCTTCGGGGACGGGACGCTTCCCGACCATGCCCCGGTCCTTCGCGATCTTCCACGCCTGGTCCAGGTTCGCCGCTCGCGTCGGGTGCTCGACCTCACCGACATAGAGAGCGGGCGAACGGCCACCCTCCGACCAGCGGAGATAGGCCCGGATGCGGCGAGTGCTGGGCAACACCTTCAACGTGATCGAGCCCAGCGCGTACTCGCCGTCCTTGCGCTTGACATAACGCTCCTCGCGGCTCCCCGCGGCACGATCTTGCTCAGCGATGATCGCCTTCCTGGTCCGCCCCTGACGGCCTCGCCACGCCCTCTCGGGCGGCGGCTTATCCTTCCAGCCCTCTTGCCGGGACGCGGTGGCGTCGTTCACGAACGTCGCTCAGCGTCATCAAGGGCCTTCGCGACCGCGCTGGTGAAGACCTCGCCCAGCTTCACGGGAACCGCGTTGCCCAGCTGCCGCATACGCTCACCGCGCGGACCTGCCATGCTCCAGCCGTCACCGAACGTCATAACCCTGGCGGCCTCGCGCACTGTCATGTACCGATGCTCGGGGCGCCTCTGCCCGGTTTCCTCATCGACGACCAAGTTGTCGAGCTGCATGACCGACTCGCCGCCGGGCACCCCGTGCACCCCAGCCTTGACCGTCTTGGCTGGCCGGTCGAGTTCGTTAGGCGTGTGCCCGTGATAGATCCGGGCTCCGGGCCAACCGACGTGGTCGGGCACGCCTTCCTGCTCCGTCGTCTTATCGAGCTTGCGGGTGTCGATCTTGGGCAGTCCCAGTACCGCGTCCCGGAGGGTGAGCCACGGCTTTAGCTCGTCATCACCACTCTCGAACGTCAGCTGCTCGTTCTGGTAACGCGACGTCACCAGGTCGATGACTCGTTTCGGAACCTTGGTGCCCTCCTCCTCGTGGCGGCTCCAGTAGGAGCCATCGAGGATCGTCCGCGCGAGGGCCGCATGGGAGTGGGTACGCGCCACAGCACGCTTGACCAGATCCGGGTCCACGCCCAGGTCGGCGCGAAAGGCCAGGAGGATCACACGGTTGCGGATCTGTGGCACCCCGTAGTTGGCGGCGTTCACCTCATGTTCGGTGACCTCGTATGTCTCCGCCGGATCTGTGTCCTTCGCCTCGATCCGCTCACGCAACGCACGGTCGTGCTCCTGCCACGTGGCGCCGTCCCGGCGCTGCACGAACGGCAGAGTGAGCTCGCGCTTGATGTAGTTGAAGTACGGCCTGAAGGACGGACGGAGAAGTCCTCGGACGTTCTCACAGACAACGGCCTTGGGTCGGATCTCGCGAACCGCCCGGAACATCTCCGGGAACATGTTCCGCTCGTCCTCGTCGCCCTTCGCGACCCCACCGAGGCTGAACGGCTGGCACGGAGGTCCGCCGGCCAAGAGATCGACCTCCCGCTCCCGGAGAAAGCTCATGTCCAGCCGGCGGACGTCTCCAGTGACCAGCGGAGGGTAAAGAGGGCGCTCTCCGGCGCAAGCGACCCCGGAGCCCCGCTCGCGTTGCTCGTCGATCCCGTCCAGCCACTTTGCCAGCACGTCAGACGCAGTGCCCTCGGGGAACGCGTCGAAGCGGTTCCCTTCGAGCGTCTCGCACGCCCTCTTGGCGAACTCATTGAGCAGCAGGTGCCGGAACCCGGTCTTCGTGCTGGCCTGGACCAGCCCGCCTCCGCCCGCGAAGAGCTCTACCGACGTACGTTCCATGGTCTACCCACTCCTAGCAG
>NZ_JBVIHP010000074.1:0-3176 GCF_055570235.1 Streptomyces sp. NPDC031274 | reverse complement strand
TGCGCCGGGGGCGTTCATGCCGCGGCGGCTTGTGAGGATGAGGTGGTCGGCGCCGTGGTGGGCGAGCCATCGTGCGACGTGGCTGCCGAGTGCGCCGGTGCCGCCGGTGACGAGGATGGTTCCGGTGGGTTGCCAGGCGGGTGCTTCGGGGTTGAGCGCGGGTGCGTGGGTGAGCCTGCGTCCGTAGGCGCCCGCTGCGCGGATCGCTACCTGGTCCTCACCGGTCACACCCGACAACACCCGGATCAGCTGCGTGGCGGACCTGCCGTCCACAACTGCCGGAAGGTCGATCAATCCGCCCCAGCGCAAGGGCTGTTCCAGCGCTACGACACGGCCGAGGCCCCACACCAGAGCCGGCTCCGGCGCATCGACGAGATCGGCACCCTCGGTAGACACCGCCTGCTGGGTCACGCTCCACAGGAGTGCCTCCATTCCGGCGTCTCCCATGGCCTGCGACAGCAGCACCGTCAAGGCGAAGCCGACCGGCACGGATGCGAAGTCGGGATGCGGCCGCCGGTCGAGAGCGACGAGCGACACCACACCCACGGCGTCCGCGGAGCTCCGCAGCCGCTCGGCCAGTCCGTCGCGGTCGAGTTCGTGCTCTCCGAGTACGAGCAGTGACGGCTGGGCCCCGTGAGCGGCCAGTGCTTCGGTCACGCCCGAGACCCACGGGTGCTCGGCCTCGGCCTCGGAGACCACCACGAGCCACGAACCCGACAGGGACGCCGACTGATTGCCGGTCAGCGGCCTCCAGTCGATGCGATAACGGAGCGACTCCTGGATGGATCGGTCGTTCCGTCGTCGGCGCCAGGCAGACAGTGCGGGCAGCAGCCCGTTCAGCTGCTCCCCGTCGAGACCGAGGGCCGCCGACAGCGATTCGACGTCCTCCCGCTCGACCGCCGCCCAGAACTCGCCGTCCGCCTCGGTGAGCGGTGCAGCAGCAGGGGTGCTCGGCTCGACCCAGAAGCGTTCCCGCTGGAACGGATACGTCGGCAGGTCGACGCGCTGCGCCCCGCTCCCGGCGAACACGGCGTGCCAGTCCGTCACGGTGCCGAAGGCTGAGAGCTCGGCCAGCGAGGTCAGGAACCGACGGACGCCCCCTTCACCGCGGCGCAGGGAGCCGGTCGCCACGACAGCCGTCTCGGCCGCGTCGGCGATGTCACGCACTCCGCCTGCGAGGACGGGGTGAGGGCTGGCTTCGACGAAGGTGGTGTGTCCGTGGCCGAGCAACGTCTGGATGGTGTCTTGGAATTGGACGGTGTGGCGCAGGTTGCGGTACCAGTACGCGGCGTTCAGCTCTGCGGTGTTGGTGAGTTCGCCGGTGACGGTCGAGTAGAAGGGGATGTGACCCGCTGTGGGGGTGATGGGGGCGAGGGCCTCGGCCAGTTCCCTTTCGATCTCCTCCACGTGGGGGGAGTGGGAGGCGTAGTCGACGGGGATGCGTTTGGCCTGCGGGAACTCCGCCAGGACTGTGTCCAGGGTGTCGTTGTCGCCGGAGATGACGGTGGAGGCGGGTCCGTTGACGGCGGCGATGGACAGCCCGTCGCGGTCGCGGAGTTGGTCTGCGGGCAGGGGCACGGAGACCATGCCGCCCCGCCCGGACAGGGCGAGGAGTGCCTTGCTGCGCAGGGCCGCGATGCGGGCCCCGTCCTCCAGACTGAGCCCGCCCGCGACGCATGCCGCCGCGATCTCCCCCTGGGAGTGGCCGACGACTGCGGCCGGAACGACTCCATACGAACGCCACAGCTCGGCCAGCGAGACCATGACGGCCCACAGGACCGGCTGGACCACATCGACCCGGAGCAGGGCTTCCTCATCGTCGAGCACATCGAACAGTGACCAGTCCACAAACGGGTCCAGCGCGTCCGCGCACTCCCGCATCCGATCCGCGAACACTGGTGAGGTGGCGAGGAGTTCACTCGCCATCCCCACCCACTGTGAACCCTGACCGGGGAAGACGAACACCACGCCGGACGGAGTTCCGGCGAGGCCTGTCACTACGCCCGGGGCGGGTTCGTCGTTCGCCACCGCGTCCAGGCCGCGCAGCAACTCCGCGCGGTCCGCGCCCACGACCACCGCGCGGTGCGACAGTTTGGCGCGGGTTGTTGCCAACGACCAGGCCACGTCCGCCGGGAGCAGGTCCGGGTCCGAGGCCACGAACGACCGCAGCCGCTCGGCCTGCGCACGCAGCCCTGCCCCGTCCTGGGCCGACATCACCCACGGCATGGTGGACGGCTCGGCGCGGCTCTCATCGGCCTCGGCGGACGTGCGTATCTGCACAAGGGCCGCGGGTGCCTGCTCCAGGATCACGTGGGCGTTGGTGCCGCTCACGCCGAACGAGGACACACCCGCGCGCCGCGCGTCACCGGTTTCCGGCCAGTCGGTCCGCTCGGTGAGCAGTTCCACCGCGCCTGCCGACCAGTCGACATGCTGCGATGGTTCGTCGACGTGGAGGGTCTGGGGCAGTACGCCGTGCTGCATTGCCATGACCATCTTGATGACACCGGCGACGCCCGCAGCGGCCTGGGTGTGTCCGATGTTGGACTTCACCGAGCCAAGGAGCAGCGGACGGTCCGAGCCCCGGTCCTGTCCGTAGGTGGCCAGCAGTGCCTGGGCTTCGATCGGGTCACCGAGCGTGGTGCCCGTGCCGTGTGCCTCGACCGCGTCGACGTCCTGCGGGGAAAGCCCGGCGTTCGCCAACGCGTCCCGGATCACCCGCTGTTGAGACGGTCCGTTGGGTGCGGTGAGGCCGTTGGAGGCGCCGTCCTGGTTCACGGCGGAGCCGCGTACGACAGCCAGGACCTGGTGACCATTGCGTACGGCGTCCGAGAGCCGCTCGACGAGGAGCATGCCGACGCCCTCGCCCCAGCCCGTGCCGTCGGCCGCATCGGCGAACGACTTGCACCGGCCGTCCGCCGCAAGCCCCCGCTGACGCGAGAACTCGATGAACGTGGCCGGCGTCGCCATGACGGTGACGCCTCCGGCCAGTGCCATCGAGCACTCGCCGCGCCGCAGCGATTCGCACGCCAGGTGCAGGGCCACCAGCGAAGACGAACACGCCGTGTCCACGGTCAGTGCAGGGCCCTCGAGACCCAGGGTGTAGGACACCCGTCCCGACGCGACACTGCCGGCGATGCCCGTGCCCAGGTACCCCTCGGCTTCTTCCGGGACTTCGC
>NZ_JBVIHP010000073.1:0-3337 GCF_055570235.1 Streptomyces sp. NPDC031274 | reverse complement strand
GGCGCTGGTGCAGCGTCGTCGGATGCGTGGGCTGGCGGGCCAGGCGCTGGCGTGGGGTCTGTGGTCGCAGCGCAGCAGCATGACCGGACACCTGGGCGATACCGAGATTCAGCGTTTGTACCGCACTGGTCTGCGGTTGTTGGAGACCGAGCAGGGGATGCGGCTGTTTGATGCGTCGGTGGCTCTGGATGAGCCGCTGCTTGTTCCGCATCCGATGGATCTGTCGGTTCTGCGTGGTCAGGGTGAGGCGGTGCCCATGCTGTTGCGTGGGCTGGTGCGTGCCACGGTGCGTCGGACGGTGGAGTCCCGTGGTGATGCGCCGGGTGGTTCGGCTCTGGTCCAGCGTCTTGCGGCGCTGGATGAGCGGGGGCGCCAGGAGCTGCTGCTGGATCTGGTGCGGGCGAATGCGGCATCGGTGCTTGGACACTCCGGGACGAGTTCGGTGGGAGCCGAACTGGCCTTCAAGGAGCTGGGCTTCGACTCGCTGACCGCGGTCGAGCTGCGCAACCTGCTCACCTCGGCCACAGGCCTGAAGCTGCCGGCCACTCTCGTCTTCGACTACCCGACCCCCGCCGCTCTCGCCGACCACCTCAAGACCGAACTGGTCGGTGACCTGGAGGCCATATCCACGGCTGTTGTCTCCACCCGGTCCGCGACGGACGACGACCCGATAGTGATCGTGTCGATGAGCTGCCGGTTCCCGGGCGGTGCCGACTCCCCGGAGAACCTGTGGCAGTTGGTCACCAGCGGCGGTGACGCCGTGGGAGACTTCCCGACGGACCGCGGCTGGGACCTCGACAACCTCTTCGACTCCGACCCGGAGCGCCCCGGCACCTCGTACACCAGCGAAGGCGCCTTCGTTCACGACGTAGCCGGTTTCGACGCCGAGTTCTTCGGCATTTCGCCGCGCGAGGCGCTCTCCATGGACCCGCAGCAGCGGCTCTTCCTGGAAACGTCATGGGAGGCGCTGGAGCGGGCCGGAATCGACCCGACGTCGGTTCGCGGCAAGGACATAGGCGTGTACGCGGGGGCTTACTCCGCCGGCTACGGCATGACTGCCCGCGTTCCCGAGGAGCTCGAGGGGTACGTCGTCACCGGCGAGGCCACGAGTGTGATCTCCGGCCGTGTCTCCTACACGCTCGGCCTCGAAGGCCCTGCGCTGTCCGTCGACGCCGCTTGCTCGTCGTCCCTGGTAGCTCTGCACATGGCGGCGCAGGCGCTGCGCAGTGGCGAGTGCTCCATGGCGCTGGTGGGTGGGGTCACCGTGATGTGCACGCCCACGGCGTTCACCGAGTTCGCCCGTCAGCGGGGCATGGCGCGTGACGGACGGTCCAAGCCGTTCGCCGATGCGGCCGATGGGATGGGCTGGGGCGAGGGTGTCGGCGTCCTGCTCGTCGAGCGGCTCTCGGATGCCCGACGCAACGGACACCAAGTACTGGCCGTGGTCCAGGGATCGGCCCTCAACCAGGACGGTGCGTCGAACGGTCTGACCGCGCCGAACGGTCCGTCGCAGCAGCGCGTCATCCGCCAGGCCCTGGCCAACGCCGGTCTGAATCCGGCGGATGTGGACATCGTGGAGGCGCACGGTACCGGAACGACCCTCGGTGACCCGATCGAGGCGCAGGCGCTGCTGGCCACGTATGGGCGTGATCGTGACCCGGAGCGGCCGTTGTGGCTGGGGTCGGTGAAGTCGAACATCGGTCACACGCAGGCAGCTGCCGGTGTGGTCGGCATCATCAAGATGGTCATGGCACTGCAGGAGAAGGTGCTGCCGAAGTCGCTGCACATCGATGCGCCGTCGTCACATGTGGACTGGTCGGTAGGGGCTGTCGAGCTGCTGACCGACAACCGTGAGTGGCTGCGGGAGAACGGTCCGCGGCGTGCGGGTGTGTCGTCATTCGGCATCAGCGGCACCAACGCGCACATCATCCTGGAAGAGGCACCCGAAGAGGCACCCGAACCTGAAGCGGACGAGTCTCCTGCGGCTACGCCCGCACCGTCGGTTGTTCCGTGGGTGTTGTCGGCGAAGTCGGAGGAGGCGCTGAAGGCGCAGGCCGATCGGCTGCTGGAGCGTGTTGCGGGTTCGGAGGGTGTGGCGCCGGTTGACGTGGGTCTGTCGCTGGCTACGTCGCGTGCGGCGCTGGAGTACCGTGCCGCGGTGGTGGGTGGTGATCTGGAGTCGCTGCGGGAAAGCCTGCGGGCGATTGCTTCGGGTGGTGCTGATGCCCGTGCGGTGAGTGGGATCAGTCTGGGCACGGGCGGCAAGAGTGTGTTCGTGTTCCCGGGTCAGGGGTCGCAGTGGGTGGGCATGGCCGCCGAACTGATCGAGTCCTCACCGGTGTTCGCAGGGCGCATGCGGGAATGCGGTGATGCGCTGTCCTCGTATGTGGACTGGTCGCTGTTCGACGTCCTGGAGGACGCGGAGGCGCTGGAGCGCGTCGACGTGGTCCAGCCGGTGTTGTGGGCCGTGATGGTGTCGCTTGCCGAGCTGTGGCGTGCCCACGGGGTGCAGCCTGCTGCTGTGGTGGGTCATTCGCAGGGTGAGATCGCGGCGGCTTGTGTGGCCGGGGCGCTGTCCATCGAGGATGCGGCCAAGGTGGTGGCCCTGCGGTCGAAGGCGATCCTGGCGCTGTCCGGCCTGGGCGGCATGGTGTCCGTAGCCCTGCCGGTGGCAGAGGTGCGGGAGCGGCTGACCGAGGGGCTCTCCGTCGCGGCGGTCAACGGGCCTTCGGCGGTGGTCGTTTCCGGCGATGTGGCCGAGTTGGATGCTCTTCTTGCCGCCTGTGAGGCGGACGAGGTCCGAGCGCGCCGCATTCCGGTGGACTACGCCTCGCACTCGGCGCATGTGGAGACCATCCACGCCGAACTGCAGCAAGTTCTGGCGGGACTTGAGCCGCGTACAGCCGATGTGCCCTTCTTCTCCACGGTGACCGGCGACTGGCTCGACACCACCGTGATGGATGCCGAGTACTGGTACACCAACCTGCGCCAGACCGTCCGCTTCGAGGAGGCCACGAAGGCGCTGGCCGAGCAGGGCTACCGCTTCTTCATCGAGGCCTCCGCCCACCCCGTCCTCACCGTAGGACTCCAGGAGACTCTGGACGCCGCAGGTGGCGACGCGCTGGTCCTTGGCTCCCTGCGTCGCGACGAGGGCGGCCTGGAGCGCTTCGTCACGTCTCTCGCCGAGGGCTGGGTGCGAGGCCTGCCCGTCGACTGGTCGCCGCTGCTCGCCGGCGGACACCGCATCGACCTGCCCACCTACGCCTTCCAGCGCAAGCATTACTGGCCCGCACCGGCTCGCCACGACATGGAGCCGATCGTCCAGGTCGCCGATCCG
>NZ_JBVIHP010000072.1:0-3430 GCF_055570235.1 Streptomyces sp. NPDC031274 | reverse complement strand
CCGCGTACCTGTGCTCCCCGCACCCGCAGGGATGGTCCCAGGCCCTTCGTCGTGCTGGAGACCGTGGTGCTGTGCTCCCCGCACCCGCGGGGATGCTCCCAGGGCGACCTCGTAGCCCTGCCCGAGCGCTTCGTGCTCCCCGCACCCGCGGGGATGGTCCCTGCGACCGTCCGGTCCTCGATCCGCTGTATCCGTGCTCCCCGCACCCGCGGGGATGGTCCCCAGACGGCCCGGCCCCGGGCGGTCCGGTCGCCGTGCTCCCCGCACCCGCGGGGATGGTCCCCTCCCGTGCTCGCCGTCGTCCCCGAACGCAAGGTGCTCCCCGCACCCGCGGGGATGTCCTGTCGATGCCGATCGTCTTGCCCGACAGGGTTTGTGCTCCCCGCACCCGCGGGGATGGTCCCCGGCCGCTACTTCTCAGGGGGCGGGGGGAGCGGTGCTCCCCGCACCCGCGGGGATGGTCCCTGGAAGTGCTTGATGTAGTCGGCGTTCTCGTCGTGCTCCCCGCACCCGCGGGGATGGTCCCGCCTCGGCCCGTTCCGTCCGGCTCGATGTGTCGTGCTCCCCGCACCCGCGGGGATGGTCCCCAGCTGCTCGTCGAAAACGCCCGGCTCTACGTGTGCTCCCCGCACCCGCGGGGATGGTCCCGGGGCTGCTCCGTTGTCCTCCGGGTCTGCTCTGTGCTCCCCGCACCCGCGGGGATGGTCCCGACTGATCTTGTGAACTGGACCCCCGTGCCCGGTGCTCCCCGCACCCGCGGGGATGGTCCCCAGCGGCCGGAGCTGCCCGCCCAGCGCGACTGGTGCTCCCCGCACCCGCGGGGATGGTCCCGCGGTGCGCGTGATCGCGTGGCGGGACTGCGAAGTGCTCCCCGCACGTGCGGGGTTGGTCCCAGCGCGGACGTTGTTCGCCGCGTGATCGAGATGTGCCCTCCCGCCCCCGCCCCCGCCCCCGCAGGGACGGTCCCGCGACGCGTCGGTCCTCAGGAAGGGTGTAGAGCTGCTCCCCGCGCGTGGATGATCTCTACTGGGTGAGGGCATCCGGCCCTCTCCTTTGCTGCTCCCCGCGCGTCGGGGATGGCTCTGCGCGGTTCGACACCACGACGTTCAGCCGCGACTGCTCCCAGCGCGTGCGGGAGTGGTCGCCGAGGTCCTCCCCGAGAAGCTGCTCAAGGTCGTGCTCCTCACACCCGCAGGGATGGTCCCAGGGTGGTGAACTCGTAGTGGAGGATGTACTCGTGCTCCCCGCACCCGCAGGGATGGTCCCAACTGGGATCCGCGTGATGGCACAGTGGACCTATCGTCGACTCCACTTCCACCACGAGCGGGCCGCATGCCGCCCAGGCGTTGCGTGGGGCTCTCGGACTGGTCCGTGGGCGGCCGTTCATGTCCGATGACCGCCGCCGCTACCGGTGGGCCGAACACCTGGCCCAGGTCATGCTCAGCAAGATCGTCCTCACCGCCGAGGAACTCGCCCAGCGCTGCCTCGAAGACCGCGACCCCCGGGGCGCAGTCTGGGCCGCGGCCAAGGGGCTGGACGTCGCCCCGGAGATCGAGAGCCTCTACCGCATCCTCTTCCAGGCCTACGCCGCGCTCGGCGACCACGACTCCCTGGAACGGGCCGCCGAGGCCCTGGAGGACTTCAACATGAGGCTCGGCACCGAGACCGAGGACGAGACCATCACCATCCTCAACGAGCTCATGGCGAAGGCCTGACCGCCCGTTGGCCACGTCGGCCACCCACAGCAAGCCATGAGTGGCCGACGATGGCCGATGGGTGTGGCCGGCTCCGTCGTCGAGTCGTCGGCGGGTCATCGCCGCCCATCGCTCACCCATCGTTGGCCGTCGCTGGGCCCGTCGCGGCCGGAACCGCGCGTCATCGGTCATCGCTGCATCGGTCATCGCCCCCTCCTGGATGCCAGCAGCGGCCGAGCGATGGCGCACCCATCACCGTTGCGCACCTGCGCAGCGCGGCCGGTCGCGATGGGGCCGGGTAACCGCAGTCCGGCGAGGCCGGTTACCCGGACTCATCAGGGCCACTCGCGGCCGGTCATCGGTTACCCGATTCGGGTAACCAGCACCGATGGCCCTTGATACCTGCAGGTCAGCTAGCGGTTACCTGTGATGTCCGAGGTTGATCGGCGGGTCGCCATCGGCGCCGGCCTCAAGGCGCTCGGAGGGCTCGGGCGCCTGCTCGCGCGCGGTCGTCGGCGATGGCCGATGAGGGGGGATCGGCCATGGCCGGTGGCCGATCGGACCTCGTCGGCCACCTCATCGCGGGATTCCGGTGACCGATCAAGGCGGCTGAGCACTGGCCGATTACTTGAATTACCAACCAATCGGCCAGCGATGACCGGCCGCTATCGCTGGTTGGGTACCGACTGCAGCGGCCGGTACGTCGCCCGCTCCTGCTCGTCGATGAAGTCGCGCGCCTGACCGGCCACCCTGCGCGCCGTCCGCTCCGAGAGGTTCAGCTTCCGGCCAATCGCCGCACCGCTCATCGACGGCTCGGCGCGCAGCAGTTCCACCGCCGCACGGACCCGCTCGTCCTCCGGCAGCATCTCCGCCTCCTCGGGTGACCGCTCTGGCTGCAGGGCGAGCTGGCCGGCCACGGCCACGTCAGCCTCCCCGTCGCGCGGAGCCGACGCGGACACCCCAGCTGCTCCGGGCGTGACCAGAGCTCCCTCCGCGATCCCGCCCGCCATCCGCAGAGTGGATGGCTCGACGCTCGCCACGGGCAGCGACTCGGCCACCGGCTCCGGAGTGCGGGCCGGTTCAGCAGGCGGGGCGCCGAAGAAGGCGTGCGACTCCGCGGCCACACTTGAGGCGTCAGCCGGCACCATCGCGTCCATCGGTGCCGACGGCATATCCGGGCCGCTCACGCTCTGCTCCTCGGCCACCGGATCGGCGGCCGCCTCTCGTTCCCGGAGGGTCTGGAGCAGGGGGCGCAGCTCAGCGTCTGAGAACGGCCGGCCACCGGCGGCCGCGACGCCATAGGTGTCCAGGAGGTAGTAGCCGAACTGATGGCCGGTGGGAGCGACGCCGTACTGACTGACGTAGGCACGGAGCGCCTCGTCGTAGCCCTCAAGTTCCGCATCGTCGACCGGCGTGACGGCGATGTACGCCTCCTGCGACGGGGCCTGGGGCGGCAACGGCTCCGGCAGCGAAGCCTCCCCCGCGCCCGCCTCATCCTGCTGCTCTGGCTCCTGGAGCTCCTCGCGTTCAGCCTCGCGGGCTGGGACGGCAGTACGGACTGCACGGCCGGTCGGCGGAAGCAGTGCGGGTTCGATCCCCGCCGCTGCGAGCCCCGCGGGCGCGGTCTCCGCGAGCGGCACGCCGAACCGCGCCAGGCGCAGCGGCATCAGGGACTCCACGGGGGCCTTGCGGCGCCAGGAGCGGCCGAAGCGGGCCTGGAGGCGGGCCTGGTAGAT
>NZ_JBVIHP010000071.1:0-3585 GCF_055570235.1 Streptomyces sp. NPDC031274 | reverse complement strand
AAAGGGCGTGCAGCAGCACCATGGGCACCGGGGTCACCGGGGTGGTCATCGGGAGGCCTCCGCTTCCGCTGTGGTGATGAACTCCCGTATGTGCTCGGGAAGTTCACGGCCACGGCGCCAGGCCACGGTCACCGGGGCGGGCGGCAGGTCGTGAATGGGCACCACACGGATGCTCGGCGGCGCGATGTCGGCGAGCGACAGGAGCGAGATGTGCACCGCCTCGCCCTTGGCCACCAGGCCCATCATCTCGGGGATGGCGGTGACCAGGCGGTTGCGGCGGATGGGCCGTCCTGCAGGGGTACGCGGCGGCACGACCTCGTCCCACACGTACTCGGGGAAGGTGCCGGGCCGGGCGAAGGTGTCGTGGTCGGCGAGTTCCTCGACGGAGACCGAATCGCGGGCGGCGAGCGGGTGTCCCGCGCCGACGACGACCGCGCGGGCGTCCTCGGTGAGCACCCGGCTGGTGACCAGGTCGTGCTCCCTGAGGCCGAACTTGACGATGATCAGGTCCAGTTCGTCCGCTCGTACGCCGCTGAACGGGTCGGCGACGTCGTACTCGCTCAGCCGCACGGCGGCCTCGTCCCAGCCGGCAAGACCGATGATGTGGGACGCCACCGCGGCGGAGCCGTGATAGCCGAACCGGATGGCCCGGGTGTCGGTGGTGGTCGGGGCCGGGATCGGGGTCGGGGCCGGGATCGGGGGTGCGGTCGCGGTCGCGGTCGCTTCAGGCAAGGAGTGCCTCCTCGGTGAGTCCGGCGGCGGCCTTCAGCCGGCCGGGGAGCTGGTGGTCGGCGACGGCGCGCACGCGGGCCAGGTGCGCCTGCCCCCAGGAGATGTGCGGCAACTGGCGCAGCGTCAGGCGGTCGCCGGGTGCGATGACACCGTCAAGGACCGCCTCGACGAGCACGTGATTGACGTGGACGAGGGCCTCGGAGACGGTGCAGTCGGCGGTGGCGACATGCAGCTCGCGGCACACGCCGTCGCGGCTGCCCGCCGGGGGCTCGCCGGGGATCTCGATGACGGTGTCCGGGCGGTCCGGCAGGGCGGCCGGGCCGTCGAAGAGTTTCAGGAGCCGGCGCAGCCCGGCCGTCTCCGCGGCGGGCCCCGGCGCGGCCCACGCCGCCGAGAGGTCGGGGGCGAGGTGCGCGAAGGCGAACCGGTCGCGCAGGTGCGCGGGGTTGCCCGCGAGGAACACGGTGCGGGTGAACGAGGTGCGCCAGGCGGAGGCCCGCTCAGGGCCCACACCCAGGGCGAACACGCAGGTTTCGCGGGCCCATTGGGCGAGGTCGAAGCTGCGCAGCACCACGGCGGCCAGGGCGCCCGTGTCGGCGTCCTCGGCCGCGATGTCGTGCTGGGCCGCCACGAGACCGTCGTAGCTGTCCAGGTCGTGCCGGGCCGCGAGGTCGGGCCGTGCGGCACGGATGCGTGCGGCGGCCCGCTCGCGCAGGCCCTGCTGGGTCAAGGTCATGAGAACACCGCCGTCAGGAGGTCCGATGCGGGTGCGGCACGGCGCTTGCCGAGCAGGCCGGAGGTCAGCCGGTACGGATCGACGTACAGGTGGTCCTTGCGGTGTCGCGCGAGATGCTCGTCGAGCGGTCGCGGCGCATCGTGCTGGGCCGACGCGAGGAGCTGCCCGGCCCGCTTGATGCTCTGGCGCAGCAGGTCGGCGCGGAAGGACTGCTGCCGGCCGGGCCCGAGCATGGCGATGAAGTACAGCCGCATGCCCAGACGGACGGCCGCCGGGTCGTGCTCGCCGCGCACGGACCGCAGGAGCGCGCCCGCGTGCACGTCGCGCCAGCCGCCCTGGCGCGCCGAGCGGATCTGCCCGTCGATGGGCACCCGGCCCAGGCTCACCCGCCGCACACTGGGGCCCAGCGCCGTGAGCACCCGCTCCAGCTGCTGGTAGTCGGGGTCGAGCTCGCTGTCGTAGAGCAGCACCACCTCGTCGAAGTCCGGTGCCATGGGCAGGAGTTCGCGCAGCGCGCAGGCCAGGTAGTTGGCGCGCCCGTCGGCCGTGACCAGCTGCCGCAGCGGCAGCCCGAAGCGGGTGAGGTCCAGGTAGACGGGCCCGCCGACCTCGCGCTGGTCCAGGCACATGCCGAGGTCGGCCAGGCGGTTCAGGGCGGCGTCGAGGGTGAGACCGGGCGGCTGGTGGCGCAGCAGGCCGGGGTCGTGCAGGCCGAGCGCGGCGTAGTGCTCGCTCCACAGCCGCAGGACGCGGGTGCCCGCGGGGTGCACCCAGCCGTGCTCGACCGCTTCGGCGTAGGGCCGCAGGGCCTGGGCCGAAGCGCGGGGCGCCGCGCGGAAGTCGACGTACAGTTCGCCGATGCCGTCCTCGGCGAGGTCGGCGTAGTCGGTGTCGGCGTGGGTGCGGTCGAGGAACTCCCAGAACCCCAGGGTCTGTTCGGTGGGGTGGTAGGTGGTGTGGCTGTAGCGGAGGGTGACGTCGGCCAGCGGCCGGGTGGCCCGGTACATCACGTCCGTCCACAGGAGCCCCTTGAGATGGCTGGGGGTCAGCGGCTTGGACGGGGTGACGGTGATCGGCGCGAGCAGGACGCGGCGGCGGCCCGAGGATGAGGCCGTCGGGTGCGGACGCGGCTGCTCCAGGGAGAGGGCCGTCATACGAGAGCCCCCTCGGCCGCCATGACCTTGTGGACGAGCTCGTCCCTGCCGGGTCCCCCGGGCCGTGCCTCGGCGGGCGGTCCCGCCTGCCGGACGCGGGCGACGAACCTCTCGTCGCCGAGCACCTCCTCGGGGGTGCTGAGCGACATGAGGATGCGGGTCAGCCCTCGCCACACCGTGCCGTCGCTGCGCGCCGCGGCCGCGATGTCGTCGAAGCCGGGCGGGCCGTCCTGCGAACGGACCGGCACGGGGGCGGGCGCGCCGTCCACGGCGGCCCGCCAGCGGGCGATGCGCAGCCGGTCGGACGCGGCGGACTGCTCGTACCAGGGGAGGAACAGCTGCTGCGTCATCCGGGCCACGGCCTCGCGCTGCGCGATGTCGACGTCCGGCCGCCCGTCGAGCAGATCCGCGAGCCGGAAGGCGTGCTCAAGGGCGAGCGACATGCCGCGGCCGAACAGCGGGTTGGTGATGCAGGCCGCGTCGCCCACCGGGAACAGCCCGGCGACCGGAACCTGCCGGGTGCTCGCCGTGCCCCACAGGGTGTTGGGCGGACTGGTGATCACGCGGACGGGCGAGATCGGCGCGCTGGCGCTGTTCTCCAGCCAGGCGGCGAGACCCGGGGTGGCGCGCGCCGCCGCGGTGAACCCCGCCCGGCTGCGCAGGCCGTGCAGCGCACGGTCTCCGGGCAGGGTGGCCAGGGCGATGGAGAAGACGTCGTTGTCGCCCGGGTGCAGGACTCCGGCGTAGTGGCCGAAGATGTCGCCGACGGCGTTGCCGCGGTTGACCGGCCCCGGCAGGGTGCCGGTCTTGCGCTGGTAGAAGCGGGTGTAACCGGTGAGCCCGGACGGACTCGTGCGGTCTGGGGCGACCGGCAGGCCGGCGTTGCGCAGCCACGTGCGCGACAGCGCGCGGCGCCCCGTCGCGTCCACCACGATGTCGGCGGGGATGCGCGTGCCGTCGCCG
>NZ_JBVIHP010000070.1:0-3591 GCF_055570235.1 Streptomyces sp. NPDC031274 | reverse complement strand
GGCGCTCGATCATGCCGAGGCTGTAGCGGTCGCGGCGGGTGATGGTGAATCCGGCCTGACGGACCAGGTGCAGGGGGCGTCGCAGTTGGTGGTCGCCGAACCGTTTGACCAGCAGGGGGTCGAGGAGTCGCTGCCCCATCCGGACGGCGATGTTGCTGCTGATGACGTGGTCGAGGATCAGCAGGGTGCTGCCTGGCTTGAGGACCCGGTGCATTTCGGTGACCGCGCGGTGGTCATCGGGGATGCAGCACAGGGCGAGGGCGCACACGACGGTGTCGAAGGAGGCGTCGGGGAAGGGCAGTTCGGTGGCGGACGCCTCGGTGAGCGTGACTTCGACGCCGGCGTCGGCGGCCCGCTGGCGGGCGCGCTCCAGCATCGCTGGCGACAGGTCCACCCCGGTCAGGTCGGTGCCTTTGGGGTAGGCGGGGAGGTTCAGTCCGGTGCCGACGGCGACTTCCAGGACCCGGCCGTGGGCCTGGGAGCACAGCCAGTTGCGGCCGTCTCGGATCACGTGCCGGTCGTAGTGGCGCATCCAGCCGTCGTATTGCGGTGCGTCGCGTTCCCAGATTTCACGGGTCCGCGCGTTCTGCTTCGCGTCCTGCGCCATGGCCGTCCTCTGTTCGCCGTGGGTTCGTGGGGTCAGCATGCCGCCCGGCGCGCGTGGAGGCGACCACTCCGCCCGGCGTCGGGCGGTTGGCGTTCAGCAGCAGTCGCAGCCGGGGCGGCACCCACACGCATCGGTGGTCTCGGTCTGCACCTGGGCGGGGAGCGTGGCTGCCGGGGCCGCGCAGCATCCCTTGCCCTGCCAGGCGTCGCGGCCTTCCTTGGCGGCGATGACGGCGATCACCAGGGCGGCGATCGGGTCGGCCCAGGACCAGCCGAACAGGCTGTTGGCCAGGAGGCCCACCAGGACCACCGCGGAGAGGTAGGTGCACAGCAGGGTCTGTTTGGAGTCGGCGATGGCGGAGGCGGAGCCGATCTCGCGGCCGGCTTTGCGCTGGGCGGCGGACAGGAACGGCATCACGGCCAGGGACAGTGCGGCGAGGATGATGCCGGGCAGCGAGTGCTCGGCCTCGCTGGTCCCAGTCAGGGCGCGGACGGCGTCCACGGTGACGTACGTGGCGAGCGCGAAGAAGGAGACCGCGATGATCCGCAGGGTGGTCTTCTCCCGCGCTTCACGCACCGCGTGCTCCCTGGCGGAGAATTGCCAGGCGACCGCCGCTGCTGAGGACACCTCGATGACCGAGTCCAGGCCGAAGCCGACCAGCGCGGTCGAGGAGGCGATGGTGCCCGCGGTGATGGCGACGATCGCCTCGATGACGTTGTAGGTGATGGTCGCGGCGACCAGCAGGCGTATCCGGCGGGCCAGGACCTCGCGGCGGGCCGGGGCGGGGCCGAGGGATATGGAGGTCATTCAGCAGCACCCCTTCTCGGCGGTGTCCGGGCAGGTGCGGTCGGCCTCGACTGCGACCACGGCGGTGCGCAGGTCATCGAGTGCGTGACCGAGGCGTTCGTCGGCGAGTTCGTAGCGGGTGCGGCGGCCGACCGGGACGGCGACGACCAGGCCGCAGTCGCGCAGGCAGGCCAGGTGGTTGGAGAGCCGGGTCCGGGAGATGCCCAGTTTGTCCGCGAGATCGGACGGGTGGGCCGGGGCCTCGCGCAGGGCGAGCAGAAGCTGGCAGCGGATGGGATCGGCGAGGGCGCGGCCGAAGCGCGCGAGCACCTCGACCTCGGGAGCGAGAGTCAGCACACGTCGAGAGTACATGGATTCCTGAATTCAGGGAATCGTGTACCTGCTGTGATGTGTGACGGGGTGGCGTCGAGCAGCGCCCTGGCCTCATTCGGCTTCCGGGTGGACTTGTGGTGGGTCGAGGGCGGCGAGGTAGCGGTACGCGCCGCTGATGGTCAGCCCGAACAGGTCGACCAGGCGCCGCAGGTCGCCCGTCGCCAGGAGTTCGTGGACGATGCGGTCCTCGCGGATGGCCTGCGCCGAGATTCCCAGCACCTTGGTCGCCCAGATGTTGCTGGTCGGCCCGATATCGGTGGCGGTCGTCCAGTTGGTGAAGAAGTGCGGGTTGGCGGTGTTCGGCCAGCGGCGGGTGCGTTCCTCGAGATAGGCGGCCAAGCGCGCGCGCACCGGCTGGGCCAAGGGAATGCTGCGCTCGCCCAGGTGGAGGCGCCCGTCGTGGACGTCGGTCAGCATCAGGTGCCGCATGTCCGCGACGGTCAGCGCGTGGAAGGCGACCAGGGCTCCCAGGGCTGCGCGGGCCGGATCGTCGTCGGCCAGCTGGTCCTGGAGGACAGCAGTGTCGACGGTCTTGGGCATCCCGCGCTGCGCTCCGCGTGGGATGTGCCGGGCCGGGTCCTGGAACACCATGTTGTGCGCCTTGAGGATCCGGAACAGGTTCCGTGCGACGGTCACCGCGAAGGATCTGGGGGTGCCGGTGGGCAGGGCGTCCTCGACGTCTTGTCGGGTGACCTCGCGCAGCGAGTCGTGCTGCTCGGCCAAGATGCGCACGAGCCGGACGGCGATGGTCGCGTAGCTGCGCACGGCCGGTGCGGTCAGGGGCTTGAACCTCGGGGGCGTACGGCTGCCGTGGCGGATCGACCGGAACCAGGTGCGCATCTCCTCGCGCATGGCGGGCGGCAGGGCGGCGAGGCGCTCCTCGAACGTGGTCTCCAGGGTGGGCAGGCGGTCGTCGTCGAGGAATCCCGCTTCGGCCAGGACGTTGAGGGTGTGGTTGACGGGCAGGTGGCAGCGCCACAGCGGCTTCACTTCGGTGGCCCTGATCGCGGCGCCGGGAGTGGTCTGGATGGCCAACAGGATCCGCACAGCCCGCTGTACGTTCCAGACTCGTCCGTGCGTCCAGCCCAGGCGTGCGCCACGCTGCTGGGCGAATGCCTCCAGGGCGGCTGCGAGTTCGGGATCCCGCACGTCGCGGGGAAAGCCTTGCTGGCGGGCGCGCTCGTAGTCGCGTCCGACGTCGAAGAGCAGCACCTGACGGTGGGCGGCCGGGTACTGGGGCCACCGGAAGCCGTCAGGGTCGGGCACGACGAGGCGGCGGTCGGGCCGCGGTCGCCGTTGTCGTCGGTGCTGCTCGCGGGCCGGCTGTGGGACGGAGAGCCGCACGCGGCGGTCGCTGTCGCCGAAGAACAGCTGTTGTCCGTGGAGGTTGGAGCCTTCCAGGTCGAGTTGGTTGCCGTGCTTGTCCTTCTGGATCAGGCGGGCCTGGCGCCGGCAGAGCCGGCAGACCTCGTGCATCAGATTGGCCGTGTGTCCGCACAGGCGGCACGGCCCGCGGTCGAGGTGGCGCTTGCGGAACATGCGGCAGGCCAGGCAGATGGCGGCGGACTGGTCGTACTGGCCCCAGGCCAGACAGTCCGGGCAGGAGCTGGCCATCTTGGGCCGGCCCGGATGGCACCACAAGCACAGTCCGGCGCTGAAGTAGTTTTCCGCCGTGCCGCAGCGCCGGCAGGGCGGCGGGGTGAGAGGCCCACCCGGGTGGCAGTCAAAACACCACTTCACGCTGTCGCGGGCCACCGGCCTGGCCTGGCAGCGCGGACACAGGCGTGGGCTGATGGTGCTCATGC
>NZ_JBVIHP010000069.1:0-4076 GCF_055570235.1 Streptomyces sp. NPDC031274 | reverse complement strand
AAACCCCACTCAAAATGTTTGAGTTAGCCGTATCGTGCATTGATACCGAAGAACCGCCTAAAGATCATACAGTCTATCTTTCAAAAGAAGAACTTTTTACGTTTTTTAAAGTTTCTGACAATGACAAACATAGTCGTTTCAAGCAGGCAGTTGAGAATATGCAGAAACAAGCTTTTTTCAAAATTAAAGAAAAAAAAGAACATGGGTTTGAGTTTGAAAATATCGTCCCTATTCCCTATGTAAAGTGGACCGATTATCATGATGAAGTTACTATTCGATTTAGTCCTGAAATCATGCCTTATCTAATCAATCTTAAAAAGAATTTCACACAACATGCCTTGTCCGATATTTCAGAACTCAATAGTAAACATTCTATCATCTTGTATCGTTGGTTATCTATGAATTATAACCAATACGAGCATTACAGTGTTAAAGGCGGACGCAGAAACGGACAATTAAAAGAATACTGCAACCCCTCTATCACAGTGAAAGAGTTACGAGCAATAACGGATACAATCAAGGAATATCAACATTTCCCTCATTTTGAGAATTGGATATTAAAAAAACCGTTAGAAGAAATCAATGCCCATACGCATTTTAATGTGTTCTATGACAAAATCAAAAAAGGGCGTTCAATTGACAGCGTTGTTTTTCATATCGAAAAGAAACGCCAATCGGACGATACTAGCTACAAGTTAGAAGACAAAGCCTATATTGAGGGCAAGAAAGCCAAAGAGGAAACCGAAAAAGACTTGTTTACAGAAGCTATGCAAAGCAGGTACACTACTTTACTTTTAGAAAATATGCTTTTAAGTCCGTTTGAAATGCAAGATATAAAACTCATGTCAGGCTTGCAGGCACACGTGTACCCCCTTTATGACGAACTGAAAGACTTACGAGGTTTGAATGGTGTCAAAGACCACCTAAGTTATGTCTCTAGCAAGCGTGAAGAATATTCTAAACGCAATGTAGCGAAGTATCTGAAAAAAGCAATCGAGCAATATCTACCTACGGTTAAAAGGCAGGAATTAGACCATGAGTAAGAATGTAAAAACCATAAAAGAGCTGGCTGACGAATTAGGCACTAATAAAACTAGAATTTCAAGAATAATAAACAAAAATTCAATCTCAACTCAAAAAATAAAAAATAAAATTGTGTTAGAGGACAATTCAGTAAGTCTTATCAGACAGTATTTTAAGAACGAAATGCAACAACGGTTAGCTTTGCAGGATAAAAAATTGCTAGAAGAATACAAGTCAGAAATCAATGACTTAAAAGCCCTTAAAATGCCCTCACAGGACACAAAAGAGGAACAGGCGAATAGTCAACCGCAAGAGGAATTAGAAACGCTTAAAGAGCAAATAAGAGCCTTGAATGATAAAATAAAAGGACAAGAAGAACTAAATAATCAAAGTTCTAAAAAATGGTATCAATTTTGGAAGTGACAAAAAGCCTATAAAATGAGATTTTAGGCTTTTTATTATTCAAGTGGCATAATTCTACTCAAAACCATTTAAAAGGGCTTAAAAGGCAAAACATGAGCTTATAGGAGTATTCCAAGCATTAAAGGGAGTGAAAAATTCATTTTTCAATTTCTTTAGTGCTTTTTCGTTGGTTTGCTCAACGACAGGAGCATTATTTTTTACTTTGTAAAAAATAGAGTTTTTTCAAAACTCAAATAAAAAAGTCCGGTCTTAAATTTTAAAGCCCAAAAATTTCAGATCCGACTTGTTTTATTGTTTACTCATCAGAATTTTCAACGGACTAAATTTCAAAATCATCATCACGTGCTTTGTGTTTTGAACTTTGATTTTTTTGATAGGCTTCTAAACGTTGTTCTGATTTTTGATAGTATTGAATGTTTTTATCGACTTTATATAAAGTATCTCTTAAATCATCACGTTCTTTTGTTAGGTTTTTAATGGTATCTCTGATAGTGGTATCTACATAAGGCAAGGTTTTTGTTGTTTCCACGTACTCTAAAATCTTTGTGTCTAGCTTGTCTAATTGATGTTGTGTTTCTTGATAGGTGGCTTTTAACTCTTCTCCTATGGTTTCAAAACTTCTATCAAAACCAAGTCCTTGACTAATCAAGAAATCGAACTCATGAAAGACTTGTTTGAGTTTGATATTGGCATTGTCAGAATAAAGAGGGACATTTCCACTTTGTCGTTGTAGATTTTTAGCAACAGTTGTTCCATACATGATTTTATTGTTTGCCGGACTTTTCTTATCAAGATAAGAAAATCGGTCTTTATTTTTGATAAAGACTTGATAATCGCCATTTTCTAATTTATCGACACAACGTGCAGGTATCTTTATTGTCGCTTCTTTATCTAAAACAGTATCAATCGTTACGTATAAAAAATTTTCAGTTTCTTTCTCAATTTGCCAATCTTCTACCAAAATTGAAATTTCTTTTTCTTGTCCTTTTTCTTGAATGCTTTCTTTGTCTTTCCAAAGTTTCACGACTTCCTCAACGGAATAACCAATGGTATTTTTTTCTATCCGTCCTTTGAGATTTTCTTTTAAAAATTTATCATTTTTTAAACTTCTATCTCTAATTTTTTTGGTTTGTTCGCTTCCCTCTAAAAGATAAGTGGTATATTTTTTTGTGTCGTCCACTTTTAAATTTAAGGCTCTTGCTTTTGTTTTAAAATCTTCCCAAGTGTGAGAATGGTTCATTAAAAATTCAAGTTTGTTTTTAATCTCTTTTCGGTAAGAATTTTGAGCAAGATAGACCAAATAATTTTTGTGAGAGTTTCCTAATTTTTGTTCAGGACGGACAATAATTTTACAACCATATTCTTTAGAAATGTTATCAGAAATTTCTTTCAATCGTTCCAAATCATTTTTTTTTTGTTGAAATTTATTTAAAGTTAAAGGGTCAGTTGCATTAAGCACAATATGATTATGGAGGTGTGGCTTATCGGTATGAGTAGCAATAATAAATTCCGCAGAATTTCCGAGATATTCTTTCATGGTTTTTAAACCAATTTCATGAGCTTGTTCAGGGGTTAAATGGTCATCAGGAGAAAAAGATTGGACAAAATGATAACCAAACCTTTCATTTTTTCGTGGCTTGTTTTTTAAAGCATTTGCCATTGTTCGTGTCGCTAACATTTCATCACAGGTTGAATGAATATCTAAAATATTTTGACCGGAAACATATTCAAAGTCATTTGTTTTTTCGGAGTTCATCACATAATCAATGAGTTGTTTTAAATCTTTTGCGGAATGAACCGTTCCGTTCGATTGTTTTGGCATATAAATCACTGTCATTTTTTCTAGCCCTCCGAAATATAATGAACCACTTTTTGAATTTTATCTTCCAAATTTTCTAATTGATTTTGATAATCAGACATCAATTCTTTTGTCTGATTATTTTTATTTTCGTTTAAATGTTTAGCAATTTGATTGATATTATTTCCGATACGTTTTAGTTCAGATTTTGTCGCAGAAATTTCAGAAATAATATTTTTATATTCTGAAAAATCAATAGAAAAAATCTCTTTATTGCAACAGGCTCGTCTAGCAAAAATAGAAAAATTAGTGATACCAGTTTTTCTCATCATCAATTTAATTCTTTCGTTCTCTTTTTCATTTACGAAGAATTTTTTCTGTATACTTCTCTCACGATTTTCGATTATTTTCATCTTGTCAACCTTTCAAAATACTGTCAACTATAAAAGCTTAAAATAGGGGGTTAGTGTCTTTAGTGAACTTCGTACTTGTGTACACAAGTACAGTAAAAATAAGTCATCTTTCACTCACAAAAGCTAAAATTTCCAATTTTATTTTTGTTCGTTTCAGACGAATATTTTTATTTTTGGTGGTGTCCCCCAATCCCCCTTTTTGAAAAAAATTAGAGCTTAATTTCAAATTCTTTTAAGACATCTTCGTATAAATCTTTGACTTCAAAACACAAATTTTTAACTTCATCTTCGGTCAAAGTTTGAACATATTTTTTTGCGTTAATGTAATTATGAACTTATCACTCCATTCAAGAAGTTCAACTCTCTTGCTTTGAATACATCGAACAATTTTATAACAATTATAATCCTCATTCCGCCAA
>NZ_JBVIHP010000068.1:0-4475 GCF_055570235.1 Streptomyces sp. NPDC031274 | reverse complement strand
CATTCCCCCATCCGTTCCGCAAACACCGGAGAGGAATCCAACAGCTCAACAGCCATCCCGGCCCACTGCGACCCCTGCCCCGGAAACACGAACACGGGGCGCCTCGCGCCCGCAACCACACGGCCCGAGATCACGCCCGCAGCCGTCGCGTCGTCCTCGGCCAGCCGCTCGAGGCCGGACAGGAGCTGCTCGCGGTCCTGAGCGAGTACAGCGCCCCGGTGCTCGAAACGCGATCGCGTGACGGCGAGGGAGAAGCCCACATCGGCGAGGTTCGAGCCCGACTCGGTGTCGGCCAGCAGGCGTTCACGCAGTCGTGCGGCCTGCCCGCGCAGCGCCTGCGGGGTCCGGCCGGACAGCACCAGCGGCACCACTCCGGCCAGCACCGATGCGGGCTCACCAGACCCTACGGCGGGCCCGGCATCCCCGGCCTCCGTAGCCTCCTCGGCCTCCGGAACATCCGGGACCTGCTCCAGGATCACGTGCGCGTTGGTGCCGCTCATACCGAACGACGAGACACCCGCGCGGCGCGGCGCACCCGCGTCCCGCTCGGTCCACTCACGGGCCGCGGTGAGGAGTTCGACGGACCCTTCCGTCCAGTCGACCTCGGGGGTCGGCTGCTCGATGTGCAGGGTCTGCGGCAGTACGCCGTGCTGCATGGCGAGGACCATTTTGATGACTCCGGCAACGCCCGAAGCGGCCTGCGAGTGGCCGATGTTGGACTTCACCGAGCCCAGCCACAGCGGCTGCCCCTCCGGCCGGTCCTGGCCATAGGTGGCGAGCAGCGCCTGTGCCTCGATCGGGTCGCCGAGGGTCGTGCCGGTGCCGTGGGCCTCAACAGCGTCGACGTCACCCGTGTTGAGGCGGGCGTTGGCGAGCGCCGCGCGGATGACGCGCTGCTGGGAGGGGCCGTTGGGGGCGGTGAGGCCGTTGCTCGCGCCGTCCTGGTTGATGGCGGAGCCACGGACGACCGCAAGGACCTTGTGGCCGTTACGTCGGGCGTCGGAGAGGCGCTCCAGGAGGACCATGCCGACACCTTCGGCCATGCCCATGCCGTCGGCGGCGGACGCGAACGCCTTGCACCGGCCGTCGGCTGCGAGGCCGCGCTGCTGACTGAAGGCGATGAGCGATCCAGGGGACGACATCACGGCGACGCCGCCCGCGAGGGCCATCGTGCACTCGCCCTGACGCAGCGCCTGCGCCGCCATGTGCATGGCCACGAGCGAGGACGAGCACGCCGTGTCCAGGGAGACGGCGGGGCCTTCGAGGCCGAGCGTGTAGGCGATGCGGCCGGACAGGACGCTGGGCGCACTGCCGGTGAGGATGTGGCCCTCGCCGCCTGCGGACACCTGTCCCGGCCCGGTGCCGTAGTCCTGGTAGTTCATGCCGACGAACACGCCCGCGGATTCGCCACGCATCGACTTGGGGTCGATCCCGGCTCGCTCGAAAGCCTCCCAGGAGGTTTCGAGGAGCAGTCGCTGCTGCGGGTCCATGGAGAGCGCCTCACGGGGCGACACTCCGAAGAACGCCGGGTCGAAGGCGCCCGCGTCGTGCAGGAAACCGCCGCCCCGGGTCGTGGTGGTGCCGGGGGTCTCGGGGTCCGGGTCGTAGAGGGCCGCGACGTTCCAGCCGCGGTTGGTGGGGTAGCCGCCGACGACGTCGGCCGACGACTCCAGAACCTGCCACATCTCCTCGGGGCTGCTGATGCCGCCGGGATAGCGGCAGCTCATCGCCACGATGGCGATCTGCTCGTCGGCCGCCGCCGTCACCGGTGCGGTGGCCGTGGTGGCCGTGGCTGTCGCGCGCCCCGCATCGCCGAGCACCTGGTCACGCAGGTACGCGGCCAGGGCCAGGCCGTTGGGGTGGTCGAAGACGACCGTGGTGGGCAGCCGGAGGCCGGTGGCGCCGCCGAGGCGGTTGCGCAAGTCGACGGCGGTGAGCGAGTCGAAGCCGAACTCACGGAAGGCCCGCTCCGGGTCGAGTGCGGCGGCCGACTCGTAACCGAGGACGGCGGCGGCGTGCGCGAGCACCAGGTCGAGCAGGATCCGGTCCTGCTCGACCCCGGCGAGCCCGGTCAGGCGGCGGCGCAGCTCGCCGGCTCCGTCGTCGCCCCCGTCGCCGGGCGATCCGTCGGCCGATCGCCCGTCGCCGCTCTGCGCGTCGAGGATGCGCTGGGCGTCGGGCAGGTCGGACAGGAGCGGCCGAGCGCGGCGCGAGGTGAACACGGGCACGAACTGATCCCAGTCCACGTCAGCCACGGCCAGGAAGGTCTCGTCGTCGTCGAGTGCCTGCTGCATGCCCGCGAAGGCCAGATCGGGGTCGAGGAACGGCAGCCCCTGTCGGCGCAGCTGCTCCGGGTCGACGTCGATGGGGGCGCTGCCGCTCTCCCAGGCGTTGACGACGTTCCACACGCCCCAGGCGACGGAGGTCGCGTGCAGGCCGCGCGCCCTGCGGTGCTCGGCGAGGGCGTCGAGGTAGGCGTTGGCGGCCGCGTACGCGCCGTGGTCGCCACTGCCCCACACCCCTGCGATCGACGAGAACAGCACGAATGCGTCGAGTTCGCTGCCGTGCCGACTGTCGGTGCCGTCAAGGAGTTCGTCGAGGACGTCGGCGCCCTCGACCTTCGCCGCCGCGATCTCGGCGAACTCGGCGAGCGAGGTGGCGGACACCGAACCCAGCTCGATGAGGGCCGCCGCGTGGATCACGGCACGCAGGGTGTGCCCGTCATCGGCGAGCTGGTCGAGCAACGCGGACACGGCGTCCCGGTCGGCCACATCGCACGCGGCGATGGTGACCTGGACACCCAACTCCTCGATTTCCGCCTTGAGTTCGGCGGATCCTGGTGCGTCCATGCCCCGCCGACTCGTCAGAACCAGGTGCTCGGCACCGCCGCGCGCGAGCCAGCGCGCGATGAACGGTCCCAGGGCGCCGGTGCCGCCGGTGACGAGGACGGTGCCGCGTGGCTTCCACGGCGAGGACGACGTCGACCTGCGATCGGTGGGCGCGGCCCGCACGAGACGCCGCACGAAGACCCCGGAGCCGCGCACCGCGAGCTGGTCCTCGTCGCCACCCGCCCCTGCGAGGATCCCGGCGAACCGGGCACCCGTGCGGGCGTCAGGGGTGGCGGGCAGGTCGATGAGCCCGCCCCAACGGTCGGGGTGCTCAAGCGCGACGACCCGGCCGAGACCCCACACCTGTGCCTGGGCGGGGTGGTCCAGGCGGTCGCCGCCACGGCCGGTGGCGACGGCGCCACTTGACGCCAGCCAGAGGCGCGCGTCGATCCCGGCGTCCTCCAGGGCCTGTACGAGAGTGATGGTGCCCGCGAGTCCCGTCGGTAGCACGGCGTGCGTGGGGTGCGGCTGTTCAGCCAGGGCCAGCAGGGAGACGACGCCGGAGAGTGGCTCGTCGCCCTCGGTCAACGCTGTCTGTCGCAGCTGCTCGGTCAGCTCCGCACGCGTCACCTCATGTCCTGCTACGAGGAGTTGGTGCGGCTCGGCTCCGGCCTTGGCCAGCGCGTCGACGACGCCCGCCACCCACGGGTGCTCGGCAGCCTCCTCGGACACGACGACCAGCCACCGGCCCGCGAGCGCAGGCGACGGCAGGCTGCCGGAGAGCGGCTTCCAGGTCACGCGGTAGCGCCAGCCGTCCACGACAGTGCGCTCGCGGCGCTGCCGTCGCCAGGAGGACAGCACCGGCAGTATCGCGCCCAGTTCGGCGCTCGTCGCGTCGGTGTCCAGCTCGGCGGCGAGCTCTTCCAGGTCTTCGCGCTCCACGGCTTCCCAGAAGCGCGCCTCGACCTCGTCCACCTGCGCGAGCGGCGCCGCGTCGGCCGGGTCGTCATCCGGGGAGAGCAGCCAGTAGTGCTGATGCTGGAAGGCGTAGGTGGGCAGGTCGACGGTCGTGCGGGTGGTCACGTCGGGGAAGAGGGATTTCCAGTTCAGTTCGGCGCCGTGGACGTGGGCCTCGGCGATGGACTGCGCCAGACGGTGAGCACCGCCCTCGTCGCGGCGCAGCGAGCCCAGGGCCACGGCGGCACCGTCGCGTCCGGCGTCCTCGATGACGGCCTGGACCGGGACGGTCAGGACCGGGTGCGGACTCATCTCCAGGAACAGGTTGTGGCCCTCGGCGAGGAGGCCTCGGGTGGCCTGCTCGAACAGCACCGTCTGACGGAGGTTGCGATACCAATACCCCGCGTCCATCGGGGTGCTGACCGCATCCAGCCAGTCACCGGTCAGCGTCGAGAAGACCGGGACCTGCGGAGACTGGGGAGCCACCGGAGCAAGGACCTCGGCCAAGTGCGCCTCGATCGCCTCCACATGCGCAGAGTGCGAGGCGTAATCCACCGGGATCGTACGAGCACGAATGTCCCGCTGCTCACAATGCGCCACCAGCTCACGCAACGCCTCGGGCTCACCCGACACCACCACCTGGGACGGCCCATTGACCGCCGCCACAGAAATCCGCTCACCCCACCCGGA
>NZ_JBVIHP010000067.1:0-4583 GCF_055570235.1 Streptomyces sp. NPDC031274 | reverse complement strand
CCCACGACCACACCCGCCGCAGCCGAGTCACCCTCGGCCAACCGCTCAAGCCCGGAAAGCAACGCCTCACGGTCGCCACCGAGCACCACACCCCGATGCTCGAACCGCGACCGCGCGACTGCGAGCGACCAGCCGACCTCGGCCACCGCCAACTCGGCGTCGGAAAGGAGCAGTTCACGAATCTGAGCGGCCTGGGCCGCCAGCGCGCCCGCCGTCTTCGCGGAGAGGGCGAGCAGCACCACACCGGGTATCACAGGAGAAGGCTCACCCTCACCGGCCGGTTCCGCAGGCGCCTTGATCTCCGGAGCCTGCTCCACGATCACGTGCGCATTGGTACCGCTCATTCCGAACGACGACACACCCGCCCTGCGCGGAGATTCACCTCGCTGCGGCCAGCACCGTGTCTCCGTCAGGAGCTCGACGGCCCCTGCGTCCCAGTCCACTTCGGTCGACCTGTGCTCGGCATGCAGGGTCTGCGGCAGCACGCCTTCGCGCATCGCCATGACCATCTTGATCACACCGGCGACACCGGCCGCGGCCTGTGCGTGGCCGATGTTGGACTTCACCGATCCCAGCCACAGCGGATCCCGGCCCTCCGGCCGGTTCTGGCCGTACGTGGCGAGCAGTGCCTGTGCCTCGATGGGGTCGCCGAGGGGCGTGCCGGTGCCGTGGGCCTCGACGGCGTCCACGTCGGTGCCGGTGAGGCCCGCTTCGGTGAGGGCGGCGCGGATGACACGCTGCTGGGAGGGACCGTTGGGCGCGGTGAGGCCGTTGCTCGCGCCGTCCTGGTTGACGGCGGAGCCACGGACGACCGCGAGAACCTTGTGGCCATTGCGGCGCGCGTCGGAGAGGCGCTCCAGGACGAGCATGCCCACGCCCTCGCCGACACCGAATCCATCGGCGTCCTCGGCGAACGGCTTGCAGCGCCCGTCGGCCGCGAGGCCGCGCTGGCGGCTGAAGGCGACGAGCGTGTCGGGGGTGGCCATGACTGTGGCGCCGCCCGCGAGGGCCAAATCGCACTCGCCCCGGCGCAACGCGTGCGCGGCCAGATGGAGGGCGACGAGGGAGGACGAGCAGGCCGTGTCGACCGTGACCGCCGGGCCTTCCAGGCCGAAGGAGTACGAGAGGCGGCCGGAAATGACGCTCGTCGAGTTGCCCGTCATGAGGTGGCCTTCGAGGCCCTCCGGGATCTCCCGGATGCTCTCTCCGTATCCCTGCGACGAGGCACCCACGAAGACGCCGCCCGCGCTGCCCCGCAGGCTCGCCGGGTCGATGCCCACCCGCTCGAAGGCCTCCCAGGATGTCTCCAGGAGGAGCCGCTGCTGCGGATCCATGGCGAGCGCCTCACGCGGCGAAATCCCGAAGAACGCGGCGTCGAACTCACCCGCCTCGTGCAGGAAGCCACCGCCACGCGAGTATGTGGTGCCCTGATGGTCAGGATCGGGGTCGTACAGGGATCCGGTGTCCCAGCCGCGCCCCTCTGGCAGTCCGGAGGTGACGTCGGCGCCGTCCCTGACCAGCCGCCATAGGGCTTCGGGGCCGTCGATGCCGCCCGGGAAGCGGCAACTCATCGCGACGACGGCGATCGGCTCGTCCTGGACTTCGGCCCGGGTGGCGGGGCCGGTCAGGGCCGCCGAGAGACCGCTGCCTGTACCGGTGGCGCCCAGTTCGGACATGAGGTGCCGGGCGAGTGCGAGCGGACTAGCGTAGTCGAAGACGAGGGTGGCGGGCAGGCGGAGGCCGCTCGACTCGTTGAGCCGGTTGCGCAGTTCGACGGCGGTGAGCGAGTCGAAGCCGAGGTCGCGGAAGGCCCGGTCGGCGTCCACTTCGTCACCGGACGCGTGGCCGAGCACAGCGGCGGCGAGACCCCGCACGTGGTCGAGCACGGCGCGCTCGCGCTCGCTCTCCGGCACGCCGTCGAGCCTGCGTACGAGGGACGGGGCCTGGCCCTCGGCACGGGCGCCGGACCCGGCGGCGGTGCGCCGTGCGGGGTGGCCCTGGGGCAGTCCTTGGACGAGTCCGCTCAGAAGCGGCTGGAGGTTCGGTCCGTGAGTGGCGCGCAGCGCTGCCGGGTCCAGCCGCACAGGCACGAGAGCGGCGGCGGGGTGGCCCAGCGCGGCGTCGAGGAGGGCGAGGCCCTGCTCTGTGGTGAGCGGCGCGATGCCCGACCGGGTCATGCGGTCCAGGTCGGCGGCGCTGATCTGACCGGCCATGCCGCCGCGTTCGGCCCACAGACCCCAGGCAAGGGATGTCGCCGGGAGCCCTTGGGCACGACGGTGCTGCGCGAAGGCGTCGAGGAAGGTGTTGCCCGCCGCGTAGTTGCCCTGTCCTGCGCCGCCGAGGACGCCTGCGACGGAGGAGAAGAGGACGAACGCAGCCAGGTCGAGGCCGGCTTCCCGGGTCAGCTCGTGGAGGTGGACGGCCGCGTCGGCCTTGGGCCGCAGGACCCGGTCGAGCTGCTCCGTGGTGAGCGAGGAGATGATGCCGTCGTCGAAGACGCCCGCCGTGTGGAAGACCGCCGTGAGCGGGTGCGCGGCGGGTATCCGTGCAAGCGCCGCCGCGAGGGAATCCCGGTCGGCGGTGTCGCACGCGACGACGTCGATCTCGGCGCCCAGCTCTCCCAGATCGACGGCCAGTTCACCGGCTCCGGTCGCTTCCTGGCCGCGGCGGCCGAGGAACAGCAGGTGACGGATGCCGTGTGCGGCAACGACGTGGCGGGCGACGAGACCGCCAAGGCCACCGGGGGCGCCGGTGACGAGAACAGTGCCGTTCGGGTCGAGCGAGGCAGAAGCGGTGGAATCGGGGCCTTCGGTGGCCTCGGCGATGATCTCGCCGAGGTCACGGGTGAGGCGGGGGGCGAGCGCGGCACCGGCGCGGATCGCGAACTCCGGCTCCTCAAGGGCGTACGCGAGGGGCAGCGCACGCAGCGACTCTGTGTTCTCGTCCACGTCGGCGATGACGAACCGGCCGGGCTCTTCGGACTGCGCCGAGCGGAGCAGTCCGAAAACGGCCGCGTCCGCGAATCCCGCCACCGGCTCATCGGGGGACACGGCCACGGCACCACGGGTCAGGAAGAGCAGCCGCGAGGACACGAACCGCTCGTCTGCCAGCCAGTCCTGGACGAGGGAGAGGGCGTGACCGGCGGAGGCATGAACGGCGGACACGTACGCGCCGGGCGCAGTGGGGATAGTGGGGTTGGTTGTTGGGTTGGTGGGGTCGGTGAGCCCAGCGGGCTCTGTGAATACCGTGGGCTCTGTGAATCCGGTGGGCGACGTCGCGACGACGACGGCAGGCAGCGGGGCGGTGCCCGCGTCCACGGCGCGCGTCAGCTCCGCGAGGGTGGGGTAGTACGCGGCTTCCGCCGTGCCTTGCTCGCCGACGAGGCGGCACACTTCGCCGCCGTACGCGGGGTCGGCTCCGACGACAGCCCAGGCGGCGGCGACATCGGCTGCCGGACTCGTGCTGGCGGGCATCTCGACCCAGTTGACCCGGTAGAGGTGCTCCGTGCGGGCGCGCCGGCCGGCGTCCGCACGGGCCTGCGCCGCGTCGACGGCGCGGGACACCAGGCCGCCGACCTCCGCCACTGGGGCGCCGGTCTCGTCGGCGAGCAGCACGGAGACCGCGCCGCCCGCGCGCTGGGAGAGGTGAACGCGCAGGGTCGTGGCACCGGTGGCGTGGAGGGTGACATCGCTCCAGGAGAAGGGAAGCGTGGGGCCGCTCTCACCGTCCGTGCCGCCCTCGTCGCCGTGCTCGCCGCTGTCCTGCCGCTGTGCAAGGTGTGCCGCCTGGAGTGCGGCGTCGAGGAGCACCGGGTGCAGCCCGAAGCGAGCCGCCTCCTCGCGCTGTGCCTCGGGAAGACGCACCTCGGCGAACACGTCGTCGCCGCGCCGCCACGCCGAGGCCAGGCCCAGGAACGCCGGGCCGTACCGGACGTCTGCTGCTGCGAACTCCTCATACAGGGCGGCCAGTTCTGTGCCGTCGACGGGCGCCGCGTCACGGGGCGGCCACTCCGCCAGGTCGAAGGGGGCGGACTCGGTGTCCGCCGTCGTGAGGACCCCGGTGGCGTGTCGGGTCCACGGCTCGGCCGCGCCGACGCCGTCGGTCCCGCCTTCCGTGCGGGAGTGGAACGTCAGGGAGCGCCGCCCCGAGGCGTCGGCGGAGCCCACGGTCAGCTGCAACTGCACACCGCCCACTGCCGGCACGACCAGCGGGGACTCCATGGTGAGCTCCTCCACCAGGGAGCAGCCGACCTGATCACCCGCGCGTACCGCGAGCTCGACGAACGCGGTGGCGGGCAGCAGCACGACGCCCGCCACAGTGTGATCCGCCAGCCACGGGTGCGTGCGCAGCGAAAGGCGCCCGGTGAGCAGATGCCCGTCCCCGTCCGCGAGCGGCACCGCGGCCCCCAGCAGCGGATGCCCGGCGTCGTCGAGTCCGGCTGCCGTGACGTCACCCGGGGCGCTGGACGCCTGAAGCCAGTAGTACTGACGTTGGAAGGGGTAGGTGGGGAGGTCGACCGTGGTCCGGTCGGTGCCGGGGAAGAGTGCCTGCCAGTCGAGTTCGGCGCCGTGGACGTGCGCCTC
>NZ_JBVIHP010000066.1:0-4867 GCF_055570235.1 Streptomyces sp. NPDC031274 | reverse complement strand
CTCAAGCGCCGCACACAACCCCAACCCATCCTCACCCAGCACCACATACGAACCCACCGACGACACCGCCGGCACGCTCACCACACCCCAATCCAGGCGGAAGAGGGGCTCGTCGTCGCTCGCGCCGGACGGGGCGTTCAGTTCGTCGGCGGCCAGCTCGCGCAGCATCAGGGATTCGACGGCCGCGACAGCCTTGCCCGACTCGTCCCAGGCTGCCAGCGAGACGCTGTCTGTACCGGCGGCGGCAAGACGCACGCGCAGTGCCGTCGCGCCCGTCGCGAACAGCGAGACGCCGCTCCACGAGAACGGCAGGCGAGCCCGTCCCGCGCCTTCGGCAGTGTCCGCCGCCCCCAAGGCGGTGAAGGCCACTCCGTGCAGGCTCGCGTCGAGGAGGGCGGGGTGCAGTCCGTACTCGCAGGCCTCGTCCTGCTGCTCGTCAGGCAGGGCGACTTCGGCGAAGACCTCGTCCCCGCGGCGCCAGGCCGCGCGAACCCCCTGGAAAGCGGGCCCGTAGTCCAGGCCCGCCGCGGCGAAGCCCTCGTACAGGTCGTCGATGTCCAGGTCTACGGCTCCGGCCGGGGGCCACTGCGTCAGTTCGAAGCCGGTGCTCGCCCTCTCGTCGGCGGCGAGCACACCGGCGGCGTGCCGGATCCACGGCTCGTCCGGAACGTCGTTCTGACGGCGTGAGTGCAGCGTGAACGCGCGCCGTCCGGTCTCGTCGGGCTCCTCGACCCAGAGCTGGACCTGGATGCCCGCGCCGTCCTCGGGAAGCACCAACGGGGCTTGCAGGATGAGCTCTTCGAGCACGTCGAGACCGAACTCGTCGCCAGCTCGTACGGCCAGTTCGACGAAGGCCGTGCCGGGCAGCAGCGTCCGGTCGGCCACTGTGTGGTCGGCGAACCAGGGATGTGCGTCGATCGACAGAAGGCTCGTGAACAGGCGAGCGTCACTCCCGGCGACCTGGATGGCCGCGCCGAGGAGCGGGTGGTCGGCCTCGGCGAGACCGACGGAGGTCACGTCTCCGGTCAGCGCCGGGGCGTGCAGCCAGTAGCCCTGGTGCTGGAAGGCGTACGTCGGCAGGTCGACGCGGCGGCGGTTCTCGACCGGGGCGTAGAGGGGCGTCCAGTCGACGTCGATGCCTCGTACGTATGCCTGGGCGAGGGCGGTCAGGAAGGTGTCGGGCTCGGGGCGGTCGCGGCGCAGGGACGCGATCAGGCCCGACTGGGCCTCGGGCTCGGTGAGGGTGTCGTGCGCCATCGCGGTCAGGACCGCGTCCGGGCCGAGTTCGAGCAGCGTCGACACCCCGAACGACGTGAGGGAGTTGAGGCCGTCGTGGAAGCGGACCGCATCGCGGACATGGCGCACCCAGTACTCCGGGTCCTGGAGCTCAGCCGCCTCGGCCAGCTCACCCGTCAGATTCGAGACGACCGGGAGCTTCGGAGCGTTGTACGTCAGGCTCTGCGCGACCTTGCGGAAGTCCTCCAGCACCGGATCCATCAGCGGAGAGTGGAAGGCGTGCGAGACCTTCAGCCACCGCACCTTCCGCCCCTGACCCTTCAGCGACCCGGCCACACCCTCCAGGACGGCACGATCACCGGAGAGCACCACCTGCGACGGACCGTTCACCGCCGCCAGACCAACCTGCCCCTCCAAGCCCTCAAGCAACGGCAGTACATCCACCTCCGCCGCCTGCACCGCAAGCATCGCCCCACCCTCAGGCAGCGCCTGCATCAACCGCCCACGCGCAGCCACCAACCGGGCCGCGTCCTCCAGGGACCAGAGCCCAGCCACGTACGCCGCAACAAGCTCACCCACCGAATGCCCACCGAGTATCTCCGGCCGCACCCCGAACGACTCAGCCAGGCGGAACAGGGCCACCTCCACCGCGAACAACGCAGGCTGCGCATAACCCGTCTGCCCAAGCAGCTCCGCATCATCACCGAACATCACATCCTTCAACGGCCGATCAAGCACCGCATCCAGATACGCGCACACCTCATCCAACGCGTCCGCGAACACCGGGAAGGCGTCATACAACTCACGCCCCATCCCGATGCGCTGGCTGCCCTGACCGGTAAAGACAACACCCAGGCGCCCCTCAGCAACCGCCCCCGAAATCCCGCTTTCGAGGCCGTCCAGGAGCTCGTCCCGATCACGCCCGAACACCACGCTCCGGTGCTCGTGCACCGCCCGCGCGCTCAGGAGCGACCAGCCCACGTCCGCCGGGTCCAACTCACCCTCATTGACCACGAACTCGCGCAACCGTGCCGTCTGCGCCCGCAGTGCGTCGGCACTCTTGCCCGACACCACCCACGGCATCACCGTCGAAGGTGACACCCTTTCGACCGGCGTCGTCGGCGCCTCCGCAAGTCCCTCGGCCGCCTCGGCCCCCTGGGTCACCGGCGCCTGCTCCACGATCACATGCGCGTTGGTGCCGCTCACACCGAAGGACGACACACCGGCCCGGCGCGGAGCGGCGACGTCACCCGCAGGCTCGGGCCAGTCGCGGGCCTCCGTCAGGAGCTCGACGGCTCCTGCCGACCAGTCCACGTGGGTGCTCGGCCGGTCCACGTGCAGGGTCTGCGGCAGGACGCCCTCACGCATGGCCATGACCATCTTGATGACACCTGCGACACCGGCGGCGGCCTGCGTGTGACCGATGTTGGACTTCACCGAGCCGAGCCACAGCGGCCGGTCCTCGGAGCGGTCCTGGCCGTACGTGGCGAGGAGGGCCTGGGCCTCGATGGGGTCACCGAGGGTCGTGCCGGTGCCGTGGCCCTCCACGACGTCGATTTCCTCCGGCGCCAGGCGGGAGTTGGCGAGGGCCTGGAGAATGACGCGCTGCTGGGAGGGGCCGTTGGGAGCGGTGAGGCCGTTGCTCGCGCCGTCCTGGTTCACCGCCGAGCCACGGACGACCGCGAGGACCTGGTGGCCGTTGCGGCGGGCGTCGGAGAGGCGCTCGAGGAGGAGCAGTCCGACGCCCTCGCCCCAGCCGGTGCCGTCGGCGGCCTCGGCGTACGGCTTGCAGCGACCGTCCGACGCGAGGCCGCGCTGCTTGCTGAAGTCGACGAAGGTGCCGGGCGTGAACATCACGGTCACGCCGCCCGCGAGGGCCATCGTGCACTCGCCCTGGCGCAGCGCCTGCGCCGCCAGGTGCAGGGCGACCAGCGAAGACGAGCACGCCGTGTCGATGGTGACGGCGGGGCCTTCGAGTCCGAAGGTGTAGGCGACCCGGCCGGAGACGATGCTGCTGGACGCGCCGGTGCCGAGGTAGCCCTCGACGTCCTCGGGCACGGAGTGCAGACGGGAAGCGTAGTCGTGGTACATGACGCCCGCGAAGACGCCGGTGCGACTGCCGCGCAGCGAGCCGGGGTCGATGCCGGCCCGCTCGAAGAGCTCCCAGGAGGATTCCAGGAGGAGCCGCTGCTGCGGATCGGTGGCCAGCGCCTCACGCGGCGAGATCCCGAAGAACCCGGCATCGAACTGGTCGGCCTCGTGCAGGAATCCGCCCTCGCGGGCGTAGCTCGTGCCGGAGCTGTCCGGGTCCGGGTCGTAGAGGGCGTCCGGGTCCCAGCCACGGTTGGTGGGGAACGGCGTCAGGGCGTCGGTGCCGTCGCTGACCAGGCGCCACAGCTCTTCCGGGTTGCGGACACCGCCGGGGTAGCGGCAGCTCATCGCGACGATGGCGATGGGCTCCTGTTCCCGCTCCTCCACCTCACGCAGACGACGACGAGCCTGACGCAGGTCGGAGGTCGTCCGCTTGAGATAATCCCGAAGCTTCTCCTCGTTCGACATTTCTCGTCCGCCCCTCGTGTTCTTCACGTTCTTCGCGAGCTCTGTGTGATTCGTAGGTTTCGTGTTCTGCGTGTTCTGCGTGTTCTGCGTGTTCTGCGTGTTCTGCGTGTTCTGCGTGTTCTGCGATGCGTCAGTTGGTTCGGGTGCTTCGGGCACGTCAGGCCGTTCCGAGCTCGTCGTCGAGGGCGTCGAAGAGGTCCTCGTCGGAGATGGATTCCAAGTCGTCCGTCTCGTCCAGGCCGCGTGCCGCGTCCTGGTCGGTCAGGCCGCCCTGGCCCTGTGGGGTGCTCCAGCGCGACAGGAGCGTCTGGAGGCGGATCGTGATCTTCGAGTGGACGATGCTGTCGGTGCTCCCCGTCTCCATCGCCGCCAGGGTCGACTCCAGTCGCTCCAGCTCGTCGAGTACGGAGCGCCCGGCGCCGGGCTGCCCGTCGCCGAGCGGCAGTGCGGTGGCCAGGTGGGCCGCTAGTGCCGCCGGGTTGGGGTAGTCGAAGATGAGGGTCGCGGGGAGGCGGAGTCCGGTGGCTCCGTTCACCGCGTTGCGCAGCTCGACAGCGGTGAGGGAGTCGAAGCCCAGCTCCCGGAAGGCCCGAGTGGCGTCCACTGATGCGGCGGACTCATAGCCCAGGACGTCGGCCACGTGCGTGCAGACCAGCTCCGTCAGGACCTTGTCGCGCCCCGCAGCGTCGAGACCCGCCAACTGACCCAGCAGCGGAGCCTCTTGGGCCGCCGCCACCTCAGCCGCCGCCCCTGCAATGGACCGCCGCAGCGGTGTGCGGACCAGGCCCCTCAGCAACGCGGGGACGGCATCGGCCCCGGACGCGGAGCTCGCGCGCAGGGATACGAGGTCAAGGCGCATCGGCACGAGGGCCGCATCGGAGACGCCGATCGCGGTGTCGAGGAGGGCGAGCCCTTCCTCGGACGTGAGCGGCGCGACGCCGCCCCTTGCCATGCGGCTGAGGTCGCCGGCGTTGAGCTTCCCGGTCATGTCGCTTTCCTGTGCCCACAGGCCCCAGGCGAGCGAGGTCGCGGGAAGGCCCTGCGCCCGACGGTGCTGCGCCAGGGCATCCAG
>NZ_JBVIHP010000065.1:0-5123 GCF_055570235.1 Streptomyces sp. NPDC031274 | reverse complement strand
TGGCAACGCAAGATACCGATGATCGGGATGTCCGTGCGCGAGCGGCGAGCACTCTGCGGTCCTTGGCCGCAGAACTCCATACGATCGCCGATGCCTTGGCGGACGAAAGCACGCCCATGCCCGTCGGAGCTGAGACCGAGTCACCGCGTGCTCGGGTGTCACCACCACGGCGAAAGAAGCCGCCAGCCCCCGCCCAGGAGCCGGTATCCCTCGGCGAGGTGCTGGGAGGTCAGGAGACGGCCTACCTGCCCATCGACCGGATTCTTCGCAGGCAGCGAGTGGTCGAACTGCCCACGGACCCGATCTTCCCCCTGGTTCAGGTGGCTCCGCTCTCCGAGGGGGGTTACCGACAGGTCTTCGTCGACGGCCAGGCCGTGGGCAGAGCGCGCGACTTGGACGAGGTCTTCACCCTGATGAGGCAGGAGAACGTCAAACACGACGAAATCGAGTGGTACGGCCAGGGCCCTCTCCACTGGTGCGCCACCCCCTGAAGGCCTGCGCCTGACTCTCTTAGCCCGGTGCCTGTCGCAGTGCGCGCAGCAACTTGCCGAGGCGGCGAAGCGGTCGACTGGAGCAGCCCACCGCGCGAGCCTGGGCGACCGGCCGGACGCTGGTCATGTGGACTACCCCGTCGCTGTCGCCCTCGCCGCGCCCGTGACCAAGCTGCCCGTCGGAAACTACTGGTACGAGCCGAAGTTCGACGGGCACCGCCTGGTCATGTGGAGAACCGAGGACACCACGCGATGCCACACTCGATCCGGGCGAACGGTCACAAGCGCCTGGATGGACCTTGCCGTCGCCGGACAAGCGAATCTTCCTCCAGGCACCGTGCTCGACGGCGAGGCCGTCATCTGGATCGACGGTCGGCTCAGCTTCTCCGCAGCACAGTCCCGCGCGAACTCCACGCCAACGCGGGCCGCAGCTCTCGCGAAGAAGCATCCCGCGCACTACGCGGTCTGGGAAGCTTCTTCGCGCTCCCGATGTCTCATGAGACAACCGATGTGAGACAAGAAGTGCGGGGTGCCCCATGGAGGAACTGCATTTGCGTGGCCACCGCACGGGCTACGCCGTCGGGTCGTACGGCGTGATGCGGGCGCTGGACAGTGCAGAGCAGGTGTTCAGACGCTATGACTCAGCGGTCAACGAATTCTGTTCGCCGCGAAGCGACCGTGGCGGGAACGTGTGGATCGTCAGACCTGACCGTATAGACGGATCGGAATCTGGCCAAGTTCTGAATTCGTTGGTGCCGTTCTACACCCACTCTGTTGGGCAGAGTGCGGCTGGTGGGGCGAAGGAGTACGATGCGCCGCCTTCGATGCCGGAGAAGAACTTGGACGATGACTCGGCAGCTTGGCCCGATCTGACGGGAATCCGCCTCCATTTCCGGGGAACAGGGGGGAATTAAGATCTCCGTTTCGCGTACGGTCCATATCGCCCCATGGAACCGAAAGTGAGCGAGCACGGCGTGCGCCCTGAAGATCTCATCACATCCTGCAGCGTCGACCCCTCTTTGCACGTGGCAGAGAACCCATTACTCCGTCTTGCCCGGGACGGACGGTCGGACTCTGGCATGATCCGTCGCTTCGTGTTCGCGGAGTTCCAGTCGCTGGAATTCGAACGGGCCACATTCCCTTTTCTCCTCACGCGGTTTCCCCGGGGCGCCCCTGGCGGGTTCTTCGAGGCGGCCGTGAACGAGATGGCGGGGTTCGCGTTCATTTGCTGCAACAGGTGTGTCCGCCTCTGGGCATGGATGAGAAGACCTTGACCGCAGCCGGACTGGTGCCGCAGGTCAAAGCATTGGCCGAGTTCCAGGCTTGGGTGGCGTTGCACGCCGGAGCCGCAGAAGCGGCTCTGTCAATGTGGGCCGACGGGGTGCTGTGGAGGGCTGCCTCCGCCGCCTGGGCCGAGACACTCCGCCACAACGCCGCCGCGCCGGCTCCCGTCATCGATCACCTGGATGCCGCCTCGGGCTACGCCGAGCAAACCGACGCAGAAAGCGTCACTCCTGTGATCGCCTTCGGGCTCGCCCATGGCGAAGCCGCCTCCGACATCCCCCGCAGTGCCAACTGCGTGGACTCGGTGATGCGCACATGGTGGTCGTACGTCGCCGGCGGCGCTCAGTCCGCCGACTAAGGCCGGCAGGCCGCCACCTCTCTTCACGGCGCGCTGCGCAATCCACGTAACGGCCACGCGCCCTGCGTTGGGGCCCTGCGCGGCCCCGCCATCAGAGCATGCCGTGCGGCGTCCATCCGCAGGTCCCCCGCCCCAGGTCGACGACCTTCCGGGCCCGATCACGCGTGCGATCAGCAAGGAGTTGTCGATGCCCAGCCCTCTGCGGAGCATGTACGGACCGTCCTTTACTTTTCTCGGCATACCCGCGGTCGATCTGAGCACCTTGCAGCACGGCGCGGTGGACATCGTGGTCCTTGGGGCGCCCTTCGACGCGGGCACCTCTCACCGGCCCGGAGCACGCTTTGGCCCCAGCGCCATCCGCGCCGCCGACTGCGCACCCTGGGACGGGGCCCGTCCTCATCTGGCACTGCGCGTCGACCCGCTGCAGGATCTCCGCGTCGTGGATGCCGGAGACATCGAAATGCCACCCGGCGACACAGCGTTAAGCATGGCCAGGCTCCAGGACGCGGTGAACACGGTTCTGACAGCAGGCGCCATCCCCGTCGTTCTGGGAGGCGACCACACCGTCTCCCTGGGGGCCATGCGCGCAATCAGCGGCCATCGTGCTCCCGACCACACCGCCCTTCTACACTTCGACGCGCATGCCGATACCGACGACACGCAGTTCGGCCTCCGCGAGGCCCACGGCACCCAGATGCGGCGTCTCGTCGACGAAGGCACCGTCCGTGGCCCCGAACTCATCCAGATCGGCCTGCGCGGCTACTGGCCCGCGCCGCCCACCCTCGACTGGATGGCCGCCAACGGGCTGCGCGCCTATGAGATGAGCGAGATCGGATCCCGCGGTCTGAGGGCCGTCCTCGCCGAAGCGACAGACACTGCCACCGCGAGCGCCACCGGCGTGTATCTCTCCGTCGACATCGACGTAACCGATCCCTCGGCCGCCCCCGGCACCGGAACCCCCGAGCCCGGAGGGCTGACAGCACGACAACTTCTCGACTCGGTACGCACCATCGCACAGCGCATTCCCCTGGTAGGAGTCGAGATCGTCGAGGTGAGCCCAGCCTACGACCATGCCGAGATCACCGCCTACCTCGCCAATCGCGTGATCCTCGAAGCCCTCTCCGGTATCGCCTGGCGCCTCAATCAGATCAGCACAGGAACCGCCTGGCAGCCCGAACTGCCGCTGCTCGACAACCGCCCCTGGAGGCAGGAATGACCCAGCCCAAGTACAACGACAACCCCGCGATGGGGCGCCTCATCGCCGGCACCGACGCAGGCCCCGGCGACCTCGGCAGCACCGGCGACCGAACCCGCATGTACGACGCGACCATCGAAGAGATCGACGGGCGCAACATCCGCATCGGCAGCCACTGGCTGGCCGACTACGCGTCCTGCAACTATCTGGGATTCGATCTCAACGAAGACATCATCGCCGCGTCCCAGCAGGCCATGGAGCGTTGGGGAACCCACCCCAGCTGGTCGCGCCTCCTGGGCAACCCTGCCCTCTACACCGAGATCGAAGAACGTCTCACCGACCTCCTGGGCGCACCCGACTCCCTGGTCCTGCCGACCATCACCCATATCCACAACGCCGTGCTGCCGTTACTCGCCGAGGGCGGGAGCATCCTGCTGGAGCGACGCGCCCACAAAACCCTCTACGACGCAGCCGTCGCCGCCCGCAACGAAGGCGTGCACTTCGCCCGGTTCCGTGAAGACGACCTCGACACCCTCGATGAACAACTGCAGGCAGCTCGTGCTGCCACCGGGCCCCAGGCACCGCTGCTGGTGTGTCTCGACGGCGTGAACAGCATGACGGGCAACCTGCCACCCCTGCAGAGCCTCATCCATGCCTGTGAGCGCCACGGCGCCATCCTTTACGTCGATGACGCCCACGGCTTCGGCGTCATCGGCCAGAACCCCACCCCCGAGATGCCCTACGGCCACCGCGGGAACAGCATCGTGCGCCACCTCGCCCAGGACTACGACAACCTCATCCTCGTCGGCGGTTTCTCCAAGGCATACTCCGCCCTCCTCGCCTTCATCGCGCTGCCCACGGCACTCAAAGAGAAGCTCAAGTACAGCGCAGCGCCCTACCTCTACTCCGGGCCATCGCCCACCGCGTCCCTGGGCGGAGTCCTGGCGGGATTCGATGTGAACGACCAGCACGGCCACACCATCCGCGCGGATCTCTACGCCAAGACCCAGCAAGTCCTCGCCCACCTGCAGGCCCTGGGGGTGCAGACCCCGAACACCTCGGGCACGCCCGTCATCGAGATCCCCGTATCCGCCCCCGAGCGGCTCCCCGACGCCGCACAACTGCTGTGGGACAACGGAATCTACGTGACCCTCGCCGCCTACCCCCTGGTCCCCAAGAGCGAATCGGGGTTTCGCGTCCAGATGACCGCTGCCAACACACCAGAGCAGATCACCCGCCTCTGCAGCACTCTCACCCTCCTGGCAGAGCAGGAAATCCTCTCGTCAGACACGCTTTACACCCGGGCACGACAGAGCTGAGACCGTCAGCCTCCGAGGCATCAACTGTGCTCACTGGTGTGAGCGTTCGGGGCTTCGGAGGCGGCCTGGACAGCGTTCAGCTGCCGACCTACCGCCGAGCCGCCGTCCTATGAGGAAGACCTGACCGGGCGAGATCCGAACTGGCAGATCTGTCCCACCCCGAGGTGGAGCAGGAGGGACTGTAAAACGTTCGGTGTAACTCCCGATCATGGAAGATGCATCGATGACCAGTGAGAACGTGTCCGAGTCCGAGGCTGTCGAGCCCACGAAGGCTGTGTCGGCGAAGGCCGTGGACGACCAGTTGATTGACGAGCTGGTGGGCCGGGCCCAGGCCGAGGGCCTGCAACTGACCGGGGAGGGCGGGCTGCTGCAGCAGCTGACCAAGCGGCTGCTGGAGTCCGCCCTGGAGGGCGAGATCACCGACCATCTCGGCTATGACAGGCACGATCCGGTCGGCAAGGACGGCGGCAACTCCC
>NZ_JBVIHP010000064.1:0-6244 GCF_055570235.1 Streptomyces sp. NPDC031274 | reverse complement strand
GTTTTGGCGCCCGTCAGTCCTCAGTCTCCGCAGGTCCCGGTCTTCTCGACGCTGACCGGTGACTGGCTGGATGCGGTCAGCACGCCGATGGATGCGGGGTATTGGTATCGCAATCTCCGTCAGACGGTGCTGTTCGAGCAGGCCACCCGAGGCCTTCTCGCCGAGGGTCACAACCTGTTCCTGGAGATGAGCCCCCACCCGGTGCTCACCGTTCCCGTCCAGGCCACCATCGACGCCACCGATCAGTCCACCGCCGTGACCCTGGGCTCGCTGCGTCGCGACGAGGGCGGTGCTCACCGTCTGGCGCAGTCGCTCGCCGAGGCGCACGTCCACGGCGCCGAACTCGACTGGAGCGCCCTCTACCCGGGTGCCCGCACGACGGTCGACCTGCCCACCTACGCCTTCCAGCGCGAGCACTACTGGCCCGATTTCGCCGACCCGGCCGACGAGACGCAGCTGATGCAGGTGGACGAGGTCGAGGCGCGCTTCTGGGAAGCCGTGGAGCGCGAGGACCTGGAGGGGCTCACCGCCGAACTGGACGTACCGGAAGGCTCCGCCACCGGACTGGGGGACCTGCTCCCGGTGTTGTCGGCGTGGCGCCGTCAGCGTCGTGAGCGTTCCGTCGTGGACGGCTGGCGCTACCGGGTGACCTGGAAGCCGCTCTCCGGCGGTCTGCCGTCAGCCGTGCTCGCGGGCCGCTGGCTGGTCGTCGTGCCCGAGGAGGCCGCCGGGCACGCATGGACGACGGGTGTCGTCGACGCGCTTGCTCAGGCAGGTGCGGAAGTCGATCAACTTAACGTGTCAGCATCACAGTTGGTGCTCGGACGCGAGTTCCTGGCCCAGCAGCTGCGGGAGAGTGAGCGCGGCGAGGGCGAGCTCGCGGGTGTGGTGTCGCTGCTCGGCCTCGACGAGTCGGGGCACGCGGAGTACGGGACGGTTCCCGCCGGGCTCGCGGGCACGGTCGCACTCGTCCAGGCGCTCGCTGACACCGACGTCGAGGCGCGGCTGTGGGTGATTTCCAGCGGCGCGGTCTCGACCGGTCGCAGCGACCGGCTCGCCCACCCCGTCCAGGGCCAGTTGTGGGGCCTCGGCCGGGTCGCGGCCCTCGAACACCCCGAGAACTGGGGCGGCCTCATCGACCTGCCGCAGAGTACGGACGCCCGCGCGGCATCCCGGTTCACCGCGATCCTCGCGGGAGTCGGCGAAGAGGACCAGCTGGCGGTGCGTGGATCGGGAGTCTTCGCACGCCGACTGGTGCGGGCCGAGCCGACCGGGTCCGCAGAGCGGTCCAGGCCGTGGGAGGCGCGGGGCACCGCGCTGATCACCGGCGGCACGGGTGCGATCGGTGCGCACGTCGCGCACTGGCTGGCGCGTGAGGGTGCCGAGCATCTCGTACTCACGAGCCGTCGTGGTCTGGACGCTCCTGGCGCCTCTGAACTCCAGGCAGAACTGGTGGAGTTGGGGGTCAAGGTCACTGTCGCGGCGTGCGACGTGGCCGACCGGGATGCCGTGTCCGCGCTCCTGGAGCAGCTCGCCCGTGACGGGCACACCTTGCGCTCCGTGTTCCACGCGGCGGGTGTCGGACAGGCACAGCCGCTGGCCGGTACGGACACGGCGGACATCGCCGGTGTGCTCGGCGCGAAGGCCGCGGGCGCCACGCACCTGGACGAGCTGCTCGGTGACACGCCGCTGGACGCCTTCGTCCTGTTCTCCTCCAACTCGGGCGTGTGGGGCGGGGGCGGGCAGGGCGCGTACGCGGCTGCCAACGCCTACCTCGACGCGCTCGCCGAACAACGCAGGGCCCGGGGCCTCACGGCGACCTCCGTCGCATGGGGCCTGTGGGCCGGTGGCGGCATGGCGGGAGAGGACGGCGAGGAGCACCTGCGCCGCCGCGGTCTGCGCCCGATGGATCCGGCACCGGCCGTCGGAGCGCTTGCACAGGCGATCGCGCACGACGAGACGTTCCTGGCTGTCGCTGATCTCGACTGGGAGCGGTTCGCTCCGTCGTACACGTCGGTGCGGCCGAGCCCGTTCATCGGGGACCTGCCTGAGGTGCGGCGCGGCCTTGCCGAGCAGGAGACGGCCTCGGCCTCCGCGTCGGCGGCAGGCCAGGGCGCGGGCTCGGAGTGGGCCGCACGCCTCGCCGATCTCGCTCCGGGGGAGCAGCAAAGGATTCTGCTCGACGCGGTGCGCGCACAGGCGGCGGCGGTGCTCGGCTATGCGGGTGCGGAAGCCGTCGAACCGACCCGGGCCTTCCGCGAGCTGGGCTTCGACTCGCTGACGGCCGTCGAAGTGCGCAACCGGCTCGCGGCTGCGACCGGACTGAAGCTGCCCACGACGCTCGTCTTCGACTACCCGACGTCGGCAGTCCTCGCCGGACACCTGCTGACGGAGCTGCTCGGCGACACGCAGGCGTCGGCGATTGCCGCCGCGCCCGCCCAGACCGCCGGCCGGGGCGCCGTGGACGACGACCCGATCGTGATCGTGTCGATGAGTTGCCGCTACCCCGGCGGTATCGGCAGCCCCGAGGACCTGTGGCGGATGCTCGCCGATGGCGACGACGCGATCGCCGCGTTCCCCGGCGGCCGCGGCTGGGACCTGGACGGCCTCTACGACGCCGACCCGGAACAGCGCGGCACCAGCTACGTACGGCAGGGCGGATTCCTCTACGACGCCGATCAGTTCGACCCCGTCTTCTTCGGCATCTCCCCACGTGAGGCCCTGGCGATGGACCCGCAGCAGCGGCTCCTCCTTGAGACCTCCTGGGAGCTCTTCGAACGCGCGGGCATCGACCCGGGCATCCTCCACGGAACCCCGGCGGGCGTCTTCGTCGGAGCCTCCTCGCAGGGCTATGGATCGGGGCTGCAGCAGACCCCCGAAGGAGTCGAGGGCTATCTGCTCGCGGGCGGCGCGACCAGCGTCGTCTCCGGTCGCCTCGCCTACTCGTTCGGCCTCGAAGGTCCTGCGGTCACGGTGGATACGGCCTGCTCGTCCTCGCTGGTCGCGCTGCACCTGGCGGCGCAGGCGCTGCGTCAGGGCGAGTGTGACCTGGCCCTGGCAGGCGGTGTCACCGTCATGGCCAACCCCGGCGCCTTCATCGAGTTCAGCCGCCAGCGTGGACTCGCGTCGGACGGCCGTTGCAAGCCGTTCGCGGAGGCTGCGGATGGTACGGGGTGGGGTGAGGGTGTCGGGCTGCTGCTCCTTGAGCGGTTGTCGGATGCGCGCCGGAATGGCCACGAGGTGTTGGCGATGGTGAGCGGTTCTGCCGTGAACCAGGATGGGGCGAGCAATGGGCTGACGGCGCCGAACGGCCCTTCGCAGCAGCGGGTGATCCGGGCTGCGTTGGCGAGTGCGGGGCTTGCGGCCGACGATGTGGACGCGGTGGAGGCGCACGGTACGGGTACCACTCTGGGCGACCCCATCGAGGCGCAGGCGCTGCTCGCTACGTACGGTCAGGATCGGCCGGAGGGGCGCGAGCCGTTGTGGCTGGGGTCCGTGAAGTCCAACATCGGCCACACGCAGGCCGCGGCGGGCGTCGCCGGTGTGATCAAGATGGTCATGGCGATGCGAATGGGAGTGCTGCCGCAGACGCTGCATGTCGATCGGCCGAGCAGCCATGTGGACTGGTCGGCGGGGGCTGTTGAGCTGTTGACGGAGGCGCGGGAGTGGCCTGAGCGCGGTGATTCACCGCGGCGGGCGGGTATCTCGTCGTTCGGCGTGAGCGGAACCAATGCCCACGTCATCGTGGAGCACGCGCGGCCCGTCGAGGAGTCCACAGAGGCGGTGGCCGCCGATGGCGCGCAGTCTTCGACGGTCATGCCGTGGGTGGTGTCGGCTCGGAGCGCGGATGCGTTGCGGGCGCAGGTGGAGCGGTTGCGTGAATTCGTCTCTTGTGACGATGAGTTGAGTCCTGTGGATGTGGGCTGGTCGCTGGTGTCGGGGCGGGCGGAGCTTGAGCATCGGGCTGTGCTTCTGGGGGAGCGTGAGGTTTCCGGGGCTGTGGTGGAGGGGCGCCTGGGTGTGCTCTTTACCGGTCAGGGCAGTCAGCGGATCGGGATGGGGCGTGAGTTGTATGACGCCTTCCCGGTGTTCGCGGACGCTCTTGATGAGGTGTGCGCGCATCTGGACACGGTCCTCGACCGGCCGCTGAAGGATGTGATGTTCGGCAACGACGCGGAGCTGCTTGGGCAGACGGGTTATGCGCAGCCTGCGTTGTTCGCGGTGGAGGTGGCTCTCTATCGGTTGGCTGAGTCGTTCGGGGTGCGGCCGGAGATACTCGGTGGGCATTCGGTGGGTGAGCTTGTTGCGGCGTACGTGGCTGGGCTCTGGTCCCTGGAGGACGCGGCCCGGTTGGTGGCTGCCCGGGGCAGGTTGATGCAGGCGTTGCCTGAGGGCGGGGCGATGCTTGCGGTGCAGGCGGCGGAGGTGGATGTACTGCCGTTGCTTGAGGGGCTTGCGGACCGTGTGGGTGTCGCGGCGGTGAACGGTCCGTCGCAGGTGGTGCTCTCTGGTGACCGTGCCGTCCTGGAGGGTGTGGCCGGGTCGCTGAAGGGTCAGGGGCGGAAGGTGCGGTGGCTGAAGGTCTCGCACGCCTTCCACTCTCCGCTGATGGATCCGGTGCTGGAGGACTTCCGTAAGGTCGCGCAGAGCCTGACGTACAACGCTCCGAAGCTCCCGGTCGTCTCGAATCTGACGGGTGAGCTGGCCGAGGCGGCTGAGCTTCAGGACCCGGAGTACTGGGTGCGTCACGTCCGCGATGCGGTCCGCTTCCACGACGGCCTCAACTCCCTGACCGAGTACGGGGTGTCGACGCTGCTCGAACTGGGTCCGGATGCGGTCCTGACTGCGATGGCGCACGACACCCTCACTGTGCCGGAGCAGGAGGCGGGTCTGATCGCGTCTCTGCGTCGCGATCGACCCGAGCCCGACACGTTCTTGACCGCCCTGGCTCAGGCATACGTACGAGGCGTCGACGTTGACTGGACCCCTCTCTACGAGCCCATCGCCACCCGCCGCCGCGTCGACCTGCCGACGTACGCGTTCCAACGCCAGGGCTACTGGCTCCAGCAGACCGGCACCGGTCTCGCGGACGTCGAGGCTGCCGGGCTCGCATCGGCGGGGCACCCGCTGCTCGGTGCCGGAATGCCTTTGGCGGACGCGGACGGATACCTCTTCACGGGGCGGCTCTCCACACAGACGCACCCGTGGCTGGCCGATCACGCGGTGGCCGATCGGGTGCTGCTGCCCGGCACGGCCTTCGTCGAACTGGCCGCCCACGCAGGCAGCCAGATCGGCTACGGCACCCTCGACGAGCTGACGCTGGGTGCGCCGCTCGTCCTGCCCGAGCGCGGAAGCGTCCAACTCCAGTTGCGGATCGATGCCCCCGACGCCTCGGGCGGCCGACCGGTCAGCCTGCACTCGCGGCTTGAGCCGACCGGCCCGCAGGGGCTGTCGGGCGACTCTTGGACCAAGAACGCCACCGGCATCCTGACGGAGACCGCGCACGCCGCTCCTTCAGCGCTGTCCGTCTGGCCGCCGCAGGGCGCAGAGCAGGTGCCGGTCGACGGGCTCTACGAGAGCCTTGCGGCCGCCGGCTTCGACTACGGGCCGGTGTTCCGGGGCCTGCGGGCCGTCTGGCACCGAGGCGAAGAGGTCTTCGCGGAGGTTGCCCTGCCCGACGACGAGGACACGGACGCGAGCGACTTCGGCCTGCACCCTGCTCTCCTCGACGCCGCCCTGCACGCCCGCGCGACGAGCCCGGCGACTACGGACCCGGGTGCAGATGTGGATGTAAGTGGTGCGGCCGGGCTGCCGTTCACCTGGACCGGCGTCACCGTGCACGCAGCCGGTGCGGCGACGGTGCGCGTCCGCCTGGTGCCGAACGGCTCGGACGGCGTCTCCCTGGATGTCGCGGATGCCTCCGGTGCCCCTGTGGCGACGGTGGACTCCCTTGTGTTCCGGCCGATGTCGAAGGAGCTCATCGAGCAGATGAGCGGCCCCGGCGCGGACTCGCTGTTCCGGGTCGAGTGGTCGCGGCTGCCGGAGAGCTCCGGAGGAGCGGGTGGCGAAGGGGCGCCGTCGGGTGTGGAGGTGCTGGACCTGGCAGGTGGCGGCGCTGAGGGTTCGGTATGCGCGGATGCGGTATCGGGGACATTGGCTGAAGTCCTGGGTTCTGTGCAGGAGTTTCTTGGTGATGAGGGGCGTGGGGCGTCGCGGTTGGTTGTGGTGACGCGGGGTGCTGTGG
>NZ_JBVIHP010000063.1:0-6552 GCF_055570235.1 Streptomyces sp. NPDC031274 | reverse complement strand
GGCGCACTTGGCTGACGTTTTGGCGCCCGTCAGTCCTCAGTCTCCGCAGGTCCCGGTCTTCTCGACGCTGACCGGTGACTGGCTGGATGCGGTCAACACGCCGATGGACGCGGGGTATTGGTATCGCAACCTCCGTCAGACGGTGCTGTTCGAGCAGGCCACCCGAGGCCTCCTCGCCGACGGCCACAACCTGTTCCTGGAGATGAGCCCCCACCCGGTCCTGACCGTCCCGGTCCAGGCCACCATCGACGCCACCGATCAGTCCACCGCCGTGGCCCTGGGCTCGCTGCGTCGCGACGAGGGCGGTGCTCACCGTCTGGCGCAGTCGCTCGCCGAGGCGCACGTCCACGGCGCTGAACTCGACTGGCAGGCACTCTTCCCGGGTACCCGCAGCAAGGTCGACCTGCCCACCTACGCCTTCCAGCGTGAGCACTACTGGCTGCTCGCCTCCGAGGAAGCGCAGGGCGCGGGCGGGGCTCCCGTCGTGGACGAGGTCGAAGCGCGCTTCTGGGAAGCCGTGGAGCGCGAAGACCTGGAGCAGCTTGCCGCCGAACTGGACACCGACGGGGCAAGCGCCGAACTCGGCGCCGTACTACCGGTGTTGTCCTCCTGGCGGCGCCAGCGCCGTGAGCGTTCGGCGGTCGACGCGCTGCGCTACCGCGTCACCTGGCAGCCGCTGCCCGGCGGCCCGTCCGGCAACGCCGCTCTCACGGGGCGCTGGCTGGCCGTCGTACCGGAGACGGCTGCTGACCACCCCTGGACGGCGGGTGTCGTGGAGGCGCTGACGCACGCAGGGGCGGAGCTCGTCGAGCTGAGGGTCGACGCGGGCAAGGTGACGCGCGCCGAGCTGGCCGAGAACCTGCGGGAACAGGGCGAGCTCGCGGGTGTGGTCTCGCTGCTCGGCTTCGACGAGTCCGCCCTCAGCGCGTACGCGGCCGTGCCCGCCGGGCACGCGGCCACCGTCGCGCTCGTCCAGGCCCTGGGCGACGCGGAGATCGGGGCCCGGCTGTGGGCGCTCTCCAGCGGTGCCGTCGCCACCGATGACGCCGACCGGGCCGCCGGACCCGTCCAGGCCCAGCTGTGGGGCCTCGGCCGGGTCGCGGCCCTGGAGCACCCCGACCGCTGGGGCGGCCTCATCGACCTGCCGCAGGCCGTGGACGGCTGCGTGGACGGGCGCGCGGCCACCCGGCTCGCCGTGCTGCTCGCGGGATCCGGCGACGCCGAGGACCAGCTCGCCATCCGGGACTCCGGCGTCTTCGTACGCCGCTTCGCCCACGCACCTCTCGCTCTCGGCACGGGCGAGCCCGCGGCCTGGACGGGACGCGGCACGGCCCTCGTCACCGGTGGCACCGGCGCACTCGGCGGGCACGTCGCCCGCTGGCTCGCCCGTGCGGGCGCCGAACACCTCGTCCTGACCAGCCGACGCGGCCCGGACGCACCCGGAGCCGCCGACCTTGCCGCAGAACTGGAGGAGTTGGGGGTCAAGGTCACTGTCGCGGCGTGCGACGTGGCCGACCGGGATGCCGTGTCCGCGCTCCTGGAGCAGCTCGCCCGTGACGGGCACACCTTGCGCTCCGTGTTCCACGCGGCGGGTGTCGGTCAGGGCCAGCCCCTGATCGAGACCGCCCCGGCGGACATCGCCTACGTACTCGACGCCAAGGTCTCCGGCGCGCAGCACCTGGACGCGCTCCTCGAAGGCGAGGACGACCTCGACGCGTTCGTGCTGTTCTCCTCCAACGCCGGTGTGTGGGGCAGCGGCAACCAGGGCGCGTACGCGGCGGCCAACGCCCACCTCGACGCGCTCGCCGAACAGCGCAGGGCCCGGGGCCTCACGGCGACCTCCGTCGCATGGGGCCTGTGGGCCGGTGGCGGCATGGCAGGTGACGACGGCGAGGAGCAGTTCCGCCGCCGGGGCCTGCGCCCGATGGCGCCGGAGCTCGCGGTCGCCGCGCTCGCCCAGGCCGTCGCGCACGACGAGACGTTCCTCGCCGTCGCCGACCTGGACTGGGAGCGGTTCGCGCCCGCCTTCACCTCCTCGCGGCCGAGCCCCTTCATCGGGGACATCCCCGAAGTACGCCGGTACGCGGAGTCCGTGGCGGCCGACGCCCCGGCCGCCGCGCAGGAGGCCGACGACGCCTCGTCGCAGCTGCGCCGACGCCTCACCCCGCTCACCGAGTCCGAGCGCGAGGTGATCCTGCTCGACCTCGTGCGCGGCCACGCGGCGGCCGTGCTCGGCTACGCGGGCGCGGAGGCCGTCGACGCCCACCGGGCCTTCCGCGAGCTGGGCTTCGACTCGCTCACGGCCGTCGAGGTCCGCAACCGGCTCGGCAAGGCCACCGGGCTCCGGCTGCCGACGACACTCGTCTTCGACTACCCGACGTCCGTCGCCCTGGCGCACTACCTGCGCGCCGAGATCATCCAGGACGACGCGGCCGGAGTGGACTCCACGCTCGCCGAGCTCGACCGCCTGGAGGCCGGTCTCACCACCATCGCGCCCGACGACAGTGCCCGTATGCGCATCACGATGCGGCTCGAAGCGCTGATGTCTAAGTGGAAGGGCGCGGAGGCCGAGACACCGGCCGACGGCGAGGCGGTCTCCGAACGGCTCGAGTCGGCCTCCGCCGACGAGGTCTTCGACTTCATCGACAGGGAGCTCGGCATTTCCTGAAGCACGACGCACGCGACCACGCGAGCCAACGCACGACCACGCACGACCGCGGTCTTTCTGTGACTAGACGAACAGGTGAGTTTCCGATGGCGGAACAGCAGAAGCTTCTCGACTACCTCAAGCGGGTGACCGCCGATCTTCACGAGACCCGTCAGCGACTCCGTGAGGTCGAGGCCGAGGAGCCCGAGCCCATCGCCATTGTGGGCATGAGCTGCCGCTACCCCGGCGCCGTGCGCAGCCCCGAGGATCTGTGGCGGCTCGTCTCCGAGGGCAGGGACGCGCTGTCCGCCTTTCCGGAGGACCGCGGCTGGGACGTCGAGGCGCTCAGCGGCGACACGGGTGAAGGAGGCGAGGAGGACCAGCAGCGGCGCCACGGGCGCGGCGGAGGCTTCGTCTACGACGCGGGCGACTTCGACGCCTCCTTCTTCGGGATCTCACCCCGCGAGGCCATGGCGATGGACCCGCAGCAGCGGCTTCTCCTGGAGGCCTCCTGGGAGGCCGTCGAGCGTGCCGGGATCGGCCCGGCCGCGCTCGCCGGCAGCCGGACCGGCGTGTTCGTCGGCGCCACCGCGCAGGGCTACGGCCCGGCGCTCATGGCGTCACCGGACAGCGTCGACGGCTACCTGCTGACCGGCGACGTCTCCAGCGTCATCTCGGGTCGCGTCTCCTACCTGTTCGGTCTTGAAGGCCCCGCTGTCACCGTCGACACGGCCTGCTCGTCCTCGCTGGTCGCCCTGCACCTGGCGGCACAGGCGCTGCGCCAGGGCGAGTGCGACATGGCCCTCGCGGGCGGCGTCGCCGTGATGGTGACGTCCGGCGCGTTCGCGGAGTTCAGCCGCCAGGGCGGCCTCGCGTCGGACGGCCGCTGCAAGCCGTTCGCGGAGGCGGCGGACGGCACCGGCTGGGGCGAGGGCGTCGGCGTCCTCGTCCTGGAGCGGCTGTCGGATGCTCGCCGCAAGGGACACCAGGTCCTCGCGGTCGTCCGAGGCTCGGCGGTGAACCAGGACGGGGCGAGCAACGGCCTCACCGCCCCCAACGGCCCCTCCCAGCAGCGCGTCATCCGCCAGGCCCTGGCCGCTGCCCGTCTCTCCACCGGCGACGTCGACGCCGTCGAGGGCCACGGCACGGGAACAGTGCTCGGTGACCCGATCGAGGCGCAGGCCCTCCTGGCCACGTACGGCCAGGACCGGTCCGCCGAACAGCCGCTCCTCCTCGGCTCGGTGAAGTCCAACATCGGTCACACCCAGGCCGCGTCCGGCGTCGCGGGCGTCATCAAGATGGTCATGGCGATGCGCGCGGGCCTCCTGCCCGAGAACCTCCACACCGACCGGCCCAGCACTCACGTGGACTGGTCCGCGGGCGCCGTCGAACTGCTGACGCAGGCACGGGCCTGGCCGGAGCGCGAGGACGGCGCCCCGCGCCGCGCGGGCGTCTCGTCGTTCGGTGTGAGCGGCACCAACGCGCATGTGATCGTGGAGCAGGCTCCGGAGACCGAGAAGGACGAGAGGGCGGCGGGGGAGGCCGGGACGGTCGAGAGCGCGTCGCCTTCGGGGGTGCTGCCGTGGGTGGTGTCGGCGCGGAGCGCGGACGGGCTGCGCGCCCAGGTGGACCAGCTGCGCCGCTTCGTAGCCGATGACGCAGAGCTGGAGCCGGTGGACGTGGGCTGGTCGCTTCTCAGCGGCCGATCGGCGCTAGAGCACCGGAGCGTGGTGTTCGGGCGTGATCGGGACGAGCTCCTGGACGGCCTCGAAAGCGGGATTTCGGGGGCGGTTGCTGAGGGGCGCCTGGGTGTTGTCTTCACCGGTCAGGGCAGTCAGCGGATCGGGATGGGCCGGGGGCTTTACGAGGCCTTCCCGGTGTTCGCGGACGCGTTGGACGAGGTGTGCGCGTATCTGGATGCGGTCCTCGACCGGCCGCTGAAGGACGTCATGTTCGGTGATGATGCGGAGCTGCTTGGGCAGACGGGTTATGCGCAGCCTGCGTTGTTCGCGGTGGAGGTGGCCCTGTTCCGCCTGGCTGAGTCGTTCGGGGTGCGGCCGGAGATACTCGGTGGGCATTCGGTGGGTGAGCTTGTTGCGGCGTATGTGGCTGGGCTCTGGTCCCTGGAGGACGCGGCCCGGCTGGTGGCTGCCCGGGGCAGGTTGATGCAGGCGCTGCCTGAGGGCGGGGCGATGCTCGCGGTGCAGGCGGCGGAGGCTGACGTACTGCCGTTGCTTGAGGGCTTGGAGGGGCAGGTTGGTGTCGCGGCGGTGAACGGTCCCTCGCAGGTGGTGCTCTCCGGTGACCGTGCCGTCCTGGAGGGTGTGGCCGAGACGCTGAAGAGCCAGGAGCGGAAGGTGCGGTGGCTGAAGGTCTCACACGCCTTCCACTCCCCGCTGATGGATCCGGTGCTGGAGGACTTCCGCAAGGTCGCGCAGAGCCTGACGTATGAGACCCCGGCCCTGCCGGTCGTCTCCAACGTGACCGGGGAGCTCGCCACCGCCGCACAGCTGCGGGACCCGGAGTACTGGGTGCGCCATGTCCGCGATGCGGTCCGCTTCCACGACGGCCTGAACTCCCTCACGTCGTTCGGTGTGTCGACGCTTCTTGAGCTGGGTCCGGACGCGGTCCTGACCGCGATGGCGCACGACACCGTCACCGACCCGGCTGCCCAGGCGGGTCTGGTTGCGGCCCTGCGCAAGGACCGCCCCGAGCCCGACACCTTTCTGACCGCCCTGGCCCAGGCCTACGTGCGCGGTGCGACCGTCGACTGGACGCCCCTCTACGCTCCGGTCGAGAACCGCCGCCGCGTCGACCTGCCGACGTACGCCTTCCAGCACCAGCGCTACTGGCCCCGCCCCGCCATCGGCGGGATCGGCGACGTACACGCATCGGGTCTGCACCCGGCCGAGCACCCGCTGTTCGGGGCCGCCGTCGCGCTCGCCGACGCCGACGGGTTCCTCTTCACCGGCAGGCTGTCGCTCCCGTCGCACCCCTGGCTGGCGGGCCATGCCCTGGGCGGTACGGTCCTGCTGCCCGGCACCGCCTTCGTCGAACTCGCCCTGCACGCGGGGCACCGCGTCGGCTGCGACCTCCTGGAAGAGCTCACGCTCCAGGCGCCGCTCGTCCTGCCCGAACACGGCGGTGTGCAGATGCAGCTCGCCGTCGGTGCTGCCGACGCGTCCGGCCGCCGTGAAGTGAACCTGTACTCACGGCCGCAACGCCCGCAAGGGCCGGCCCCCGAAGAGCTCTGGTCCGACGAACCCTGGTCGCGCCACGCCACGGGCACCCTTGCCCCAGCCGGACACCCGGCCGACTTCGACTTCACCCAGTGGCCGCCCGCCGACGCCGAACCCGTGAGCACGGACGCGCTGTACGACAGCCTCGCCGCGGCCGGGTTCAGCTACGGTCCCGTCTTCCAGGGCCTGCGGTCCGTATGGCAGCGCGACGGTGAACTCTTCGTCGACGTCGCCCTCCCGGAGACGGCGGGCGAACAGGACGAGGCCGCCGCCTATGGGCTGCACCCCGCCCTCCTCGACGCGGCCCTGCACCCGCTGGGCCTCGGCACGTTCGTGGCCGACACCGAGCAGGGCCGGATGCCGTTCTCGTGGAGCGGCGTCTCGCTGTTCGCGACGGGCGCGACGGCACTGCGCGTGCGTCTTGCCGCCGCCGGTACGGACAGCGTCTCGCTGGCCGTCGCCGACGCCGCAGGCACTCCGGTCGCGGCTGTCGACTCCCTGACGCTGCGGCCCGTCGCCGTACCGGAGGGGGACGCCGGACAGGACGGGCGGCAGAACTCCCTCTTCCGCTTGGATTGGGGTGTGGTGAGCGTGCCGGCGGTGTCGTCGGTGGGTTCGTATGTGGTGCTGGGTGAGGATGGGTTGGGGTTGTGTGCGGCGCTTGAG
>NZ_JBVIHP010000062.1:0-8072 GCF_055570235.1 Streptomyces sp. NPDC031274 | reverse complement strand
CTCTGCGCGACCTTGCGGAAGTCCTCCAGCACCGGATCCATCAGCGGAGAGTGGAAGGCGTGCGAGACCTTCAGCCACCGCACCTTCCGCCCCTGGCTCTTCAGCGACCCGGCCACACCCTCCAGGACGGCACGGTCACCGGAGAGCACCACCTGCGAGGGACCGTTCACCGCCGCGACACCAACCTGCCCCTCCAAGCCCTCAAGCAACGGCAGTACGTCAGCCTCCGCCGCCTGCACCGCGAGCATCGCCCCGCCCTCAGGCAGCGCCTGCATCAACCTGCCCCGGGCAGCCACCAGCCGGGCCGCGTCCTCCAGGGACCAGAGCCCAGCCACATACGCCGCAACAAGCTCACCCACCGAATGACCGCCAACAACCTCCGGCCGCACCCCGAACGACTCAGCCAACCGATAGAGAGCCACCTCCACCGCGAACAACGCAGGCTGCGCATAACCCGTCTGCCCAAGCAGCTCCGCATCATCACCGAACATGACGTCCTTCAACGGCCGGTCGAGGACCGTGTCCAGATGCGCGCACACCTCGTCCAGCGCGTCCGCGAACACCGGGAAGGCCTCGTAAAGCCCCCGGCCCATACCGATCCGCTGACTGCCCTGACCGGTGAAGACAACACCCAGGCGCCCCTCCACCACAGCCCCGGAAACCCCAGCTCCGGAGACCACGGCCTCTAGCCCGTCAAGGATCTCGTCCCGTTCGCGCCCGAACACCACTGCCCGGTGCTCGAGCGCCGAGCGCCCGCTGAGCAACGACCAACCCACGTCCACCGGGTTCGCGGGTACTTCCCGCAGTCGGTCCGCCTGGGCGCGAAGTGCTTCGGCGCTTCGGGCGGACAGCAGCCACGGTATGACTGTCGACGGCGGTACGTTCACCACCTTCGCCGCGAGCTCGTCGGTCTGTGGTGCCTGCTCGACTATGACGTGTGCGTTGGTGCCACTCACTCCGAAGGACGAGATGCCCGCGCGGCGCGGGCGGTCCGCGTCGGGCCAGTCGCGCGCCCCGGTGAGGAGCTCTACCGCCCCGGCCGACCAGTCGACGTGGGTGCTCGGCTCGTCGACGTGCAGGGTCGGGGGCAGGACACCCTCGCGCATCGCCATGACCATCTTGATCACACCGGCGACGCCGGAGGCGGACTGGGTGTGGCCGATGTTGGACTTCACGGACCCCAGCCACAGCGGCTCGCGCCCCTCCGGCCGGTCCTGACCGTACGTAGCGAGCAGCGCCTGCGCCTCGATCGGGTCGCCCAGAGTGGTACCCGTACCGTGCGCCTCCACCGCGTCCACGTCACCTGCGACGAGCCCCGCGCTGGTGAGGGCGGCGCGGATGACGCGCTGCTGGGAGGGGCCGTTGGGGGCGGTGAGTCCGTTGCTCGCCCCGTCCTGGTTCACCGCCGAGCCGCTCATCACCGCGAGCACCTCATGGCCGTTGCGGCGGGCGTCCGAGAGCCGCTCAAGAAGCAGCAGGCCGACACCCTCACCCCACCCCGTACCGTCCGCAGCCTCCGCGAACGGCTTGCAGCGGCCGTCCGCCGCGAGCCCGCGCTGGCGGCTGAACTCATGGAAGGCGGCGGGGCTCACCATGACGGTGACGCCACCGGCGAGTGCCAGGTCGCATTCGCCCTGGCGCAGCGCCTGCGCCGCCAGGTGCAGGGCGACCAGCGAGGAGGAGCACGCCGTGTCGACGGTCACCGCCGGGCCTTCGAGCCCGAAGGTGTAGGAGAGCCGGCCGGAGATGACGCTCGTCGCGTCGCCGGTCATGAGGTAGCCCTCGACGCCTTCCGGTGCCTGCGAAAGGCCCGCCGACCAGCCCTGTGCGCAGGCACCGACGAAGACCCCGGAGCTGCTGCCACGGAGTGTCGACGGCGCGATGCCCGCGCGTTCGAAGAGCTCCCAGGAGGTCTCAAGGAGGAGCCGCTGCTGCGGGTCCATGGCGAGCGCCTCGCGCGGGGAGATTCCGAAGAGCCCGGCGTCGAACTCGGCTACGTCGTAGAGGAATCCGCCCTGCGCGGCATAGCCCGCGTCGGAGGCGCGGCTCGGCTCGGGCTCGAAGAGCCCGTCGGGGCCCCAGCCCCGGTCGTCGGGGAAGCCCGAGATGGCGTCCGTGCCCTCGGACACCAGGCGCCAGAGTCCTTCGGGGGTGCCCGCACCGCCGGGGTAGCGGCAGCTCATCGATACGATCGCGATCGGATCGTCGTCCACGGCAGCCCGCCCGGCGGCCGCCACCTGCACCGGCGCCGAGGCCGATTTCTCCGCCTCGCCGATCAGCTCGGTGCGGAGATGGGCGGCGAGCGCACTGGCTGTGGGGTAGTCGAAAACGAGAGTCGTGGGCAGCTTCAGTCCGGTCGCAGCCGCGAGCCGGTTGCGCACTTCGACGGCCGTCAGCGAATCAAAGCCCAACTCACGGAAAGCACGGGTCGGCTCGACGGCCTCCGCACCCGCATAGCCGAGCACCGCCGCCGCCTGCGCCCGCACCAACTCCAGCACGAGACGCTCCTGCTCACCCGCCCCAAGACCGGCAAGACGACCCGCCCACTCCGATACCGGCTCCCCCAGGACGCTGCCCGCCGCCGCACTCTCCAACGCCGCCAGACCACGCCGCACCTCGGGCAAATCCCCGATGAACGGACTGGGCCGCACAGAGGTGAAAGCGGGAGCGAACCGCTCCCAGTCAAGATCCGCCACAGCCACGAACGTCTCGCCGCGCGCCACCGCCTGCGCAAGCGCCGCCACCGCCAACTCCGGCTCCATCGCCGTCACACCACGACGCCGCAAATGCTCCTCGGCCTCCTCGGCGGCAGCCATGCCGCTGCCGCCCCACGCGCCCCACGCGACAGAGGTCGCCGTAAGACCCCGGGCCCGACGCTGTTCGGCGAGCGCGTCGAGGTAGGCGTTGGCAGCCGCGTACGCGCTCTGCCCCCCGCCGCCCCACACACCGGCGTTGGAGGAGAACAGCACGAACGCGTCCAGCGGTGTGTCACGGAGCAGCTCGTCCAGATGCCCGGCACCCGCCGCCTTCGCACCGAACACCTCGGCGATGTCCGCCGGAGTCATCTCGGCGACCGTATGTGCGGGGCTCACGCCTGCCGCGTGGAACACGGAGCGGAGGGTGTGCCCGTCACCTGCGAGCTGTTCCAGGAGCGCGGACACGGCATCCCGGTCGGCCACGTCGCACGCGGCCACGGTGACCTCCACCCCCGACTCCTCCAGCTCCGCCTTGAGCTCAACGGCACCGGGAGCATCCAGACCACGCCGACTGGTCAGCACAAGATGCTCCGCACCCGCACGCGCCAACCACCGCGCCACATGCCCGCCGACCGCACCCGTACCACCCGTCACCAGGGCCGTACCACGCGCCACCCAAGCAGACACCTCCCCCGCACCAGCACTAGCACCAGCAGGCGCACGCACGAACCGGCGCACGAAGACACCCGTGCCGCGCACCGCGAGCTGATCCTCGTCCCCGACCCCCGTAAGAATGCCCGCGAACCGTGCGGCTGCCCGAGCATCAAGCGTCTCCGGCAGGTCTACGAGACCACCCCAGCGGTCGGGGTGTTCAAGCGCCACGACCCGGCCGAGACCCCACAGCTGGGCCTGCACGGGCTCTGCCGCCCGGTCGCTGCGGCCCGTCGAGACGGCGCCACGGGAGAGCACCCACAGACGGGCCTCGATCTCCGCGTCACCGAGGGCCTGCACCAGCGCGACCGTGCCCGCGAGCCCGGCGGGAACCGTCCCGTACTCCGCGTGCCCCGACTCGTCGAGGCCGAGCAGCGACACCACACCCGCGAGCTCGCCCTGCTCCCGCAGCCGCTCGACCAGGGACTCTCGTCCGTACGGCCCCTGGGCGGAGGTGAGGGCGAGTCGTACCGTCTCCGCTCCCGCCTGGGTGAGAGCGTCGACGATGCCCTCCACCCACGGGAGCTCAGTGGCCGCCTCGGGGACGACCACCAGCCAGCGGCCCGTGAGCGCGGGCGAGGGAAGACCGCCCGCCACAGGCTTCCACGTGACGCGGTAGCGCCAGCTGTCGACCACTGAGCGCTCGCGGCGCTGGCGCCGCCAGGAAGAGAGTCCCGGCAGGATCGCACTCAGCGAGCTCTCGTCCACGTCCACAAGCGTGGCCGCCAGCTCTTCCAGATCCTCGCGCTCCACGGCTTCCCAGAAGCGCGCCTCGACCTCGTCGGCGGCAAGCCCGGCCTCGGCCGCGTCGTCGTCCGGGGCGTGCATCCAGTAGTGGTCCCGTTGGAAGGGGTAGGTGGGGAGGTCGACCGTGGTCCGGTCGGTGCCGGGGAAGAGTGCCTGCCAGTCGAGTTCGGCGCCGTGGACGTGCGCCTCGGCGAGCGACTGCGCCAGACGGTGAGCACCACCCTCGTCGCGACGCAGCGAGCCCAGGGTCACGGCCGGAGTCTCCGTGGCGTCGATAACCGCCTGGACGGGAACTGTGAGCACCGGGTGGGGGCTCATCTCCAGAAACAGTCCATGGCCGTCAGCGAGGAGGCCTCGAGTGGCCTGCTCAAACAGCACCGTCTGACGGAGATTGCGATACCAATACCCGGCATCCATCGGCGTGTTGACCGCATCCAGCCAGTCACCGGTCAGCGTCGAGAAGACCGGGACCTGCGGAGACTGAGGAGCCACCGGAGCAAGGACCTCGGCCAAGTGCGCCTCGATCGCCTCCACATGTGCAGAGTGCGAGGCGTAATCCACCGGGATCGTACGAGCACGAATGTCCCGCTGCTCACAATGCGCCACCAGCTCACGCAACGCCTCGGGCTCACCCGACACCACCACCTGGGACGGCCCATTGACCGCCGCCACAGAAATCCGCTCACCCCACCCGGACAGCAGCTCCCTGACCTCATCCTCGGGCAACGGCACAGACACCATGCCACCCTTGCCCGCCAGCTCCAGAATCGCCTGACTGCGCAAGGCAACCACCCGCGCCGCATCCTCCAGAGAGAGCGCACCCGCCACACAGGCGGCGGCAATCTCACCCTGACTGTGACCGACCACAGCAGCGGGCTGGACACCCGCCGCACGCCACACCTCCGCCAACGACACCATCACCGCGAACAACACCGGCTGCACCACATCGACCCGATCGAAGCGGTCGCCGCCCAACTCCTCGAACAGATCCCAGTCCACGAACTCCGACAGCGCGACCGCACATTCCCCCATCCGTTCCGCAAACACCGGAGAGGAATCCAACAGCTCAACAGCCATCCCGGCCCACTGCGACCCCTGCCCCGGAAACACGAACACCGGACGACCGGCGATCGCGCGCCCCGCCACAACACCAGAACCCGCGGCACCATCCTGAGCCAGCAGCTCAAGCCCTGCCAGCAACTCGTCACGATCCCCGCCAAGCACCACACCCCGATGCTCGAACCGCGACCGCGCAACAGCCAGCGACCACCCCACCGAGCCGACCCTCAACTCAGCATCTGCCAGCAGCAGTTCACGCACCCGCGCAGCCTGCTCCCGCAACGCCTCGGGGCTCCGCCCCGACAACACCAACGGCACCACACCAGGAACCACCGAAGCAGACTCACCAGCCCCCTCAGCCTGCTCCACCTCCGAAGCCTGCTCCACGATCACATGCGCATTGGTGCCACTCACACCGAACGACGACACACCAGCCCGACGCGGGGCGCCGCCCTCCCGCTCCGGCCAGGAACGCGCCTCCGTCAGCAACTCGACGGCGCCCGCCGACCAGTCCACCTGAGGGGTCGGCTCGTCCACGTGCAGAGTCTGCGGCAGCACGCCCTCCCGCATCGCCATGACCATCTTGATCACACCCGCCACACCGGCCGCGGCCTGCGTATGACCGATGTTCGACTTCAACGACCCCAGCCACAGGGGACGTTCGCTCGTGTGCTCCTTGCCGTACGTGGCGATGACTGCCTGGGCCTCGATCGGGTCGCCCAACGTTGTGCCCGTGCCGTGTGCCTCGACGATGTCCACGTCGCCCGCGGCCAGTCCGGCTCCGGCCAGGGCGGCTCGGATGACGCGCTGCTGGGAGGGACCGTTGGGCGCGGTCAGGCCGCTGCTCGCGCCGTCCTGGTTGACGGCGGAGCCACGGACGACCGCAAGGACCTTGTGGCCGTTGCGTCGGGCGTCCGACAGCCGCTCCAACAGGAGCAGTCCCGCACCCTCGCCCCACCCCGTGCCGTCCGCCGACGCGGCGAAGGACTTGCAGCGGCCGTCCGTCGACAGGCCGCGCTGGCGGCTGAAGTCGACGAACGTGCCGGCCGTGGGCATCACGGTCACGCCACCGGCGAGCGCGAGGCCGCACTCGTCCTGGCGCAGCGCCTGGGCGGCCAGGTGGAGAGAGACGAGCGAGGACGAGCAGGCCGTGTCGACGGTGACCGCCGGGCCTTCAAGCCCAAGGGTGTAGGCGACGCGGCCGGAGACGACGGAGCCCGCGTTGCCCGTGCCGATGTAGCCCTCGACGCCCTCCGGAAGGGCGTGGAGGCGGGTCGCGTAGTCGTAGTACATGACGCCCGCGAACACACCCGTGCGGCTGCGGCGCAGCGACACCGGGTCGATTCCGGCTCGTTCGATCGCCTCCCAGGCGGTCTCCAGGAGGAGCCGCTGCTGCGGATCCATGGCGAGCGCCTCACGCGGGGACACGCCGAAGAAGGAAGCGTCGAACTCGGCAGCGTCGTAGAGGAATCCGCCTTCGGCAGTGGTGCTGGTGCCCTGGCGGTCCGGGTCGTCGTCGAAGAGGCCGTCCGTGTCCCAGCCGCGGTCGGTGGGGAACGCGGAGATGGCGTCCGTGCCGTCGGCGACGAGCTGCCACAGCTCTTCGGGGGTGGTGACGCCGCCCGGGTATCGGCAGCTCATGCCGATGATGGCGATGGGCTCCTGGTCACGCTCCTCAAGTTCCCGTACGCGGCGGCGGGCGTCGCGCAGATCAGCCGTCGCCCGCTTCAGGTAGTCGAGGTACTTCTCCTCGTTCGCCATTTACAGCGCCTCCTCGAAGTGGTCGGGGCGATCAGTGTCTGAGCGGGTTTCGAGCTCGTTGTCGAGCAGGTCGAAGAGTTCGTCGGCGGTCGCGCTCTCCAGGTCTTGCCGATCCGCGTCCTGCCGATCCGGGGCCGCCGTTCCGGCGTGCGCCGTGGCACGGGAGGCGTCCCAGGTGGAGAGGAGCGCGCGGAGCCGAGCGGCGACACGGTCCCGTTCACCGTCGTCGGTGCCGTCACCGGCCGACTTCAGAACGCTCTCCAAACGGTCGAGCTCGGTGTGCAGGTCGCCGGCATCGGCAGGGGGAACAGCCGCGGTGGTGGCCGTGGGCAGCTCCTCCGACAGGTACTCGGCGAGGGTCGCCGGGTTCGGATAGTCGAAGATCAGCGTGGTGGGTAGCCGCAGCTCCGTCTCCGCCGTGAGCCGGTTGCGCAGTTCGACGGCGGTGAGGGAGTCGAAGCCGAGCTCCAGGAAGCCCCGGCTCAGCTCGACGGCGTTCGGTGACGCGTATCCGAGGACACCCGCCACATGAGCGCGTACGAGGTCCAGCAGGAGGCGCTCCCTGTCTGCCGCCGAACGGCCCGCGAGACGCTGAGCGAACGACTCGGCGTGCTCGGGCGAGGCCTCCGCAGCCTGGGCGCGGCGCACCGAGGGCCGGACGAGCCCGCGGAACAGGGCCGGTAGCGCCTCAGGCGGCTGCGTGCGCAGGACGCCGGTGTCTATCGCGATGGGGACGAGGGCCGGGTGCCCGCTCGCCGTGGCCAGGTCGAGAAGGGCCAGCGCCTGTTCGGCTTCGAGGGCGAGGATGCCGCTGCGCGCCATGCGGCCCAGGTCTGCCTCGGCGAGGCCGACCGTCATGTCGCTTTCCTGTGCCCACAGGCCCCAGGCGAGCGAGGTCGCGGGAAGGCCCTGCGCCCGACGGTGCTGCGCCAGGGCATCCAGGAACGCGTTGGCCGCCGCATAGTTGGCCTGCCCCGCACTGCCGAACACGCCCGCCGACGACGAGAAGAGAACGAAGGCGGAGAGGTCGAGTCCGGACGTCAACTCGTGGAGGTTGAGCGCCGCATCAACCTTCGGACGCAGAACCGTGTCGAACCG
>NZ_JBVIHP010000061.1:0-8588 GCF_055570235.1 Streptomyces sp. NPDC031274 | reverse complement strand
GGCACGCTTGCCGACCGTGGGCACCTCCTCACTCCCCGGGCGCAGAAGGCGTCGGGATGAGGGCCAGGGTCATGAGGCCGCAGCCGTAGGCCTTGCCGGGTCCGATGCCACAGAGGAGAAGCCGCGCGAGTGCGACCGGGTCGGTGACACGGAGGGTGCCCTCGAAGCTGGCGGTCATGATGGTGACCTGGCGCTTGACCGGCTGACCGCTCTTGATGACGGGCTTCCCGTCGGTGGTGTCCGTCTTGGTGAAGGCGCGCCGTTCAGATTTGGTGAGGCGGACATCCAGGACGGGATCCGGATCTCCGGCCGGGGCATCGAGGGGAAGGATGCTGGGGGCGGCTGGGACCTGGGGCGGGATTTCACGTAGTTCGAAGCCGTGGGTCTTGACCCTGGTGGTGAGCCATTCGAGCTGGTGGCGGGTGGAGCTGTGTCCCAGGCGGAAGCCGCGCTTGCGCTGGCCCTTTGCTTCGGCTTCCTCGGCCGAGTGCATCTGGGCAGGCGTCGGTTTGTCGGGCTTTTTGGTGTTGTGGACCGGGGAAGCAGTGAGGCGGAAGGCGTATTCCTGTCCCGTTTGAAGGTTGGCCAGCAGCGGTGTGTAGTCGGCGATCGCGGGTTTCACGCTGGGCTCGTCGATGAGCCATCCCGCTTGTTCGGTGAGGTGTACCCAGTCGGGTTGGACCTGGGTGACGGCGTAGAGGTAGGGGCGGTGGGGGGTGTCGGCGTCGATGCGCCACAGGGTGCGGCCGGGTTCGGTGTGCCAGGTGACGGCTCCGGCGACTGCGGCGTGCATGGCTTGGGGGGATTTCAGGAGGCGGCGGGCGCCTTCGCGGAGGGGTGCGATGGGGATGCGGGAGAGGTAGGCCATGGGGCGGGTCACCATCCGAGGAGGGAGAGCGGGTCGTGGCCGCTCTGCTGGTCGGTGTCGGGTGTGGGATCCCATCCGGTGGCGATGGGGATATCGAAGGCGCGTACGCGGCGGGTGGCGTGGCGGGCGTGGGTGAACTGGTAGGTGAGGGGTTGGTCGTTGAGACGGATGTCGCCGGTGGGGTCTTCGATCTCGGCCGCGAGGTGGATGGTGGGGGGCTTTTCCCCGTTGTGGCTGCGTGACCACACCTGTCGGGCGTGGGGTGAGGCGAGCCAGGGCTGGCGGGTCAGGGCTTCGGCCAGGGGGAGGTCGGCGAGGCAGAGGTGCAGGGGGTAGGTGGGTGGGCAGGATCGCCGGCCGAGGCTGAGGGGGTAGGCCGGGTTGGCGACGGCCGCGGCAGCCTCTTCGATCAGCGGGGTGGGGCCCTCGAGGGCGATGAGGAATGCGGCGTCCTGGAGGTAGTAGCGCTCGGAGGTGAGCGTGTGTTTGGGCGGTGAGGTGGGGGTCTGGATGCCCTTGGTGTTGACCTTCGCGGAGGGGAGGGGCTTGCCGCGGTAGTCGGATGCGATGTGGAAGTCCCGCAGGAGTGTGCCGGGAAGGTCGACGCGGACACCCATCTGGAGATGGGCGAGGTCCCCGGGAGGGGTTTCGCGGTCGCGGCCGAGCGCGGCGGCCAGCAGGCCGATCACGGCGGATTTGGTAGGGGTTGGGTGGGTGTGGCGGCGTTCGACTTGGCCCCGGTGATTGCCCCACGCTTGCAGGGGTGCGGCCAGGCGCAGGAGGAGGGTGCGGGTGGTCACGTGGCCGCCTTCTGGTCCTGGCCGAGGGTGCGCAGGCGGTCGGTGAGCTGGTTGAGAAGGGTGGGAAAGTCTTTTTGGTCGCCGAAGGCGGCGGTGAGGGCGTCGGTGGTGTCGCGGTCGTTGGCGAAGTTGTGGGTGACGCCGCTCCATAGGGCGGGGGCGCCCCATTGGGTGGCGATGGTCTGGTACTCGTGGGCGAGGGCGCGTGCGGAGGGGGCTGCGTAGCCGCCGGTGCGGGTGGTGATGGGCTTTTCGAAGGCGGTGACCAGGTTGACGGGCTGGTCGGTGCGCAGGTTGAGCGCGACGAGTTGGGGCATGGTGCGGTGTCCGAAGGAGTTGCCGTATCCGGTGGGCATGGAGCGGGTGAATGCCTGGACGAAGGCGGCGGCGGTTTCGATGGCCTTGTCTGGGTCGGTGAGGTTGGCGTCGAGCTGGTGGAGGCCGACGGTGGCGTAGCGGTAGAAGGTGGCGGAGTTGAAGCCGATGCGGCCCATCATTCCGGCGCCTGTTTCCGACTTTTCGTTGCGGTCGTCGACGGCGGTGTACCAGTCGAATTCCAGCTCGGCGGCGTGTGTGGCCAGGGCGTGGGCGACTTGGCATGCTGCGTCGACGTTGATGCCGGGGACGTCGGCGACCATGCGGCCGAACAGGGCGACGTCGATGGGGTGGCCGGTGGTGATGGCCTTGTGGACATCGAGGTCTTTCAGCTCGTCCTTGAGCCGTTTCTCGTCCAGTGCGGCCAGGGTGGGTGCCCGGTCGGCGACGAGGTCGAGGAGCTGGTCGAGCTGTCGGTGCCCGTAGAAGAGCAGATAGGCGGTCTCGGCGGCCTTCTTGGACGAGGCGGTGACACCGAGCGGCAGGAGCATGGCGGCGGCGACGCGGGCGGCTGCCTCTTCGTCCAGGCCGGTGCGCTTGGCCAGCCGCTCGGCGAGGTCGGCGGCGATGCGTTTGGTGCGGGTGCCGAGGTCGCCCGGATCGATGCCGAGCGTGACGAAGGCCATGCGGGTGGCGCGCTTCCATGCCTGGGAGGATGCGCGAGGGCGGCGGACGCCTCCGTAGATGGCTTCCTTGGGGCTTCCGGCGTCGTCCCGGTTGAGATTTGCGGGGGGTGTCGTCTGCAGGATGTGGACGTCGATGTAGGCGCGGCGGGTCAGCGTAGTGGGCATGCACGGTCCTTTGTGAAGTGTGTGGACGCGATGGGGTGTTGCAGATGGGCGGAGTCGGGGCCGGTTACGTCCCGTCGGGCTCGTCGCGGATGTAGGCGTTGTAGGTGCTGCCCCAGGAGCGGATGACGCGGGATCGGCCATCGGGCCACGGCCACGCCTTGAGGTCGTTCAGGAGGCGGGTGTAGTCGATCGGCTGGGAGATCACCGAGAGTTGCCCGAGCAGTCCGCGAAGGTGGAAGAAGAGCGCGTTTTGGCTGCGGACTTGCGCGGCGGCGGACATACGGCTGGCGACGGCCTCGGTGCTGTATCGCTCGTGAAGGGCGCGGACAGCGGTTCCGAAGGAGAGACCGCTGTGATGCATGAGCGTGTTCTTGGACTGCTGGTGCATGGCGAACAGGGCGAGGGCCATGTGCTCGGCCGTCTGTTCGTCGGTTGCCTCGCCGCGGCCTGCGTACTGGTCATCGACGGGGGTGCGGTAGAAGCGCCACATCTGGGGTGCGGTCCCGGCGGCCAGGGTGAGGCCCAGGCGAAGGGCTGCGAGGTCTCCGCCCGCAGGGAGTTGTCCGGCCTTGCGGCCTTGGGGGGTGTAGTCCTCCCAGTACCAGGGCCGGCGGCCCTGGCTGTCTCGATTGCTGTGCGGGCCAGCGGTGGTGTCGGTCACGCGGCGCTCTCCGCCTTCGGGCTGGGGGTGTCGGGGTAGAGGTAGGTGAGAGTCCTTCGCAGGTCGGCGTGGAAGAACCGCTCTGCTTCGGCCTGCCGGAAGACGGTGGTCTTTCCGGCAGCGGTCTCGCGGGTCCGTCCGGTGAATGCCTTGCCTGGCAGGGCACGCAGGATGGCGCTTGCTTCGTCGCGGGCGATGCGGTCAAGGACCGTCTCGTAGGCGAGGTGGGCTCGGGTGAGCAGCTCGCTGTCCGGGGTCTTTTGGCATCCGGTCAAAAAGCGGCGCATGTAGGGGTCGATGGTGTGCAGGACACGGTCGCCTGCCCGTGCGCCCTTGCCGGTGGGAGGCGTCTCGCCGCCGACGGCTTGGAGCAGGTGGTGATGCAGGCTGGTGACGGATCGGGCGATCGTCTCGCTCTGCGCGACGGCCTTGAGGACGTGCTCCCGAATGTCGCTGTCGGCTGCCAGCGCCGCGACAGGCAGCGGGATGCTGTCGCCGAGGATGTCTTTGACGATGGAGTTCTGGGTGCCGTACTCGATTCCGCAGAGCGCTGCCCGCAGGGGGTAGTCGTCGGGAAGGTCCTCATCCGCGAGGGCGCGGGCGACCTGTGTCAGAAGCTGCGACGTCTCGAAGTGCTTGTTGCCGTCATGGTGCAAGGTGACGAGTGCTTGGAGTCCGCGCCATGCGGCGACCGCGGGCCGGTGCCGTCGCGGGTAGATGATCTCCTTCTTCTTCTCGGTCTTCTTGCCCCAGCAGGTCCGCGGTTCACTGTCGGGAGTGGGCGCGGTGGCGGTGCGGTCCCCGGCGGCGAGGATGATTCGGCGCACGACGGTGTCGCCCGATTTTGTCTCCTCGGGAATGAGGCGGATGCGGCGAGAAGCCCATGTCCAGCGATCCAGGATCCCTGTGCAGGGACGCGTCGACCAGGTCGCGTTCTGTGGCTCGCGATCCCACTGCGGCCTGTCCCCGGTAGCGAGCGAGGTGGTGGGGAGGTTGAGCAGGAGAGTCTCCAACTCGGTGCGGCCCCTCACCTCGACCACGCCCAGAGCGCCCAGGGGTCCGGTGGGATTGCCGGCTGTCTTCCCGGCCTTGACCTGCGGGTCGCCGACCGCGGCAGCCTTGAATCCGGCGGTGTCCCAGCACTGGGTGTGCAGCATCCATCGCACCGCCTCGGCCGGCGTGAGGGCGATCGGGTCGTTGTCGGTCCGTGGCCCCCACAGGGGCGCATTGTTACCGGTGTCGATGACCGGGACCAGCAAAGACGACGGCTTCAGTTCGCCCTTGCCGTGGGCCAGGCCCGGGGCCTGGCCGAAGGGATGCGTGGCGTCGAACAGCCGGAACCGGTCCAGGCGCGCATCAAGGTATTCGTCGATCGCCTGGAGCTGTGCACTGGTGAAACGCCCTGCGTTGAGCGTGTCGGTCCAGGTGTCGTAGGTGAAGGTGTCGGCCAGGGCGTGCCGCACGACGGGCAGGATGACCTGGGAGCGGATGGCGGGGGCCATGGTCGGCAAGTCGCAGGTGAGCTCGTCGAGTTCATGGCAGTGGTGCAGGTACTCGCGCAGCGGCAGGCCCCTGCTGTTGCCGTTGGCGGCTGCCGGGATCCATCCGAGATGGTCGACGAGGCAGGACTTCAGCACAACTCCCCCTTTCTGTAAGGAAGTTGAGGCGTAATCCGATAATGCGACTACGCGACGGAATGTAGAGGAGAGATGACCCTGCGTGCAAGGCAGGGGCAGGAAACGCTCTTTGACGCATCATGGCGGCAGGCACTGACAACGCCCCTCGAAACGGCCTGACTTGGGCCTCGCCCACCGCGAGACCACCCCGCCGGGACAGGGCATCCGCCGCCCGGCCGGGCGGGCCAAGGCCAGCATCGGCGGCTCCCACGCACCGGACCCGACCTACCGCTCGTACAAAAGTCCGACCTCACGGTCGTAGATGACCCGGTACGGGCCGGCCCGCCCGGACAGCGCAGCATCGAGGATCAGCGCCCGCGTTTGGCCCAGCCACGGATGCCCCGACCACGCAGGCAACGCAACAAGTCCCAAAGCCTCCGGCGTGCAGTCCCTCGTCATCGCCACGGGAAGACGCAGCAGATCCCCAGCGAGCTCCTCGACATGCCCGGCCGACCGCGCCCCCGCCGCCCCCAGAGGCGTGCCGTCCAGCGTCCGGTACTCTTCCCCGTCGCGGATCAGCAGGACTGCCTCGACGGAGTCCTCCCCATCGCGAACAACGGCGCGAAGGCGCTCCTCATCCTGCGCATCGCTTCCCGCGTAATGCAGGCCCGCCAGAGTGGGTGCGTCGCGCTCGCCAGGACGGGCCAGAAGGAAGCGCTGCGCATTCAAAGCGCGCTGCTCCTGGTCGCGATGCCGGTCATCGGCTGCCTGCTGCTCGGCGGCCTCCCACGCGGCAGGCACCAAGGGGCGGCCGCTATAGACGGCGTCGACCAGCCGGGGTACGTCGCCGGGGAGATTCCAGCCCTCCTCGAGCGCCTGGGTGATGAGGGCAGCCGTACGCAGCAGGAGCCAAGTGCCGTAAATATATTCGGCACCGCGCTCGAAGCGCGGCGCGCCGTTGTCGGGCTGGGGCTGCCAGGCGGTGATGTAGACAGTCGGTTCGGTGACCGTGGCGGGGCGACGGGTTCCTTCGTGGCGCCACATGCGGCCAACGCGCTGCAGGAGAAGGTCGATGGGGGCCAGGTCGGTGATGAGAAGGTCTGCATCGACGTCGAAGCTCTGCTCAGCGACCTGGGTGGCAACGACGACGAGCCGGTCGGGGCGGGGCTGCTCGTCACCGGGGCCGAGTTTGGCAATGATGTCCTCGGTCCGCTCGGCGCGTTCTTTGACGGTGAGCTGGCCGTGGAGGATCAGGGTGTGTCCGCCCAGCTCGTCCTTCAACCGCTGGTAAGTGGTCTGGGCCCGCTTGACGGTATTGCGGATGACAAGGGCGCAGCCGCCTGCGGCCAGTTGGGCGCGCAGCGTGTCGATGACCGGCTGGTCAGGGTCGGCCACATCGGGAAGGGCCCGGACCCGGACCGCCACGTCCCGGCGCCAGGGCGCACACGCCTCGACCGTGATGGTCGGTGTGTCAGCGCCAGGGTCCTGCCACGCGCAGGTGACAGCGGGGTAGCCGTCAGCGGCAGGGAGCTGACTTGTGAAGCTCGGGTCGCTGCGGGCGCCCGAGAGGTAGGCGTCGGTGAGGGCCTGGCGCTGCGCCGGCGGGAGAGTCGCGGACAAGAGGATGACGGGGATCTGGGCTTGCCCCAGCCAGCGAAGGGCTTCCTTGAGGAACTGGCTCATGTAGACGTCTGCGGCGTGCACTTCGTCGAGGCCGACGACCTTCCCTGCCAGTCCGGCATGGCGGAGCATGACGTGACGGGTACGGGTGGCGGCGTGCAGAAGCTGGTCGATCGTGCCGACGACGAGATGCCCGAGCAGGCCTCGCTTGGCGCCTAAGAACCATGCCGCTGGCGCATGATGCGTGCCTTCGCCGCAGACCGGATCGGCGTCCTCCTGCACGCTCAGGTAGGAAGCATGCAGCTCCTTCTCCAGCATCGCCTTCCACACGGGATTGAAGGCACGCTTTCCGTGCAGCAGGACCGTGTCGGCACCGGCCCCCGGGGTGACGGCGTCGGCCCAGCCGCTGACGCTGGTCAGCATGGGATCCGCAGTGGCCTGGGTCGGCATCCCCAGGAACATCCCCGTGAAGCCGAAACGTTCGGCGATCACCTCCGTGGCGGCCAGGAACGCCTTGGTCTTCCCCTCCCCCATCGGTGCCTCGACGATGGTCAGCCCGGGCGCACCCATCCGGCGCACCGCGTCGACGACAAGGCTCTGAGAGGCGCGCGGGCCATGGCCAAAGCGCGAGGTGAACACGTCGCCCCTCTCCCCGAGCTCCTCAAGGCCGCGCAAGCCTCCTTCCAGGCGTAGCTCCGCCCAGCCGATGCGGGCGCGATCACGAGCGTTGGTGAGAGAGATAGCGTCGAGGCGGTCGAGTCCCGCGAAGTGCGTCTCGTTGGAGGCAATCCAGTCGGCCATGACGACATACCCAAGGATGCCCAGCTGCAGGGCCCTGCTCGGCGCGGCGGCGGGCTGCACGGCAAGAACCGTGTCATAGCCCAGAGCACGGGTGAACACTTCAACCAGCTGGTCCTGGACTGCTTTCCACTCGGAGCTCTTGCCTTGGGCGTGACCGTGAGCGTAGGTGCGGTCCGACGGCTGCTGAGCAGCGATGGAGCCATGGTGTCCGGCGATCAGGGGCCACACCCATGCGACCTGATGCCGGCTCCACCCCGCGGTCTTGAGGATGCTGCGGATCATGGCGCCGCCGGCCCTGTCGTGCCGCCATATGCGGGAGGTGTCACGGGTGACCAGGCCCGGGTCCCAGGTGAGGCCGGCAGCGCTGACGGGGGCGGCTTCGGCGGCGTCTAATCGCTGAAAGCTCGGAGTCGCCTTGCCGCAGTCGTGGATGCCGCAGATCCAGGCGAAGAAGCGCCGACCATTACCGTCAGGGGCGATGGCGTTGATCTGGCGACGGGTACGGGGAGCGAGGTAGCCATCCCAGATACGCTCGGCGACGGCCGCCGTATCGAGCATGTGAGAGACCAGCAAGTTCGTTGTACCACCGGCCTTCGCCCGGGACTTTCCCCAGACAGTGCCCAGGCGCCGTACTTCCTGTCGGGTCAGGCCGAGGGCCCTACAGATATCCGTGATCGGCATGAGAGGAGACGATAGGGGCGAGCACTGACAACGCAGACGAGCATCCCCGCGCGGGCAGGGCCGAGTTGGTAGTGCTCTCGTCTACAGAGCCACCCCCGCGAAAGCGGGAAAACAGATCGTGCATCACTCCGCGGGCGGCTGCAACCACACCTCGAACCAGGCGTATCCAGCGCGGGCAGGAACCTGGAGGGCGTTCGGGTTTGCCGAACTCAGTGAAAGTGTTCAGATCTGCGGGTTGGTGACGGCAGAATGCCTGGTGGACGAGCCTGCTCCCCGCGCGTGCGGGGATGATCCCGTTCAGGCGAAGGACGGCACGAACGTCACTGTGTGCTCCCCGCACCCGCCGGGTTGGTCCCGGCAGCCAGCGCGGTCGGT
>NZ_JBVIHP010000060.1:0-12788 GCF_055570235.1 Streptomyces sp. NPDC031274 | reverse complement strand
CACACCAGGAACCACCGAAGCAGACTCACCAGCCCCCTCAGCCTGCTCCACCTCCGAAGCCTGCTCCACGATCACATGCGCATTGGTGCCACTCATCCCGAAGGACGACACACCAGCCCGACGCGGGGAATCACCGCGCTCAGGCCAGGCCCTCGCCTGGACCAGCAGTTCAACAGCCCCGCTTGCCCAGTCCACTTCACCCGTTGGGGCGTCCACGTGGAGGGTGCGCGGCAGCACACCGGCCCGCATCGCCATGACCATCTTGATCACACCGGCCACACCGGCGGCGGCCTGAGTGTGGCCGATGTTCGACTTCAGCGACCCGAGCCACAGCGGGTCCTGGCCCTCCGGGCGGTCCTTGCCGTAGGTGGCGAGCAGCGCCTGCGCCTCGATCGGATCGCCGAGCGTGGTGCCCGTACCGTGGGCCTCCACCGCGTCCACATCGCTAGTCGCAAGCCCCGCGCTGTCAAGGGCGGCGCGGATCACGCGCCGCTGCGAGGGACCGTTCGGCGCCGTGAGGCCGTTGCTCGCACCGTCCTGGTTCACCGCGGAACCCCGTACGACCGCGAGGACCTGGTGGCCGTTGCGGCGCGCGTCCGACAGCCGCTCAAGGAGCAGAAGCCCGACCCCCTCGCCCCAGCCGGTGCCGTCCGCGCCCGCAGCGAAGGCCTTGCAGCGGCCGTCCGCAGCGAGGCCGCGCTGGCGGCTGAACTCCACGAAGGTGTCGGGTGACGACATCACGGTGACGCCCCCGGCGAGGGCCATCGTGCACTCACCCTGGCGCAGTGCCTGTGCGGCGAGGTGCAGCGCGACGAGGGATGACGAACAGGCCGTGTCCACCGTCACCGCCGGGCCCTGCAGGCCGAGGACATAGGAGAGGCGACCTGACATGACGCTGGTGGTGTTGCCGGTGAGCAGGTGCCCCTCGACGCCTTCCGGCGCCTGGCGGATCCCTTCCCCGTAGCCCTGGTAGCCGGAACCGACGAACACTCCTGCGCGGGTGCCGCGCAGCGTCGTCACGTCGATGCCCGCGCGTTCGAAGGCCTCCCACGCGGTTTCCAGGAGGAGCCGCTGCTGCGGGTCCATGGCGAGCGCCTCACGCGGCGAGATCCCGAAGAACGCGGCGTCGAACTCTCCGGCCGCGTCGAGGAAGCCGCCCTTGCGGGTGTAGAAGGTGCCCTGCCGCTCCGGGTCGGGGTCGTAGAGACCGTCGATGTCCCAGCCGCGGCCCTCAGGGCCGTCGGGCAGTTCGCCGATCGCGTCGGTTCCGTCGGCGACGATGCGCCACAGGTCCTCGGGGCTGCTCACGCCTCCGGGGTAGCGGCAGCTCATGCCCACGATCGCGATCGGCTCCTTCGAAGCCGCCGCGAGCTGCTGGTTCTGCCGCCGCAGCCGCTCGGTCTCCTTCAGAGACGCGCGCAGCGCTTCAACGACCGTGTCCGAGGGCCTCGTCATGTCCGGCTCCACATTCCGTTCCACATTGCGTGCTGCGAGTGCTGCCTCTGCTGCGCGTGCTGCATGTGCTGCATGTGCTGTATGTGCTTCGTCAGGAGTCACTGTTGTCCAAGGCCATCTGGACCAGGGTTTCCACGTCCAGGGCGTCGATCGAGGCGGCCGCGTCGTCGTCATCGGCCGGGGTCACTGTGGCGACCGCCGAGTTCTCGTCGGGTGCGGCGAGCCGCAGTAGGGCGTCCATCAGTCCGGCCGCGCGGATACGGGCGATCGGGACGGCCGCCAGGACCCTGCGGACTTCGGCGTCCGCGGAGGTGTCGGGCGTACCGCCCGCCGCACCACGGTCCACGCCACCTTCCGCGCCGTCTCCTCCGGGCAGGAGCTCGGCCAGCAGGTGGCGGGCGAGCTCATTGGCGGTCGGGTGATCGAAGACCAGGGTGCTGGGCAGGCCGAGACCGGTCGCCGCGCTCAGTCGGGTACGCAGTTCGACCGCCGTCAGCGAGTCGAATCCGTACTCCTTGAACGCGCGGTCGGCCTGTACCGCCTCCGGTTTCGTGTGCCCGAGCGCGGCGGCCACCTCCGTGCGCACCAGCTTCAGGACAGTGCGCACACGCTCGGCGGGCCCGGCCTTGGCAAGCCGCTCGCGTAGGGCGGCAGCGACTTCGTCCGGCCCTGGGGCACCTGGCGTGCCAACGGCGTGCGGTCCGCCACCCGCCGCCGCGTCGAGGGCCGCGCGGGCCTCGGGCAGTGCGTCCAGGAGAGGACTCGGCCGCTGGACGGTGAAGGCGGGTGCGAAGCGCTGCCAGTCGACGTCGGCCACCGTTACCAGGGCGTCCCGCCGGTCGAGTGTCGACTGCAGGGCGGCGAGAGCCCGTTCTGGGCGCATCACTGGCAGGCCGCGCTTGCGCAGGTGCCTGGCGGCCTCGTCGTCGCCCGCCATACCCGAACCCGCCCAGGGGCCCCAGGCCACCGACGACACCGCGAGCCCACGGGCCCTGCGGCTCTCGGCGAGCGCGTCGAGATGGGCATTGGCGGCGGCGTACGCGGCCTGGGCACCACTGCCCCACACTCCGGCGATCGACGAGAACAGCACGAACGCGTCCAGCGGCTCGTCACCGAGGAGCTCGTCCAGGTGCGTGGCACCAGCGGTCTTCGCCGCCACCACGGCGGCGAAGTCGGCCGGGCTCGTCGCGTCGATCAGCTGGTCCTGGCCGACGCCGGCCGCGTGCACCACGGCGGTCAGCGGGTGTTCGGCGGGCACGTCGCCGAGGAGGCGCGCGACGGCCGCACGGTCCGCGATGTCACAGGCCGTGACGGTCACCTTCGCACCCAGGGTGGTGAGTTCCGACTCCAGGTCGAGGGTGCCGGGTGCGTCCGAACCCCGGCGGCTTGTCAGGACGAGGTGTTCGGCGCCGTTGCCCGCAAGCCAGCGCGCCACGTGCGCGCCGAGCGCACCGGTGCCACCCGTGACGAGCACGGTGCCGTGCGGACGCCAGGGCTCTGCCGGGGTCGCCGAGGTCCGCGGAACCTCCGCGGTCTCCGGGTTGTCCGCCGGGGTCGCATCCGGCAGGTCCGCCGGAGCCGTGATGTCCGCGCGCACCAGGCGGCGAGCGAACACACCGGAACCGCGGATCGCGAGCTGATCCTCAACTCCGTTCCCCGCGAGCACGTCCACGAGACGCGCCTCCACGCCCGCCTCCCGGGCCTCGGGAAGATCGATCAACCCACCCCACAGCTGGGGGTGTTCAAGACCCACGACCCGGCCGAAGCCCCAACCCTGAGACTGTCTGACGCTGCGCAGCGGGTCGTTCGCGCCGACTGAGACGGCGCCTGACGTCGCGATCCACAGCTGTGCGGACGCCGCCGTGTCAACGAGGGCCTGAGTGAGGGTGAGCGTCGCGGCGACACCCCAGGCGAGAGCGCCGGAATGGGTACTGCCCGTACCACCATCACCCCCGGTGCTGCCGACGCCGCCGGTGCTGCCGTCATACGACCGTTCGTCGAGCATCAGGAGCGACAACACACCGGATGCCCGCTCGCCGACCCCATCAAGGAGCTGCGCCATCTCCGCGCGGTCAGCGACCACCGTGTCGTCGTCCTCGTTCCCTCCGACCACGATCCGCTCGACGTTCACACCTCGGGCCGCCAATGCCTGCTCGGCAGCCGCACACCACGGGTGCTCGATCTGCGCCGCGGGTACCACGAGGGCCCAGGTGCCCGCCGGGGCGGTCCCGTCCGGCAGGCCGGTCAGCGGCTTCCACGAGACCTGGTAGCGCAGGGCATCCAGCGCGGACTGCTCACGCCGCTTCCGTCGCCACGACGCGAGCGCGGGCAGCAGCGACCGCAGCGGAGCATCCTCGTCGACCTCCAAGACCCCGGTCAGCGCCTCCAGGTCCTCGCGCTCGACCACGTCCCAGAACACACCATCGACGCGGGCGGCCTCATCGTCGACCGGAAGGGCACGGTTCGCATTCCTCAGCTCGGGCCAGTGGCGCTGCGACTGGAAGGGGTAGGTGGGGAGGTCGACGCGGCGGCGGGTGGCGATGGGCTCGTAGAGAGGGGTCCAGTCGACGTCGATGCCTCGTACGTATGCCTGGGCGAGGGCGGTCAGGAAGGTGTCGGGCTCGGGGCGGTCGCGGCGCAGGGACGCGATCAGGCCCGACTGGGCCTCGGGCTCGGTGAGGGTGTCGTGCGCCATCGCGGTCAGGACCGCGTCCGGGCCGAGTTCAAGAAGTGTCGACACCCCGTATGCAGTAAGGGAGTTGAGGCCGTCATGGAAGCGGACCGCATCACGCACGTGGCGGACCCAGTACTCCGGGTCCTGGAGCTCAGCCGCCTCGGCCAGCTCGCCCGTCAGATTCGAGACGACCGGGAGCTTCGGAGCGTTGTACGCCAGGCTCTGCGCGACCTTGCGGAAGTCCTCCAGCACCGGATCCATCAGCGGGGAGTGGAAGGCGTGTGAGACCTTCAGCCACCGCACCTTCCGCTCCTGGCTCTTCAGCGTCTCGGCCACACCTTCCAGGACGGCACGGTCACCGGAGAGCACCACCTGCGACGGACCGTTCACCGCCGCGACACCCACACGGTCCGCAAGCCCCTCAAGCAGCGGCAGTACATCCACCTCCGCCGCCTGCACCGCGAGCATCGCCCCGCCCTCAGGCAACGCCTGCATCAACCTGCCCCGGGCAGCGACCAGCCGGGCCGCGTCTTCCAGGGACCAGAGCCCAGCCACATACGCCGCAACAAGCTCACCCACCGAATGCCCACCGAGTATCTCCGGCCGCACCCCGAACGACTCAGCCAGGCGGAACAGGGCCACCTCCACCGCGAACAACGCAGGCTGCGCATAACCCGTCTGCCCAAGCAGCTCCGCATCATCACCGAACATCACATCCTTCAACGGCCGATCAAGGACCGCATCCAGATACGCGCACACCTCATCCAACGCGTCCGCGAACACCGGGAAGGCCTCGTAAAGCCCCCGGCCCATACCGATCCGCTGACTGCCCTGACCGGTGAAGACAACACCCAGGCGCCCCTCCACCACAGCCCCGGAAACCTCACGCTCCCCCAGAAGCACAGCCCGATGCTCAAGCTCCGCCCGCCCCGACACCAGCGACCAGCCCACATCCACAGGACTCAACTTGCCATCAACCGGCGCGACTTCTCGCAGCCGTTCCACTTGCACCCGCAGGGCAGCAGCGCTCTTCGCCGACACCACCCATGGAACGACCGTCGAAGGAGTCTCGACGTCCGTGGCCACCTCGACTTCCTCAACGGCCTCCGGCGCCTGCTGCACGATCACATGCGCGTTGGTTCCGCTCACACCGAACGACGACACACCAGCCCGACGCGGGGAATCACCGCGCTCAGGCCACTCCCGCGCCTCCGTCAACAGCTCAACAGCCCCCGCCGACCAGTCCACATGGCTGCTCGGCCGATCGACATGCAGCGTCTGCGGCAGCACTCCCATTCGCATCGCCATGACCATCTTGATCACACCGGCGACGCCCGCCGCGGCCTGCGTGTGGCCGATGTTGGACTTCACCGAGCCCAGCCACAACGGCTCCCGCCCCTCGCCCCGCTCCCGCCCGTAGGTCGCAAGCAGCGCCTGCGCCTCGATGGGGTCGCCCAGAGTGGTACCCGTACCGTGCGCCTCCACCGCGTCCACATCACCCGCCGCAAGCCCCGCACTCGCCAACGCAGCCCGGATCACCCGCTGCTGCGAAGGGCCGTTCGGCGCCGTCAACCCATTACTCGCACCATCCTGGTTCACGGCAGAACCGCTCACCACCGCCAACACCTCGTGGCCATTCCGGCGCGCATCCGACAACCGCTCAAGGAGCAGCAGCCCGACACCCTCACCCCACCCCGTACCATCCGCAGCCTCCGCGAACGCCTTGCAACGACCATCCACCGCGAGCCCACGCTGACGACTGAACTCCAGGAAGGCGCTTGGTGTCGACATCACCGTCACACCGCCCGCGAGCGCCAGATCGCACTCACCCCGGCGCAGCGCCTGCGCCGCCAGATGCAAGGCGACCAGGGCCGACGAGCAGGCCGTGTCGACGGTCATTGCGGGGCCCTCGAGGCCGAACGCGTACGACAGGCGGCCGGAGACGACGCTCGCGGCGTTGCCGGTACCGATGTAGCCCTCGGCCACCGCGGGTGCGTCCTTCAGGAGGTCCAGGTAGTCTTGGCCGTTGGTGCCGGCGAAGACGCCGGTACGGCTGCCGCGCAGCGCCGTCGGGTCGATGCCCGCCCGCTCGAACGCCTCCCACGCCGTCTCCAGGAGCAGCCGCTGCTGCGGGTCCATCGCGAGAGCCTCACGCGGCGAGATCCCGAAGAAATCAGCGTCGAAGCGGTCGGCACCGTCAAGGAAGCCGCCCTGCTTCGCGTACGTCGTGCCGGAGCTGTCCGGGTCGGGGTCGTACAGCGACTCGGTGTCCCAACCACGGTCGGCGGGAAACTCCCCCAAGGCATCGACGCCGTCGGCAACGAGGCGCCACAGGTCTTCCGGTGACCGGACTCCGCCCGGGAAACGGCAGCTCATCGACACAATCGCGAGAGGCTCGTCGTCAGCCTCGCGCACCTGTGCAAGCCGCCCCGCTTCGACGTCGGTGACCGTGGCCGAACCGCCCAGAGCCGCCGCCGAGCCGAGAAGTTCGGCGTGCAGGTAGTCGGCGATCGCCTGGGGCGATGGGTGGTCGAAGACCAGCGTCGCGGGGAGGGTCAGGCCGGTCGTGGCGGCGAGACGGTTGCGGAACTCCACGGAGGTGAGTGAGTCGAAGCCGAGTTCCTTGAACGCCCTGTCTGCCTCCACCGCCTCGGGCCCGCCGTGGCCGAGCACCGTGGCGGCCTGGGCCCGAACGAGATCGCGCAGGGCCCGTTCGGCGTCGGCGCGCGACAGGGCCCCGAGCCGCTGCTTGAGCGCCGGTCCCTCGGGCTCGTCCGCACCGGAGGCGGCGCGGGTCGCACGAGCGGCTGCGATCTCCGGGATGTCGTCGAAGAGTGTGCTCGGCCGGGCTGCGGTGAAGCCGTCCGCAAAGCGTTCCCAGAGGACGTCGGCCACGACCGTCGCGGAGCGTCCGGCCTGGGCGACGGCCGACTGACCGGAGTGGCCGGTCCGAACCGACTGACGCAGCACCTCCGTCGCCCGCCCGACGTCCATGACGGGAAGACCCGCCCGGCGCATGCGCGCCTCGGCCCCGTCGTCGTCGGCCGCCATCCCGGTACCACCCCACGGCCCCCAGGCCAGCGACACAGCCGGCAGACCCGCTGCTGTGCGGTGCTCGGCGAGTGCGTCGAGGTACGCGTTGGCGGCAGCGTAGTTGCCCTGCCCGGGCGCGCCGACCGTACCGGTCAGGGACGAGAAGAGCACGAATGCCGTCAGGTGCTCGCTGTCCCGGGTCAACTCGTGCAAATGCAAAGCCGCTTCAGCCTTGGGCCGCAACACAGTCGCCAAACGCTCACCCGACATCGCATCCAAAACACCGTCATCCAACACACCCGCCGTATGAAACACCCCCCTCAACGGCACATCCTCCGAAATCCCCTCCAACACCCCCGCAAGAGCCCCCCGATCACCCACATCACAAGCCACCACCGAAACCCGAGCCCCCAACCCCTCCAACTCCCCAACCAACTCACCCGCACCCGGCGCCGACAGCCCACGCCGACTCGTCAACACAAGACGCTCCACCCCCTCACGCGCCAACCACCGCGCCACATGCGAACCAACCGCACCCGTACCACCAGTGACCAGCACAGTCCCCCCAGCCGACCACCCACCAACAAACCCACCCAAACCGACCGAACCAGCCGAACCAACCGGAACAGCCGGAACAACCGACTCCGACTCAACCCGCACCAAACGACGAACAAAAACACCCGACCCACGCACCGCCAACTGATCCTCACCACCAACACCCGCAAGCACCCCGGCAAACCGCGACAGCGCCCGCCTATCGACGTTCACCGGCAGATCGATGAGGCCACCCCAACGCTCCGGATACTCCAACGCCGCCACCCGGCCAAGACCCCACACAGCCGCCTGCCCCGGATCAGGCGCCCCGTCGGACTGCCCGACCGACACCGCCCCCCGCGTGGCACACCACAACGGCGCCGATACACCGGCATCACCCAACGACTGAATGACGGTCAGCGTGGCCTTGAGCTCGCCGCCCAGGCCCAGCGCCAGTACACCTTCAACGGTGATTCCATCGGATGCAGCCCGCAGTTGAGCGGCGAGCGCATTCCGGCCGACGTCCGCCCCGTCCACCTCGACGGCCACAAGCCGCACGCCCTGCTCGGCGAGCCCGGCCCGCCACGGGTCGTCCGTACCACCGGCGGGGACTACAACGAGCCAGGTGCCCGTCGGCTTGGCGGGGGCCACCCTGCTCAGGGGCTTCCACGCCACGCGGTAGCGCCATCCGTCGAGCGCGGACTGCTCGTGCCGCTGCCGCCGCCACGCCGTCAGAGCAGGCAACACCGACCGAAGCGGCGCCTCCTCGTCGACGGCCAGGGCAGTCGTCAGCGCACCGAGGTCCTCGGTCTCGACGGCGTTCCAGAAGCTCTCGTCGACCGGGTCACCACTACCGGACGCGCCGTATGCCGCCGTCTGCTGCTGAGGGTTGAGCCAGTAGCTCTGGCGCTGGAAGGCGTACGTCGGCAGGTCGACGCGGCGGCGGTTCTCGACCGGAGCGTAGAGGGGCGTCCAGTCGACGTCGACGCCTCGTACGTACGCCTGGGCGAGGGCGGTCAGGAAGGTGTCGGGCTCGGGGCGGTCCTTGCGCAGGGCCGCAATCAGACCCGCCTGGGCCTCGGGCTCGGTGAGGGTGTCGTGCGCCATCGCAGTCAGGACGGAGTCCGGACCCAGTTCGAGCAGCGTCGACACCCCGAACGACGTGAGGGAGTTCAGGCCGTCGTGGAAGCGGACCGCATCGCGGACATGGCGCACCCAGTACTCCGGGTCCCGCAGCTGTGCGGCGGAGGCGAGCTCACCCGTCACGTTGGAGACGACCGGCAGGGCCGGGGTCTCATACGCCAGGCTCTGCGCGACCTTACGGAAGTCCTCCAGCACCGGATCCATCAGCGGAGAGTGGAAGGCGTGCGAGACCTTCAGCCACCGCACCTTCCGCTCCTGGCTCTTCAGCGACCCGGCCACACCCTCCAGGACGGCACGGTCACCGGAGAGCACCACCTGCGAAGGACCGTTCACCGCCGCGACACCCACACGGTCCGCAAGCCCCTCAAGCAACGGCAGTACATCCGCCTCCGCCGCCTGCACCGCGAGCATCGCCCCACCCTCAGGCAGCGCCTGCATCAACCTGCCCCGGGCAGCCACCAACCGGGCCGCGTCTTCCAGGGACCAGAGCCCAGCCACGTACGCCGCAGCCAACTCACCCACCGAATGACCGCCAACAACCTCCGCCCGCACCCCGAACGACTCAGCCAACCGATAAAGAGCCACCTCCACCGCGAACAACGCAGGCTGCGCATAACCCGTCTGCCCAAGCAGCTCCGCATCGTTGCCGAACATCACATCCTTCAGCGGCCGATCAAGGACCGCGTCCAGATGCGCGCACACCTCGTCCAACGCGTCCGCGAACACCGGGAAGGCGTCATACAACTCACACCCCATCCCGACCCGCTGACTGCCCTGACCCGTGAACACGACGCCCAAGCGCCCCTCCACGACGGTCCCCGAGACCTCATGCCGCCCCAGAAGCACAGCCCGATGTTCAAGCTTCGCCCGACCGGAGAGCAGCGACCAGCCCACGTCCGCCGGGTCCAACTCGCCCTCTTCGACCACGAATCCGCGCAGCCGCTCCACCTGCTCCCAAAGCGCTTCCGGCCTCTGCGCCGACACCACCCACGGCACCAGTGCCGCAGGCGACGACCCCGTCTCGACCGGTGCCGTCTCCGCGTCCTGCGGGGACTCCGACACCTGCTCGACGATCACGTGCGCGTTGGTGCCGCTCACGCCGAACGACGACACACCAGCCCGACGCGGGGAATCACCGCGCTCAGGCCAGGCACGTGTCTCCGTCAACAGCTCAACAGCCCCTGCCGACCAGTCCACATGAGAGTTCGGCTCATCCACGTGCAGGGTCGGCGGCAGCACACCCGCCCGCATCGCCATGACCATCTTGATCACACCGGCAACACCCGCCGCGGCCTGCGTATGACCGAGATTCGACTTCACCGAGCCCAGCCACAACGGCTCCCGCCCCTCGCCCCGCTCCCGCCCGTAGGTCGCAAGCAGCGCCTGCGCCTCGATCGGGTCACCCAACGTCGTCCCCGTACCGTGCGCCTCCACCGCATCCACATCACCGGCGGTCAACCCCGCACTCGCCAACGCAGCCCGAATCACCCGCTGCTGCGAAGGACCGTTCGGCGCCGTCAGCCCGCTGCTCGCCCCATCCTGATTCACGGCGGAACCCCGTAGGACCGCAAGCACCTCGTGCCCGTTCCGGCGCGCGTCCGACAGTCGCTCCAGGAGCAGCAGTCCGGCACCCTCACCCCAGCCGGTGCCGTCCGCCGCCTCCGCGAAAGCCTTGCAGCGGCCGTCCGCCGCCAGGCCACGCTGGCGGCTGAACTCCACGAAAGTGTCCGGCGTCGACATCACCGTCACGCCGCCGGCGAGGGCCATCGTGCACTCGTCCTGCCGCAGCGCCTGCGCGGCGAGGTGTAGGGCGACAAGGGAGGAGGAGCACGCCGTGTCGATGGTGACGGCGGGGCCTTCGAGGCCGAAGGTGTAGGACACCCGGCCGGACGCGATGCTGCCCGCGCTGCCGTTGCCGAGATAGCCCTCGAACTCCTCAAGGCCCGCCGGGTTACTGAGGATGCGGTTGCCGTAGTCGCCGTACATGACGCCGACGAAGACACCCGTGCGGGTGCCGCGTGCCGACAGCGGGTCGATGCCCGCCCGCTCGAACGCCTCCCAGGTGGTCTCCAGGAGCAGCCGCTGCTGCGGGTCGATGGCGAGGGCTTCACGGGGGCTGATGCCGAAGAACGCGGGGTCGAACTCCGCGGCGTCGTGCAGGAATCCACCCTCGCGCGCGTAGCTCTTGCCGGGGCGGTCCGGGTCGGAGTCGTGGAGGTCTTCGTCCCAGCCGCGGTCGTCCGGGAAGGGGGAGATGGCGTCGCCGCCCTCGGCGACGAGCTTCCACAGATCCTCCGGACTGCCGACCCCACCGGGGTAGCGGCAGCTCATCGCGACGACGGCGATCGGCTCCTGGTCCGCCGACTCGGCCTCCTGCAGCCGCTGCCGCGTCTGGTGGAGGTCCGCGGTAACTCGCTTGAGGTAGTCACGGAGCTTCTGCTCGTTCGCCATTCGGTGCGACTCCTTCAAATGAGCAGAACCCAATCGCGCCCATTTTCGTTTCTGCACGATATCCAGGGATCACTGTAGATAGGGAGGGTAGGACCAACAACCCCTACCCTCCCCCTATGGAGCCCCTCAGAAATTGTGCTTCAGGAAAGGCCGAGTTCATTGTCGATGAAGTCGAACATGTCGTCGTCATCGGCTTCTTCGAGCTGTTCCACGATGGAGACCGTGGCCCCGGAACCCTGCTCCTCGACCTCCAGCTTGCCGAGCAGCGTGCGCAGTCTGCTCCGTACGGACACCCGATCCTCGCCACCCAACGGGCCTGCGAACAGGGCTGCTTCCAGCCCGTCGAGCTCGGCGGCGACACCACCGGTGCGCAGCCCCACAGCACCACCGGCGCCCCCGGCGTCCTCCCTCGGCAGACTCTCGTCCAGATGCGCGGCGAGCGCAGCCGGCGAGGGGTAGTCGAAGATGAGGGTAGCCGGAAGTCGCAGCCCTGAAAGGGAGTTCAGCCGATTCCGGAGTTCCACGGCCGTTAGCGAGTCGACGCCCAATTCCAGGAATCCACGAGTGGCGCCGACCGCATCGGCTCCGGAATGCCCGAGCACCATGGCTACATTTCCGCGGACCAATTCGAGAAGGGTGCGATTCCGCTCCTCGTCCGTGAGGTCGGCGAGGCGCTGGGCAAGGGTGGGCCCGTCACTCGTCGCGTCCCCGTTTCCCGCCTGCCCGAGAGCCTGTCCGGCCCGGCGTACCGGCGTGCGGACCAGCTTCGAGAACACGGGTTGCACCCCGTCCGCACCGGCGCTCGCACGCAGCGACGCGGCGTCCAGACGCAGCGGCACGAGGACGGCGGGCAACTCCTTGGCGGCGCCAACCGCGGTGTCGAGGAGGGCCAACCCCTCCTCCGACGACAGTGGCGCCACCCCACCCCTTGCCATCCGGCCCAGATCCCCCGTGTCCAGTTTCCCGGTCATGTCGCTTTCCTGTGCCCACAGGCCCCAGGCGAGCGAGGTCGCGGGAAGGCCCTGCGCCCGACGGTGCTGCGCCAGGGCATCCAGGAAGACGTTGGCCGCCGCGTAGTTGGCCTGCCCCGCACTGCCGAGGACGCCCGCCGCGGAGGAGAAGAGAACGAAGGCGGAGAGGTCGAGTCCGGACGTCAACTCGTGGAGGTTGAGCGCCGCATCAACCTTCGGACGCAGAACCGTGTCGAACCGCTCCGGAGTCAACGAAGTGACCACACCATCATCCAGAACACCCGCAACATGCACCACCGCCGAAAGATCACTGCCCACCTCCGCAAGGAGAGCAGCCAACGCGTCACGGTCGGCGGCATCACACGCCGCGATACGCACCCGGGCACCGGCCTCGACCAGTTCCGCACGGAGCTCATCCGCACCAGGCGACCGCTCACCACGCCGCGACACGAGCAACAAATCCCGCACACCATGACGCTCGGCCAGATGCCGACTCACGATCCGCCCGAGCCCGCCCAGAGCACCCG
>NZ_JBVIHP010000059.1:1122-15649 GCF_055570235.1 Streptomyces sp. NPDC031274 | reverse complement strand
GGTGCGTTGGTGCCGATGAAGCTGGATCCCGAGGCGTTGCGGGTCCAGTTCGCGGGCGGTGAGGTTCCCCACCTCTTCCGCACCCTCGTCCGAGGCACCGTACGCAAGGCGGCGAGCACGGCGATCGCGGCGCCCTCCGGCGGCCGGGGGGAGCAGACCCTCGCGGAGCGCCTCGCCGCTCTCGATGCCGATGAGCGGGGGCAGACGCTGGTCGACCTCGTGCGCGCCGACATCGCCGCCGTGCTCGGCTATCCCTCGCCCGACTCGGTCGACGCCACCAAGGCGTTCAAGGAGCTGGGCTTCGACTCGCTCACCGCCGTCGAACTGCGCAACCGCCTCAACGCGGGCACCGGACTCCGCCTGCCCGCAAGCCTCATCTTCGACTATCCGACCCCCGCAGCTCTCGCCCGGCACTTGGAGACCGAGCTCATCGGGACGCTCCCCGAGAGCGCCTCGTCGAGCGCCGCTCCGGCCGCCTTGCGCACCGGCACGCAGACCGACGACGAGCCGATCGCCATCGTCGCGATGAGCTGCCGCTACCCCGGTGGCGTGCGGACCCCCGAGGACCTGTGGCACATGGTCTCGTTCGGTGAGGACGGCCTCTCCGGCTTCCCCACCAACCGGAACTGGGACATCGACGCCCCCGCCGACCTCCAGGGTGATGAGGGACCCGCGTACATCACGACCGGCGCCTTCCTGCACGACGCCGATCAGTTCGATCCGGCGTTCTTCGGCATCAACCCGCGCGAAGCCCTCGCCATGGACCCCCAGCAGCGGCTCCTCCTCGAGACATCCTGGGAGGCCTTCGAGCGCGCCGGGATCGTTCCGGCGACGGTGCGTGGCAGTGCGACCGGAGTGTTCGTGGGCATGTCGTCGCAGGGCTACTCGGCGACCCTGAACGGCGCCGAGGGCGTCGAGGGCTACGTCATGACCGGGGACGCGGCCAGCGTCGCCTCGGGCCGCCTCTCGTACTCCTTCGGCCTCGAGGGCCCGGCCGTCACCGTCGACACGGCCTGCTCGTCCTCCCTCGTCGCGCTGCATCTGGCGGTACGGGCGCTGCGTCAGGGTGAGTGCACGATGGCCCTCGCGGGCGGAGCGGCCGTCATGCCGACGCCCACCTCCTTCGCGGAGTTCAGTCGCCAGCGCGGCCTCGCCCCCGACGGCCGCTGCAAGTCGTTCGCTGCCGGCGCCGACGGCACCGGATGGGGAGAAGGCGTCGGCATGCTCGTCCTGGAGCGCCTCTCCGACGCACGCCGCAACGGGCACCAGGTCCTCGCGGTGGTACGCGGTTCGGCCGTCAACCAGGACGGTGCGAGCAACGGCCTCACCGCCCCCAACGGCCCCTCCCAGCAGCGCGTCATCCAGGCCGCCCTCGCCGACGCGCAGCTGGCGACGCGGGACGTCGATGCGGTGGAGGCGCACGGCACCGGCACCATGCTGGGCGACCCGATCGAGGCGCAGGCCCTCATCGCGACGTACGGCAAGGACCGCCCGGCCGAACAGCCTTTGTGGCTGGGCTCGTTGAAGTCCAACATCTCCCACACGCAGGCCGCCGCCGGTGTCGCCGGCGTCATCAAAATGGTGATGGCGATGCGGCACGGCGTACTGCCGCAAACCCTCAACGTGGATGCGCCGACACCCGAGGTCGACTGGTCGGCCGGTGGCGTCGAACTCCTCACCGGCAACCGCGCCTGGCCCGAACGCGAGGGAGCTCCGCGCCGCGCGGCGGTCTCCTCCTTCGGTATCAGTGGCACGAACGCACACGTGATCGTGGAGCAGGCCCCGGAGGGGCAGATCCCGGATGGGCAAGGGCCGGATGCCGAGCCCGCCCAGTCTGCTCAGCCCGCCGGGCCACAGGTGGTGGCGGGGGCGGTGCCGCTCGTACTGTCCGGGCGTACCCCGGACGCCGTACGAGGCCAGGCCGCCCTGCTACGGGCACACCTTCTCGAACGTGAGGAGGCGGACCTCACCGCCGTGGCCCGGTCCCTCGCCGTGACCCGGTCCCGTTTCGAGCACCGGGGCGTCGCTCTCGGCGCGGACCGCGAGGAGCTGCTCGCCGCACTCGACCGGCTCGCGCAGGGCGACACGAACGCCCCCGGCGCGATCGAGGGCCGCGCGGGAGCAGGCGTGACCCGGCCCGTGTTCGTGTTCCCGGGGCAGGGGTCGCAGTGGGCCGGTATGGCCGTGGAACTCCTGGAGTCCAGTCCGGTGTTCGCCGCGCGGATGGAGGAGTGCGCGGACGCGCTGTCGGCGTTCGTCGACTGGGACCTGTTCGAGGAACTGAACGGCGACCACTTCGACCGTGTCGACGTCGTCCAGCCGGTTCTCTTCGCCGTGATGGTGTCGCTGGCCGCCGTGTGGCGTGCGGCGGGTGTCGAGCCTGCCGCTGTCGTGGGTCACAGCCAGGGTGAGATCGCCGCCGCCTGCGTGGCGGGTGCGCTCTCCCTCGAGGACGCCGCCCGCGTGGTCGCCCTGCGCAGTCAGGCGATCCTCGAACTCTCGGGCAAGGGCGGCATGGTCTCCCTCGTGCTGCCCGAGGACGAGACGAGGGAGCTCCTGGCGGAATGGGGCGACCGTATCTCCGTCGCCGCCGCCAACGGGCCCTCCCAGGTGGTGGTCTCGGGCGAGCCCGAGGCCCTGCGCGAGCTGGTCGCGCACTGCGAGCAGCGGGACATTCGTGCTCGTACGATCCCGGTGGACTACGCCTCACACTCCGCGTACGTCGAGGCGATCGAGAGCCATCTGGCGAAGGTGCTCGCCCCGGTGACACCCCAGGCGCCGCAGATCCCGGTCTTCTCGACCCTGACCGGTGACTGGCTGGAGCACGCCGACACCCCGATGGACGGGGGCTACTGGTACCGCAACCTCCGCCGTACGGTGCTGTTCGAGCAGGCCACCCGAGGCCTCCTCGCCGAGGGCCACAACCTGTTCCTGGAGATGAGCCCGCACCCCGTCCTGACCGTCCCGGTCCAGGCCACCATCGACGACACCGACCAGTCCACCGCCGCCACCCTCGGCTCCCTGCGCCGGGACGAAGGCGGAGCCCGCCGTCTCACCCAGTCGATCGCCGAGGCGCACGTCAACGGCGCCGAGCTGAACTGGACGAGCCTCTACCCCGCGGCCCGCGACCGCACCGTCGACCTGCCCACCTACGCCTTCCAGCGCCAGCGCTACTGGCCACAAGCGGCCGCCCCCGGTGCCGGGGACGTCACTTCGGCCGGGATCGAGGCGGCGGGACACCCGCTGCTCGGCGCGTCCGTGGAGCTTGCCGACTCGGACGAGCACGTCCTCACCGGGCGACTCTCCCTCCGTACGCACCCGTGGCTGGCCGACCACGCGGTGGCCGACACGGTGCTGCTGCCCGGAACCGCGTTCCTGGAGATCGCGCTGCGGGCCGGGGACGAGGTCGGCTGCGGCTTCGTCGAGGAACTCACCCTGGAGGCGCCGCTGGTCGTGGCAGGCGATGCGGCCGTGACCCTGCAGGTCTGGCTCGGCGCCCCGGACGACTCCGGGCGGCGCGCGGTGACGGTGTCCTCGCGCGCGGCGGGCGCCGCAGGAGGCGTCTGGACCCGGCACGCGAGCGGCACCCTCGGGGCGTCCGACGTGTTCGGTGCTCACGACGACCTGACCGTCTGGCCGCCGGCAGGGGCCGAAGCTCTGGACGTCGAAGGGTTCTACGACCGCCTCGCGGAGACCGGGCTCGGCTACGGCCCCGCCTTCCAGGGGCTGCGCGCCGCCTGGCGGGGCGGTACGGACGGCATGGACGACACGGGCAGCGGGGACGCGGCGGATTCCACCGTCTACGCCGAGATCCACCTCCCTGAGACCGAGCACCGTGACGCCCAGGCGTACGGCCTGCACCCCGCGCTCCTCGACGCGGCCCTGCACGCCGTGGCCCTCGCGCCCTTCGAGGACGCCGACGGCGTGCGCCTGCCGTTTGCCTGGAGCGGCGTCTCACTGCACGCGGAAGGCGCCACGACCCTGCGGGTCCGCGTCACGCGCTCCGCGACCGGCGACGGTGTGGCGCTGCTGCTCGCCGACGACACCGGCGCCCCCGTGGCCCGTGCGGACTCCCTCGAACTGCGCCCGGTCGACGCCGGGCAGCTGCGCGCGGCGTCCGGAGCGGGCCACCACGACGCGCTGTTCCGCGTCGAGTGGACAGCCCTCCGGGCCCCGGCCGCGCCGACCGAGCTCTCGTGGGCGGCGATCGGCCCCGACGAGCTGCGGGTGGCCGCGGGCCTTGCCGCGTCCGACGCGGGTGCGGCCGTGGACAGTTACGCGGACCCGGCGGCGCTGCGTGCGGCGCTCGACGCGGGTGCGCCCGTGCCCGGGACGGTCCTCGTCTCGTTCGCCCCTGGCTCAGACGCGGACGTCGCGGACACGGCACGGGCAGGGCTGCACCGCGCTCTCGATCTGATCCAGGCGTGGCTCGACGACGAACGCCTCGCCGAGTCCCGCCTCGTCCTGGTGACCCGGGGCGCGGTGTCCGTCGACGGCGGCGACGTGCAGGACCTCGCGCACTCCGCGCTGTGGGGCCTGACGCGCTCGGCGCAGTCGGAGAACCCCGGCGGCCCCGGATTCGTCCTCGTCGACCTCGATGACTGCTCCAGCACAGACCCGGAGGCCGCAGGCAGGGTCCTGTCCACCGGACTTGCCCTGGACGAGACACAGTTGGCGGTACGGGGCGGCGAACTGTACGCACCCCGCCTGGTCTCGGCGCCCGCTCCGAACGCGACGGCTGCCCCGGATGAGGTGGCCGCCCCGCTCCTCGACCCCGAAGGCACCGTCCTGATCACCGGCGCGACCGGCACCCTCGGCGCCCTTGTCGCCCGGCACCTGGTGGCCGAGCGCGGTGTCCGGCACCTGTTGCTCACCAGCAGGCGCGGCCCGGACGCACCCGGTGCCGCGCAGCTCGTCACCGCGCTCGAATCCCTGGGCGCCGACGTGCGGCTGGCGGCCTGCGACGCGGCGGACCGCGACGCGCTCGCCGCCACCCTCGGCACGGTCCCGGACGCGCATCCGCTCACCGCGGTCGTGCACACGGCTGGGGTCCTCGACGACGGGATGGTCGGCTCCCTTACGCCGGAGCGCATCGACGGGGTACTGCGCCCCAAGCTGGACGCGGCCCTCAACCTCGCCGAGCTGACCGAGGGAGAGAACCTCGCGGACTTCGTGCTGTTCTCCTCGGCGGCCGCCACCTTCGGCGGCCCGGGGCAGGGCAACTACGCGGCGGCCAACGCCTTCCTCGACGCGTTCGCGCACCGCCTGCGCGCCAGGGGAGTCCCGGCCACCGCGCTCGCCTGGGGTCTGTGGGCCGAGAGCAGCGAGATGACCGGGCACCTGGACGCGACGCAGCGCGGCCGGATATCACGCGGCGGAGTCCTGCCGCTGACCTCGGCGGAAGGCCTCGCGCTCTTCGATGCGGGACGTACGTCCGGTCTCGCGCAAGTCCTCCCCGTACGCATGGACCTGGCGGCGCTCCGGGCGGGTGCGCGGTCGGGGGTGCCGCCGTTGCTGCGGCGTCTGGTGCGGGTCACGGGCCGGCGCACCGCTGTGGGCGCGGCGCCCGCCGTCGCGGGGGCTCAGGCCCTACGCCGCCGCCTTGCCGCGACGGACGCGACCGAACGGCCCCGCGTCCTGGCCGCGTTGGTGCGGGAGGAGGCGGCGGCGGTCCTCGGCCTCGAACCGGCGGAGCACGTCGAGGACGAGCGCGGCTTCCTGGAGATCGGCTTCGACTCCCTCACCGGCGTCGAGCTGCGCAACCGCCTCATGGCCGCCACGGGCCTGCGCCTGCCCGCGACCCTGGTCTTCCAGAACCGCACCCCGCGGGCCCTCGCCGAGCGGCTCGCGGAGCAGCTGGGGGAGCAGCCGGTGGAGGCGGTGCCCGTAGGGGACGAGTCCCCAGGCGACGTACAGCAGGGGCAGTGGACCGGGCAGCAGGAGAAGGCCCCCGCTCGCCACCAGGCCCCCGCCGCTCCTACCGCCCCCCGTCCCGCCACCGGCCTCGCCGAGCTGTACGACGAGGCGGCCCGGCAGGGCCGCGCCGACGACCTGATCCCGGTCCTTCGGACGATGGAGCGGTTCCGGGCCTCGTTCACCGACGAGTCCGAACTCGCCGAGCCCCGGGCCTCGTTCCCGCTGTCCAGGGGCCCCGAGCCGGTCGGAGTGGTCCTGTTCACCTCGTACATCGGCCGCTCCAGCGCGTACGACTACGCCCGCTTCGGGACGTACTTCCGGGACCGGAGGGACGTCAGCGTCATCACCCACCCGGGCTTCCTGGAGGGGGAGTTGCTGCCCGCGGACAAGGACGCCCTTGTGCGGCTGCACGCGGACACGGTGGAGCGCGACGCGGGCGGCAAGCCGTATGTGCTCGCAGGGCACTCGTCGGGCGGGCTCGTCGCGCACGCCGTGGCGCGGGAGCTGGAGAGCCGGGGCGCGGGACCGGCCGGTGTGGTCCTCGTCGACACGTACGTGGACGAGGCGGCCCTCGGTGACATGGCCGCCGCGATGGGCCGGCAGCTGAGCGACCGCTACGACAGCGTGCCGGGCGCGGCGGACAACGACTGGGGCGACGCCTGGGTCACCGCCATGGCCCGCTACATGTTCCTCGGTCTGCTGCCGGAGCCCCTGAAGGCACCGACGCTCCTGGTGCGGGCCGGTGAGCCGATCATGGAGTGGACGCAGGAGTACGACTGGCGGCCCGCCTGGAAGCTGGAGCACACCGCGGTCGACGTGCCCGGCAACCACTTCACGGTCATGGAGGAGCACTCGCGGAGCACCGCGCGGGCCGTGGAGGAGTGGCTGGACCGGCTCTGACCGGCTGCTCGTGACGGCCTGCACATGACGAAGGCCCCGCCCCCTTGTGGGGGGCGGGGCCTTCGTCATCGAGGCCGGAAAAGGTCAGGAAAGGTGCCCGTACCCGGGCCAGATCTTCGACCACGGCTTGCGCTGTCCGTCCAGGACCCACACCGGCACGCCGTCGACGTAGCTCTCGCCCTCGCCACCCGCGACGGTCGCGGCCTTGCGGATCTGCGAGAAGTACGGCTTGAGCTTCGCCACGTCCGTGCCCACATACAGGACGGGGCCCGAGGAGTCCGGCGGCGACCCGAGGTACCAGTAGCCGCGGTGTCCGCTGTACGCGGACGGCAGGCCGCGATCGGCGCCGAAGTAGTCGACGGCGCCCGCCTCCTCGTAGTACTGCGTGACGACGACGGCCCGCTTCCGCTCGTCGGCGGGCAGGCCGTCGTGGGCCTTCGCGACGGCGTCGATCAGGTGCGGCCAGCGCAGCGTCTCGGCGGACATCGGGTTGTTCTCGGGCTGCTCGGTCTTCGTCACCTGTGAGACGGGATAGACGGGCAGCGAAAGGGCGAGCGTCACCAGGGCGGTCACGCCGAACGCCGGCCAGGAGGCGAGCCACCGCCACCAGCGCTTGCCGCCCCCGCTCTCGAGGGCCACCGCGCCCGCCGCCCACAGGGGTGCGAACACGCCCACCACGTAGGCGGGTCGGCCCCCGGTGACGAGGAACAGCGCGGTCAGACCGAGGAACGTCCACGCGAGGAAGCGATAGGGCGCGAGGTCGGGGGAGCGCAGGAGGCGGATCAGGCCGTAGACGAGGACGACGGTGAAGACGCCGCCGGACAGCACGATCAGATAGGGCAGGAAGCCCGCACGGCCGCCGAGGATTCCCTCGGCGTCGAGTACCGAGCGCATCTCCAGCTGTGGCCAGCCGTTCCGGGCCTGCCAGACGAGGCCCGGCACCGAGGTGACGACGGCGACGGCCGCGCCGATCCACAGCGCCCTGCGCCGCAGCAACTCGCGCGGTCCTGCGGCGAACAGGCTCACGGCGAGCACGATCCAGAACCCGACGATGAGGTACTTGCCCTGCAGCGCGACGGCCGTGACCAGGCCCGCCCACAGCAGCAGCCGGTCGTCGCGGGCCCGCACCCAGCGGACGAGCAGCCAGTTCACCACCGTCCAGAGGAACAGGTCGACGGCCATCGTGGACAGCGCGTGCCCGCTGATCAGAACGGCCGGGGCGAAGCCGTAGGCGGCGGCCGTCAGGAGCTGTGCGCGACGCCGGCCGCCGAACTCTCGGGCGGTGAGGGCCGCGACGAGGACACCCGCCACGGTGAGCAGCGCGGGCAGCAGCCGCAGCGCGAACAGCGAGCCGCCGGAGATCGCGTCGATGGTGCGGGCGAGCAGCGGCAGGAGCACCGGCTGGTCGGCGTACCCCCAGCTCAAGTGCTGCCCCGCGCCCAGGAAGTAGAGTTCGTCGCCCTGGAATCCGTACCGCGTGCTGACCAGCAGCAGCGCGAGGCCGGACGCGCCCGCGACCGCGCCGGCCCAGCGTCCGGCGAACGGCGGCAGACCGGTGGAGTGCTGCTCCGGGGCGGCCGACGTGGATTCTTCGGTGCGCGCCGTGGATTGCGCCGCGCCCTGCACTTCGTCTATTTCTGTATGCGCCGTCATATCCGCCGCCCTGCGGGGGAAAGGCGGCGGGCCTGCCGGTGTGTGGAATTCACCAGAACCTCCGCGGTTATGTAGACCGGTACAGGCTCGAAGGTAGTGCCTGGGGTGGGGGTCAAGTCCATGCGGCAGGGCGGTAAGTGGGCAGCTCAGGGGCGCTAGGGGATAGATAGGGGTTCTGTTCGAAGCTATGGGCGAATAGCTTTGCCGTGCTCGACATTTTCGTGCCTGCTGATTCTCAGAACCGGGAAAGGGGGCGGCTCCGATGACACCGAGCATCTTCACGGGGGATTCGGCGCGGACCTTCGCTGAATTCGAACAGGACACATTGCGGGTCGCGATGGTTCTGCGGGCTGAAGGTATCCGCCCGGGAGACCGGGTACTTCTCAAGGCCGGCAATTCGGCGGCGTGGCTCAACGCGTTCTTCGCACTGATGCATGTCGGCGCCTCGATCGTCCTCGTCGACCAGCAGGAGCACGCCAAGGAGACGGCCCGCATCGTCGGGCGCACCCGCGCGCGCCTCTGTCTGTACGACGACGACGCGCCCGTGCCCGCCGATCAGGACGAGGCCGTCTACCTGTACAAGCTGCTCGTCGAGGCCGCGGGCCTCGTCCCCACCGAGACAGCCCTCGACTTCACCGCGTGGTGCGCACTCCCGGACGGACTGATCATGTGGTCCTCCGGTTCGACCGGCACTCCCAAGGGAGTGGTCAAGAACGGCGGCCGCTTCCTGGAGAACCTGCGCCGCAACGCCACACACATGGGCCACGGCCCCGACGACGTGCTCCTGCCGCTGCTGCCCTTCGCGCACCAGTACGGCCTGTCGATGGTCCTGATCGCCTGGCTCGCCAAGTGCTCCCTCATCGTGGCGCCCTACCGGCGGCTCGACCGCGCCGTCCTCATGGGCGGCCAGTGCGGCGTGACCGTCATCGACGCGACGCCCGCCACCTACCGCAGCATCCTCAACCTCGCCCGCCGCAAGGCCGAGGTGGCGGCCGCTCTCGGTGGTGTCCGCATGTTCTGCAGCGGCGCCGCGCCCCTCGACCCGGCCCTGTCCGACCAGTACGGCGACTTCTTCGGCCACCCGCTGCTCGACAGCTACGGCAGCACGGAGCTCGGCAACATCGCCTTCGCCACCATCGACGACCCGGTCGCGTGCGGCCGTGTCATGGACGGCCTCCAGCTGCTCGTCTGCGACGACGATGGCAACCGGCTCCCGGCCGGGGAGCTGGGCGAGATACTCGTCAACACCCCTGACATGATGGCCGGTTACCTCGCCGAGGACGGCACCCTCGCCCCCGTCGAGCAGGGCTGGTACCGCACCGGGGACCTCGGTCACCTCGACGCGGACGGCAACCTCTTCGTCGCGGGCCGCAAGCTCGCCGTGCACCGCATGGGTTACACCCTCTACCCGGAGATCATCGAGCGTAAGGTCGCCGCCGCGGGCTGCGCCACCAAGGTGATCGCGCTGCCCGACGAGGCGCGCGGCGCCGAGCTGGTCTTCTTCGTCGAGGACCCCGCCGACCGGCCCACCGCACACTGGCGCGCCCTCATCAAGGACGCCCTGCCCGCGTACGAGCACCCCAACCGGATCGTCGTCATCGACAGCTTCCCTCTCAACCGCAACGGCAAGCCGGACCGGCGAGCCCTCGAACAGCGCGCGGCGGAGCGCAGCGAGCCTGAACTCGCCGCGTCCGCGTGACAGTGCACTCCAGCCCCAACCAGCTTCGACCCAGCACGCAGGTACCCGTGAGGACCCCCCGATGACGACCGAGCCGACCGAGCAGAACGAGCCGCCCCGCAGTGCCGTGGTGTTTCCGGGCATGGGGCCCGCGCGCTTCACCGACGTGGGCAAGTTCATGATGATCGACCCCTTCGTCCGTAAGCGCCTTGTCGAGGCCGACGAGGCGCTCGGCCGCTCAGTCCTCGACGGATTCCGTGCCGAGGGCGACGACTTCGGTGTGTTCGCGCAGATCGCGTTCTTCGTCAACTCCCTCTCGCTGGCCGACCGGGCCCGCGAGACCCAGGGCCTCGACCCGGACTACTGCGTCGGCTTCAGTTTCGGACAGAAGGCCGCCGCGGCCTTCAGCGGCGCCCTGCCGTTCGCCGAAGCCGTCCGTCTCACCGCTGAACTCGCCAGCTGTGAGAGGGAGTTCTTCGAGGAGCAGCATCAGGAGCTGGTGACGCTCACCATCACCCGCGTACCCGAAGAGGAACTCAGCGAGGTCCTCGGGGAGCTCACCGAGCGCGGTGAGTTCCACGAGATCTCCGGCTACCTCGACGAGGGCATGTGGATGATCACGCTCCGGGAGCCGGTGCTCGAGTCCTTCCAGCGGCGCATCAGTGCCATCGGCGGCTACTCGCTCTACTCGATGAAGCCGCCCGCGCACTGCCGCGTCCTGACCGACCTGCGCGCGCGGGCCGAGGAGAAGGTGCTCGCCGGGTTCGAGATCGGCGCCCCCGAACTGCCGGTCGTCGCCGACCACGACGGCTCCCTGGTGACCACCGCCGAACAGCTGCGCACCATGCTCCTCACCACCTTCGACCACCCCGTCCGCTGGCCCCCCGTCGTCGAGACGCTGCGGGCGCGGGGGGTGGGCACCGTCCATGTCACCGGACCCGACCGGCTCATCCACCGACTGGACTCGACCACCCGCAGCTTCGAGGTCGTGGCGCTCGGGCCGCAGCAGGCGCTCAGGCCCGCCAGGACCGCCTCTCGCAAGGAGCAGTGATGGCCACGCTGATGGACAGCAGGACGGCCGGCCTGAAGTTCAGCGCCAAACTCGGCGCGACCCGCGCGTTTTTGCGCGCCTTCGGTCTCTTCGGTGACCCGTTCACGCGGCTTCTGCAGGGGCAGCAGGACCCGTATCCGCTGTATGCGGCGGTACGGAAGAGGGGCCCACTGCACCGCAGCCACCTCGGCACCTGGGTCACCGGCAGCCACGAGCTGGGCAGTCGCATCCTGCGGGACCGCTCGCTGTTCCTCAATCGCCAACAGGGCGGTGTGCCCGGCCACGAGCTGATGGACGAAATCCCCTGGGACAGCTCCATCCTCGGCCTCGATCCACCCGACCACACCCGCCTTCGCCGTCTCGCGCAGCCCGCCTTCGGGCCGAAGATGATCAGCAAGTACCGGATCTCGGTGGAGAAGCTCTGCCACAGCCTGCTCGACAAGGCTGCCGCCTCCGACAGCTTCGACCTCATCGAGGACTTCGCCGGTCCGCTGCCGCTCCTCGTCATCGGCGAGCTGCTCGGCGTTCCGGAGGAGTACCACGACCGGTTCATCCACGCCGGCCGGAAGGTCGGCCCCGTCATCGACGGCGTCAAGTCCCTCAAGATGGCACGGGAGTTCAGGGCCGCCGTCGACGACCTCGACCAGGTCTTCACCGAGCTGATCGCGCTGCGCGCCCAAGAGCCCGGCGACGACCTCATCAGCCGGCTCACCGCGGCCAAGGGCGAAGGCAAGCTCACCACGGAGGAACTCCTCGCCTTCTGTACCGTGCTGGCCGTCACCGGCTTCGAGACCACCACCAATCTCATCGGCAACGCCGTCCTCGCCATGACCGGGGACCGCGCCCAGTGGAATCTCCTGCGCGACGACCCGGACCTCGCGCCACGCGCGGTCGAGGAGACCCTCCGCTACGACTCGCCCGCCCTGCAGGCACAGCGTGTCCCGCACGAGGACATCGCCCTGCACGGCCACCACATCAGGGCCGACAGCTCTGTGGTCGTCCTCATCGGCTCCGCCAACCGCGACCCCGAGGTGTACACCGAGCCGGACCGCTTCGACCTGACCCGTGAGAACCCCGCCGAACACCTGTCGTTCTCCGGTGGCATGCACTACTGCATCGGCGCCCCGCTGGCGCGCATGGAGGGCGAGACGGCGCTCCGCGTCCTGGTGGACCGGCTGCCCGACCTGCACGTGACGGGCCCGGTGGCGCGCCGCAGCTCGCCCGTCATCAGCGGCTGTGTCCGTCTGCCGGTCGCCGCGAAGCCCCGCTGACCTTCCCGTACGACCGCGTATGAAACCCCGTATCCGAGGAGAGAGATGAGCGAGACACCCGAGTCCGAGGCCTGGCGGCGGGAGGTCGATCGCTCCACCTTCCCCCGGCGCGAACCCGGCCCGATCGACCTGCGCCGCTACTACGTGCAGCCGTCCTACTCGGGCGTGCCCACCTTCATGGGCGTGCCCCTGGCCCTGACCCAGGAGGACCTGCGGGCCGGCGGCGTCGACGTCGCCGTGGTGGGCTGCCCGGTCGACGTCTCCAGCGGGCACCGCGGCGCCGCGTACGGGCCGCGCGCCATCCGTGCCGACGAGCGGTACCTGTACAGCACCCCCGAGGGGTTCGTGCACTCCGCGACCCGCGTCAATCCGTTCAACGTCCTCAAGGTCGTCGACTACGGGGACGCGGCCGTCGACCCCTTCGACATCACCCGGTCCATGGAGCCCATCCGCGGGCTGGTCCGGGAGATCGCCGAAGTGGGCGCGAAGCCCGTCGTGCTCGGCGGCGACCACTCGCTGCTCTGGCCCAGCGTGGGCGCCCTCACGGAGGTGCACGGCCGCGGCTCGATCGCCGTCATCCACTTCGACGCCCACCCGGACTGCCACGAGGAGCTGTTCGGACACCGTGCCACTCACACCACGCCGATCCGCAGACTGATCGACGAGGAGATGGTGCCGGGCCCCAACATCATCCAGGTCGGCATCCGCACCATTTCCGGCCCCGACGACCAGCTCTTCAACTGGATGCGGCGGGCCGGGATGCGCTCCCACTTCATGGCCGAGATCGAACGCATCGGCTTCCCCGCCGTGATCGACAAGGTCATCGAGGAGGCCCGTGCCGTCGCCGACCACGTCTACCTCTCCCTGGACATCGACGTCCTCGACCCGGCCTTCGCGCCCGGCACCGGAACCCCGGAACCCGCGGGTCTCACCACCCGCGAACTCTTCACCGCGCTGCGCCGCATCGCGCACGAGACGAACCTGGTCGGCATGGACGTCGTCGAGGTCGCCCCGCACCTGGACGCGGGCTACTCGACGGCCATGAACGCGCGTCGCGCCGTCTTCGAGGCGCTCACCGGGCTCGCCCTGAACCGGATCAAGATCTCCAGCAAGAACTACGCGAACCCGATCGTCGCCGGTGAAGTCCGCTTCCCGCTCGGCTAGCCGGGCGTACGGCCCCTGATGACCATGGATGGAACACCCTCATGACGACAGTTGCCTCCGCCGGCCTCTGGGTCCGCGGCTACCACCCGGCTCCGGACGCCGAGCGCCGCCTGGTGTGCTTCCCGCACGCGGGCGGCTCGGCCAGTTTCTACTTCCCCGTCTCCCAGGCGCTGAGCCAGGTGGCGGACGTCAGCGCACTGCAGTACCCGGGCCGCCAGGACCGGCACACGGAGAAGGGCATCGACACCATCGCCGAGCTCGCGGACCGGGCCGCCGAGGCCCTGCGCGCCCTCGACGACGAACGCCCGCTGACGTTCTTCGGCCACAGCATGGGAGCCGTCCTCGCCTTCGAGGTGGCCCGCCGCTTCGAACAGGACGGGCGCGGCCCCGTGCACGTCTTCGCCTCCGGCCGCCGTGCCCCCTCCACCCATCGCCCGGAGAACGTCCACCAGCGCGACGACGACGGCGTCATCGCCGAGATGCGCAAGCTGAGCGGCACCGACCCCAGGGTCCTGGGCGACGAGGAGCTGCTGCGCATGGTGCTGCCCGCCATCCGCAGCGACTACACCGCCATCGAGACGTACCGCGCCGAGCCCGAGACCCGCATCGGAGCCCCCGTCACCGTCCTGGTGGGCGACGACGACCCGCGCACCAGCCTCGACGAGGCACGGGCGTGGGAGCGGCACACCACGGGCGCCTTCGACCTGAAGGTGTTCCCGGGCGGCCACTTCTACCTGACCGACCAGGCCCCGGCCGTCATCCAGCTTCTCAAGGCGCACCTCGCCGCGTAGACAGCACGACAAGTGGGGGGGGGGGGGGGGGGGGGGGGGGGGGGGGGGGGGGGGGGGGTTGTTGTTTTTTTTTTTTTTTTTTTTTTTCTCTTTCTTTTTTTTT
>NZ_JBVIHP010000059.1:0-1112 GCF_055570235.1 Streptomyces sp. NPDC031274 | reverse complement strand
AAAAGCGCCCCTCCGCCTGAAAAACACCAGCAGATGGGGGTGCGTTCTCTCTTCCCCCCCCCCCCCCCCCACTGTTGTTTCTCCCGCTGTCCTGTTGCCTTCCCGCTGCCTCGACCGTTTTTCCCGCTGCCTCGAGAAGAATGAACCCGGTGGCCGATTACGGGGGAAATCGGCCACCGGGAAATTGTGGGCAACGTTAGCTGTGCACCGATTTGCGCGAGCGTGAACTCACGCTGAATGCGAGGATGATCAGGCCCACCACGCCGATCGCCAGGCTCACCCACGAGGGGGCGTCGTCACCCAGCAATGCCGTGACACCGAATTTTGTGTCCCAGATCCGCTCAGTCAGGAATGATCCGATTCCCTGAACGGCCAGGACGATGCCGACCCACAGCATGTCGCTCCTCAATAAGTTCTGTTCCGGTGGCCAAGCTTGCGCTTCAACATGCATCATTCAACCGCTTCTGGGACCCTGCTGTGCAGAGGGAAACGTTGGCACCCGTACCGACGAAAGTTGCGGGCGACCGTACCGGTTCCGCATCTCGTGGACCTGGCGTGCACCGGCCCGAGGTGCAAGGCACCCGGTGCGGTCGGGGCTCGAGACGGTCTAAGCTCTGCACGACCACCGCACAGTGTGGAGCCGACATGCACGGGGGTGCGCTTGTCCACGAAGACGTCGTCGTGGCGGGTGCCTGCCTTTGACATCGGGCTCCTCACGGCCCTTGTACTGCTCAACGTCCTCGTTGCCGTGTGGAACGGATCTCGGACGGACGGCCACCCCGACTGCGGTCCGTGGGCCGGCCTCGTCCTGCAGGTCCTTGTGTTGCTGACCCTGCTGGTGCGGCGTAGCCGACCCCTGATGGTCCTCACTGTGGCGCTTGTGGCCTCAGTGGTGATGACGGTCTCGGTGTGGCTTGCGCCCGGCCTCCTGGTGACATCGGTCGACGGGGCGGGGGTGTGGGTGCCGCTCGCGGCGCCGTTCGCCACGTACAGCGCGGCCGTCTATTCGTCGCGTTGGCGGGTGGCGTGGGTGTTGACGGGGTTGTTGACGTTGGTGGCGACTCGGTTGTGGGAGTTGTCGTTCGCGGTGGCGGCGTCGGGGGTGTTGCTGA
>NZ_JBVIHP010000058.1:4493-16031 GCF_055570235.1 Streptomyces sp. NPDC031274 | reverse complement strand
GAGCCGACGTCCTCTTCGCGATGCTCCGCGACGGCACCTTCTACGAAGCCCAACCCGCCCCAACCCCTTGACCAAAGTCATAGGGGCACCCCCCCGGCGGCGATTCTGCGTAACAGGCAGGCATTTCCGTGTAACAGGCAGGTATTAGGGGACGGCCGGACGGAACGTTTACCTCGGGCGGGTGTGTCCTGGTGATCAGTAACACTCGCTCGTGCCGAACGCAGACGGCACCGACCGTAGGGAAGAAACGATGCGCGCCAAGACCCTCACGCTCGCCGCCGTGGCCCTCGCCGCGAGTCTTTCGCTCACCGCCTGCCAGGGGGACGAGGACTCCTCCGCGAGCGGGAACGGCTCCGGGAACGGCTCCGGGTCCTCTTCGTCTTCGTCCTCGTCTTCGTCCTCGTCTCCCTCGTCGTCTTCGTCTTCCTCCTCGTCCTCTTCCTCGACCGGGTCCTCCGGCCAGGGCAGCGGAGGCGGGCAGGTCACCACCGGGAACTGCAAGACGGCCAACCTCACCTTCAGCACCTCCCACGGCATGGGCGAGGGCGATCTCTTGGTGAGCATCAAGAACACCGGTGGCGACGCCTGCACGCTCAAGGGCTTCCCCGGAGTCGACCTCAAGGCCGACTCCGGCCCCGGCGGCATCAGCGCCGAGCGCAGCAAGCTCGCCGCCCCTGCCGTCGTCCTCAAGGGCGGCGATACGACCCGCTTCACCCTCCACACCCCGCGCAACGACACGGGCGGATCGGGTCTCGACATCACCACCATCGTCGTCACCCCGCCCAACGAGACCCACTCCAAGACCCTGCCGGTCTCCCTCAACATCCCCGTCACCGACAAGGCCGTCTCCACCGTCACGGTCGACCCCGTCGGCACCGGTAAGCAGTAAGTAGTAAGCAGTGACCGAGGAGGCCTACTTGCCCTCCCAGGGTCGCCAGTGCCCGCCGCCATCGACAGTCCCGAGTTGCTGATCGGCGAAGTGCACGCCGAAGCCGAACACGCCGTCCTGTGCCAGGAATTCCACGAGCCGACGGCGTGAGTGCTCGGCCAGGGCCCGGTCGTGATCCAGGACGACCTCCCAGTCGGGGTGCTCGATCTGGACGGGCGAGTGCATGGCGTCGCCGAAGGCCACGATCCGGCGGCCGTCGCCGGTGTCGAGGATCCAGGCCGTGTGCCCGGGGGTGTGTCCGGGCAGCGCCCAGGCACGTACTCCCTCGGCGATCTCCGTTCCGTCGGCGACGGCCGTGGTCCGTTCGCTCTGTCCGGCGAGCCGGGGTCCTGAGGCCGGGTCCAGGCCCTCGAGCTCCCCTGCCCCGACGATCCATCGCGCGTGGGGGAACAGGCTGCGCGGGTCGTCGACGGCGTCAGGACGGGCCCAGCCGGTGTGGTCGTCGTGCAGGTGGGTGAAGGCGACCGTCTCCAGCGTGGCCGGGTCGACGCCCAGGCGTCGCAGGTGATCAGGAAGGTTCTGTACGTGGTCGAAGCCGTGCTGGAAGTGCTCCGGGTCCTCGCCCGAGATGCGGCCGTGGCCCGCGTCGAGGAGCAGTCGCCTGCCATGACGCTCGACGAGCAGCGCACCGCAACTCATGGCCAGGTGGCCCGCGTCCGTCATGTGAGGGCCGTGTTCCGTCCAGTCCTCGTCGGCTGAGGCGGGGTAGACCCGGGTGGGAATCATGTGAACGCCCGCGTCGGGAACGTAGGTGAGGGTCAGGTCGCCCAGAGTCCGCGTCCACAGGCGCGGCAGTCGGCATCCCGAATCGTCCACTTCGGCGGGATCGTGCTGCGGGTGCGGGTGCGGGTGCGGGTGGGCAGCGGTGGTCTGCTCGTTGGTGGTCATGGTGGTGGGTCCCTTTCCTCGGATCTCAGGCATGAGCGGTCTTCTTGACGTCTGATGGGGTGTGCTCCGCGCCTGCGGGAGCGGTGCGGGCCGCGCGGGCCATTTCGTTCGACGACGGGTCGGCGAGTGGTTCCGCGGGGCTCGGGCGGAGAAGTTCCAGGGCCCAGATCGCGAGACCGATCAGCGCGATCACCGCGCCGAGCACGGAGACTCCCGCCCAGCCCACGAGCGGATACAGCGCGGCCGTCAGGGCGGACGAGACGGTGCTGCCTGCGAACGCGGAGACCATGAGCGCCGTGGTGACCCGGCTGCGTGCGTGCGGGACACGGCGGTACAGGACGCTCTGGTGGCTGATCAGCAGTGCCTGCTGGGCCAGGTTCAGCGCCACGATGCCGACCATCAGCGCGCCCAGACCGAGCGGGCCTCCCTGCCCCGCGAAGGCGAGCACGCCCCAGCTGCCCGTAAGGACGATCAGTCCGCCGGTGGTCACCTGGCGGGCACGGCCGCGGTCCGCCATCCGTCCTGCCGCCGTCGCGGCGGCGGCCCCGACGACCCCGACCAGGCCGAACAGGCCGATGACGGCAGGACCGTACCCATAGGTGGGTCCCGCGAGGAGGAACGACGAGGCGGTCCACAGGACCGTGAAGCCGCCCATGCCGACCGCGGCGAGACCCATGCGCCTGCGCAGCAGCGACTCGGTGCGCACCAGCGTCACCACCGAGTGCAGCAGCCGGGGGTAGGGCGTCTTCGCGGACGGCGGTACGGGACGCAGAACCAGGCGCAGCGTGATCGCGAGGACCACCATGACGAGCGCCGCGAAGACGAACACCAGCCGCCAGTTCCCGAATTCGGCCAGCGCCCCGGCGACGGTCCGCGCGAGCATGATGCCGATGAGCAGGCCGCTCATGACCGTGCCCACCACCGCGCCGCGTTCATGGTCGGCGGAGAGCGAGGCGGCCATGGGCACCACGATCTGCGCCACGGCGGAGGTCGCCCCGACCAGCGCGACCGAGGCGTACAGCGCGCCCATCGAGGGGGCGACCGCCACGCCGAGGAGAGCTACGGCGCTCAGGGCGAGCAGCCCGCTCACGAGACGGCGCCGTTCAAGTACGTCGCCCAGCGGCACAAGGAGCGCCAGCGAGAGCGCGTAGCCGATCTGCGAGGCGGTGACGACCAGGCCTCCGGCCCCCTCGGAGACCCCGAGCGCCTTGGAGAGAACGGGCAGCAAGGGCTGTGCGTAGTAGATGTTCGCGACCGCCGCGCCGCAGGTCACCGCCAGCAGCAGCACCATCGCGCGGCTCAGTGAGGGGCGGACGCCGACATCGGCGTCCTTGGATTCTGGATCGTTCATGCCGGAATACTCGTCCCGGCTCGGCGCGCCGGTCAAGGCATTCCGGATCGAATGATCCGTAAGTGATCAGGGTCACGTCCGGCCGTCGACGCCTCGACACCTCGACCTTGAGCTCCTGGCGCTTTGTGGAGCAGTTGGTCCAATATGGAAGAGGCCGGGGAAGCACTCCCCGCCCGAAACGCCCGTTGCGCGATGCAGGAGGTTCATGTGCCGTCCGCCGGCCGTCCCCGCGCCTTCGACATGCAGGCCGTACTGGAGGCCGCGATGCTGCTGTTCTGGGAGCAGGGGTACGAAGCGACCTCGCTGGCGCAGCTGCGAGCGGCCACCGGGCTCTCGTCCGCCAGCCTCTACGGCGCCTTCGGCTCGAAGGAAGGACTGTTCAAGCAGGTCGTCGAGCACTACATGGAGGGGCCGGGCGGCGCCGTCGCCGTCATCGAGGACGAGACGGTCAGCCCGCGGGAGGCCGTGGCCGGTCTGCTGCACGGCTCGATCGACATGCAGGCCGACGCGTCCCACCCCACCGGCTGCCTCATCGCCCTGTCCGGCACGATGCGGGCACCGGGAGAGGAGCACGCCGGAGTACGCGCGGCCGTCGCGGCCCAGCGGGAAGCGGACCGGGTGCGCATCAGGGCCTGCGTGGAGCGGGGCGTCGCCGCGGGTGAACTCGACGCCGACGTCGACGGCGTGACCACCATGATCCACAGCTTTCTTCTCGGCCTCTCCACACAGCTGCGCGACGGGGTGCCCGCGGCGACTCTGCACACGGCGGTCGACGTCCTGCTCCGCAACCTGCACCGCGCATAGTCCTGTAGCCCCCCGCTCGGCGAGTCCGCGGTGTGGTGAATCTGTGGCGAGACTGCGGTGAGTATGCGATGGCAAATGAGTTCAAGGGCCTGCCTGTTACGGATCTGTCCCAGCGGACAGCAGCCGCAGGGGGACGCGGAGGACCGTGGGGGGGGGGGGGCGCGGGGGAGCGCGGGGGAGCGCGGAGGACTGCGGCGAAAGGTGCTGGAACCGACGCTCCCGCGCGCTGCGGCGCGCACGGAATCAGCGCCCTCATGAGGCTAAAGCCCGATTTCAGGGGGCTGATCGGCGGTTCGGCGGCAGGGTCGTCGTCGAGCTCAAGCCGTACGCGCTCGGCGGTGGCGCCACCGCCCGGCCCTCGCTCCCACAATCGCGTGTAACAGGCATGCATTAGGGGCGGCCAAGCGGAACGTTTCCACTCGCGAGCGTGTCTTGATGATCAGTAACGCTCACTCGTGCCGGGCAGACGGCACCGACCGTAGGGAAGAAACGATGCGCGCCAAGACCCTCACTCTCGCCGCCGTGGCCCTCGCCGCGAGTCTCTCGCTCACCGCCTGCCAGGGGGACAAGGACTCCGACGCGAGCGGCGCCGGTTCCGGCTCCGGGTCCGGGTCCGGCTCCTCCTCTTCCTCGTCCTCTTCCTCAGGCGGGTCCTCGGACGGGTCCTCTGACGCGGCCTCCGGCAGCAGCGCGTCCGACAAGAACGCCAAGAACACCAGCGGCGACTCGACCGCCACGGCGTCCGGCCAGGGCAGCGGTGGCGGGCAGGTCACCACCGGCAACTGCAAGACGGCCAACCTCAGCTTCAGCGCCTCTCACGGCATGGCCGAGGGCGACCTCATAGTCAGCCTCAAGAACAAGAGCGACACCTGCTCGCTCAAGGGCTTCCCCGGCGTCGACCTCAGGTCCGAGGACGCCTCCGGGCCCCTCAGCGCCGAGCGCAGCAAGCTCGCCGCCCCGGCCGTCGTCCTCAACACCGGTGAGACGACCCGCTTCACCCTCCACACCCCGACGAACGACGGCACCGGCGAGGACCCCGTGTACGTCAGCGCCATCGAGGTCACCCCGCCCAACGAGACCCACTCCAAGGTCCTGTCGACCGACCTCAACCTCCCGGTCGGCGCCGACGGCAAGGTCTTCGTGGACCCGGTCGGCACCGGCAAGCAGTAAGCGAGCATGCCGGTCACCGGCTCTGCCTCGCCCTCACTCCCGCCCCCGCCCCCGCCCCCGGCTCAGCGCACGCGCGCACCAGTTGATGATCGCCGCGTTGACCAGCGCCCCGACGGCGACAGCGCCGATCACCATCGCGGTGCCGTCCGGGAGCGCCAGGAGCACGAAGCTGGCAGGGGCCGTGGCGAGCAGGGGGATGACGCCCGCCATGGACTCGTCCGAGCTGTCGCTCGCGCTCACCACCAGGGCCCACACCAGCAGGACGGCGCAGGCAGCGAGGTAGGCGAGGGCGATGACGGTGCCGACCTTGGGGCGGCGGTTGATGCCGGGCATGGTGATGAGCAGCCTCCGTGGTGACCGTTGCGGTCCGTTGTCAGAGATGGGGGCCCGGTGGGTTGGGGCGGGCCAGGCCCAGGTCGTACGCGAGGATCGTGGCCTGCACCCGGTCGCGCAGGCCGAGTTTCCGCAGGAGCGCGTTCACGTGGGACTTCACCGTGCCGACCGTGATGCCGAGCTCCTCGGCGATCTCCGCGTTGTTGAGGCCGGACGCGAGCAGGGCGAGGACGTTGCGTTGGCTGCCGGTCAGGGTGGTCAGAGCGTGCGGTCCTGCCCCCGCGCCGGTGACCGGGCCTGACGCGTAGTGGCCGATCAGTCTGCGGGTCGCGGACGGGGCGAGCACGCTCTCGCCCGCCGCCACCACCCGGATGCCGTGCAGCAGTTCGGACGCGTGTACGTCCTTGAGCAGGAAGCCCGAGGCCCCCGCGCGCAGCGCGTCGAAGACGTACGCGTCGAGGTCGAACGTCGTCAGGACCAGCACCCGAGGCGCACCCTCCCGGCCCGTGATGATCCGGGTCGCGGCGATGCCGTCCAGTTCGGGCATCCGTACGTCCATGACCACCACGTCGGGCGCGAGCTCCGCGGCGAGCCGTACCGCGTCGACGCCGTCGGCCGCCTCGCCGACCACCGTCATGTCGTCCTCGGCGTCGATCACGGCGGCGAACCCCGCCCGCACGATGCCTTGATCGTCGACGACCAGCACTCTCAGGCTCATCGTTCCCTTTCCTCCTCGGTCCGCGGCCCGAGCGGAAGCCCGAGGCTGATCGTGCCCGCCGGGGTCGTGGTCAGGGTGCCGTCGAGTGCCTCGACCCGGGTCGCGAGCCGTTCTCGTACGACAGGTACCGCCGAACCGGGCACTCCGGTGGCCGTCAGCGTCAACGTATCTCCGTCCGCGTCCAGTACGAGCACCGCGGGCTCCTCGCCGCCGGTCGCGAGCAGCGTCTCGGCGGCGTTGTAGGCGGCCAGGTCCACGGCGGTGGGGAGGCGGTCCGGCACGCGGTCGGTCAGCCGTACCTCCACGTCGCGGCCGGTCGCCCTGACCTGCCGGGCAAGGAGGTCCAGGGCCTGGAGGGTGGGCTGCGGCCGCCGATCGCCTTCTCTCTCCTTCTCCCCGTCCCCGCCCCCGTCCCCCTGGCCCTCGCCCTCGCCCTCGCCCTCGCCCTCCCGGACCGTGTCCAGCAACGCGCGCATCGCCGCCAACGCGTCGCGGGCCCGTTCGGCCGTCTCGTCGAGCCTGCCCGCCTCCGCCTCCGTGACCATGTCCGCGGTGCGCGCCAGGACCGTGGTCTCCAGGCCCGCGGCGATCCGGCGGCGCTCGGCCCACGCGTCCCGGACGGCCTCCTCGGTCCAGGTGGCGAGGCGCTCCTCCTGAGTGTCCCTGGCAGCCGAGTCGCGTCGGCGCGCCAGCGTCCCGCCCCTGCGGGCCGCACCGACAGCCACGGACGCGCCGGCCGTCGCGCACGCGGCGACCACCCAGGCGGGAACCGTCGTACCCCGGTCGAGGACTGCGGCGGTGGCCGCCCCCGCATGCACCACCACGGCCGCGAGCGTGAGGACCCGGGCGAGCGCGCGGCTCTCGGGAGGGGGCGTACGACGTGCCGCGTCCGCGGCGAGCGCCGCGCAGGTGGCGAGCATGCTCAGCGCGGGCGGCAGGACCACGGGACCGGTGTAGTCGCCCGCCGCCATCGCCACCGGCCACAGCGGGGCAAGCGCGAGCAGGCCGATCTGGGCGGCGCGGGGCGCCCGGCGCAGCCACAGCAGCGCGACCGCCTGTGCTGCGGCGAGGAGCGCGAAGAGCACGCCCGCGGACACGCGCTGGGCGTTCGACGCCGTATCCGTCCTGATCACCAGTGCCGGGAGCAGCGGTTGCAGGAGGAGGCAGACTGTCGCCGTCAGCTGCGCGATGCGGTAGTTCCAGGTCGTGGAGCGCTCCACCGGGGCAGCCGTCCGGCCGGGCAGGACCGCTCGTACCTCCCAACCGCCTTCCTCCGTCGGGCCGCTGTGCAAGGTGCCGCCCGCCTCCCGCGCCCGGGACCGCAGGAACCCCTGGCCGCGTCCACCGCCCAGGCTCGCCGCACCGTGCGCCCGGTCCTGGGCCTGGGCCCGTTCCTGGGCGTGGGCCTGGACGTGAGTCTGGGCCTGGGCCGCCGAGTCGGCCTGCGGTACGGCGCTCGTCACCACGACGTCCGTGCGCGTGTCGCCGTACCGGCACAGCACCTTCGTATGCGCACCGGGAGCGTGCCGTGCCACGTTGGTCAGCGCCTCGCGCACGATGCCGTACGCCGCGTCGGCGACGGCGCCGTCCGGCAGCGGGTCGATCTCCATGTCCACCTGCTGGCCGAGGCGGCGGAAGCCCGTGACCAGGCCCCGCAGCCGCTCCTGCGGCGACGGCAGTTGTTCGCGGGAGGGCGCGGGGGCCCGCACCGCGCTCAGCGCCCGGGTGACCTCGCGGCCGGTCTCGACCGCGAACTCCGCTGCCTGTGAAGCCAGTTCGGGGCGGCGGTCGCGCAGCCCGACGGCCGCCCCCACCGTGACCACCACGGCCGTCAGGTGGTGGGCGCTGACGTCGTGCAACTCCCGCTCCATACGCCGCCGTTCGACCGCGGGGAGGCGGTGCCGCTCGGCCTCGGCCCGCTTCAGCCGCGCTTCGGCCGCCTGCCGTGCGCGGCTCTTCCGTCGTACGAGGAGACCGGCGCCGCACGCGGCGGCGTAGAGGAGAGCGGTCAGGACGAGGTCGAGGCCGTTCTGATCACTGAGGCCGTGCAGCGTGATGCCCTGCAGCAGTTGCCAGACCGCGAGCGCCACCACGCACATCACGGCGGTGAAGGTGTCGCGTTCGGTGGCCACGGTGAACAGGGCGAGGGCGACCCCCGCGGCCCCGAGCACCGCCGTCGCCCCGGCGGGCAGCGGCCCGGCCCCCAGCGCACAGGCGACGGCGACCACGACGAGGGCGAGCACCGGGCGCGTACGGCGAAGGGCGAGCGCGGCCGTCGCCACTCCGGCGACCAGGGCCGCCACGAGAAGCGCGGCCCCGGAAGGAACGGCCCCGCGCAGCAGCGGCACACCGGGCCACACCACGGCCTGGGCGCAGATCAGCAGGACCGGGAGCAGCCGGTCGTCGGTTCGGTTCATGACAGATCAAGGCTATGACCGCGGGTGAGCGGAGCGGCTCCGGCTTGAGGCTGATGTCGCTCAGCGCCCCTCCTACCTGGGTTATAGGTGCGGGCGGCGCACCCCGGCGGGCGGACGGCCAGGGGGCCTCCTCTACCTCTGGTTCGAGACGGCAATCGTCCGTCAGCCCGAGGTCAGCGCCCTGCGTCGCGCCATCGCCTCGATCACATCGAGAAGCACTCCCCCACGACTGATCCACACCGATCCACACCGATCCACATTGATTCACACTGATTCAAGGGGTACTCCCATGTCCAAGCGCATTGTTGTCTCGTCGCTCATCGGTGCTGTCGTCGTCGGCGGAATCGCCGCCGGTGGAATCGCCATCGCGTCGGACTCGGCCCCGACGGAGCCGACTCTGGAGAACAGCTCGGCCCGCTACGTCGCCCCGCCGTCCGACGGCGGCGGCGCGGGCTCGCTCACCTTCACCACGGACGTGAGCGACGACTCGGGCGTCCGGGGGCTCAAGGTCATTGCGTGGCCCGCGAGTTCGAAGCTCGACCCGACCGAGGCGGAGCTCCGGAGTGTGGAAAGCGCCACGTGCCGCAGCACCACGGACGAGACGTCCCGCTGCACCTACACGCTGAAGGTCACGAAGAAGGAGGCGGCGGAGCTGGACCAGGGCACCTGGTACGTCTCGGCGCGGGCGGCGGCCAAGGACGGGGGCACGACGTTCGTGCCGCGCGCCGCCACCTTCGACGTCAGGCGCTGACGTTTCCGGTCGTTCGGTGTGGCCCCAATTCCATGAGTACGTCGCCGAGTTGGGCGGGCGTGAGGGCGGGGGCGGGGAGCGTCGGCACGGTCGGGGAGGCGCGCAGTCCGTCGAGGAACAGGGCCAGGGGCCGATGCCAGGCTTCGGGTGCGGTCGCGGTGGTCCCGGTCGCGGTGGTCGCGTTCGCGGTGGTCCCGGTCCCGGTCCCGGTAGTCGCGTTCGCGGTGGTCCCGGTAGTCGCGTTCGCGGCGGTCGTGGTCACGGTGGTCAGGGCCGGGATGGCTCGCCCCAAAGCCGCGAGTGCGAACAGCACGTCCTCGGTGGTGGCGTCGGCGCGGACCGTGCCCTGCTCGCGGGCCCTGCTCAGCAGGATGTCCATCGTCTCGCGGTTGTGGGCGTGGACGGCCTGGAGCGCTTCGATGCCCTGCAGGTGGGTGGTCATGAGGTCGTTGGTGCCGCGGTCGCCGGCCAGGGTGACGAAGACGGCCCTCACGTAGTCGTTCAGCGCGGCCCAGGCGTCCGGGGCGGTCCTGGCCCGCTCACCGGCGTCCATCGTGCCGGTCAGCAGGTCGTGGAAGACGGCGTCGATGAGGACGGCGCGGGTGGGGAAGTTCCGGTAGAGCGTCGCGTTCCCCACGCCCGCCCGGCGGGCGATCACGTCCAGCGGCGCTTCGAGCCCCTGTTCCGCGAACACCTCGCGGGCCGCCCCCACCAGAAGATCCCAGTTGCGCCGCGCGTCGCGGCGCCGCGGAGGCGTCGCGCGGTGTGAGTCGCCGGTCGTCATCGCTCTCCCTGCCATCCGGATGCCGTCCAGCTGCCACCCAGCTGCCATCCGTCCCATCCGTCCACCTGCCGAGCACCCCAAGCGGGGAGCGCTCCCCGGTAGTGATGCTATCGTCGCATGCGCAAGTGGGGATCACTCCCCACTTAAATTTCGCGACACGAGCGCGGGACACGAGACACGGGACACGAAAAGCAGGAAGGGCGTGGCATGAGCGGGACAGCACTCGGGACAGCGCTGGTGCTCGGTGGCGGCGGGCCGGTCGGTGGAGCGTGGATGACCGGGGTACTGGCCGGTCTCACGGACGCCGGCATCGACCTCGGCCGGGCCGACGTCACCATCGGCACATCGGCAGGCTCGATATACGGCTCCCGGATCGCGGGCGGCGAACCACCGCGCGAGCTGTACGAGCGCCAGCTCGCCGGAACGGACCGGATCGAGCTGAACGTGAGCGCGTCCCAGACACTCCGTTTCCTCTGGGCGGCGCTCGCCTCCCGGGACCCCGAGCGCTCCGTGCGGCGCCTGGGCCGTGCCGCCGTCGCCGCCCGCACCGTCCCTGAGTCCGAGGTGTTCGACGCCTTGCGCGGCGTACTCCGCGGGCAGCGGGACTGGCCCGGACAGGCCTTGCGGATCGCCTCGGTCGACGCCCTGACCGGCGGCGTGGAGACGTTCGACGCGGAATCGGACGTCACCCTCCTCGAAGCCGTCGCCGCCAGTTGCGCGGTGCCCCTGATCTGGCCGCCGATCACGCTCGCCGGTCGCCGGTGGATCGACGGCGGCACCCGCTCCACCACCAACATCCACCTGGCCCGCGGCTACGGGCGGGTGCTGGCCGTCTCCCCGATCCCGTCCGCCGTCGGTCCGCATCCCAGCGCGCAGCAGCAGGCGGCCGAACTCGCCGCGGAGGGAGCCGAAGTCACTCTCCTGACCCCGGATCCCGCCGCCCGCCGCGCCATGGGCCGCAACATGACCGCCGACGCCCGCCGCCCGGATGCGGCCCGCGCGGGGTACCGCCAGGCGACAGCGCTCGCGGCGACGATGGCCGCGCTCTGACGCGGAGGCAGCCTTCCCTTGCGCTCCCCCCATTCCCCGCGCTCCCCGCGCTCCCCGCACTCCCCGCACGGAGGCTCACCGCCCTGTAATCGCCCAACTAGCCCGTCCAGGCCAGATCTCACACCCTCACGCCCGCAGGCCGCGCGTTACAGTCGGAAGCTCCTGTCAGTCAGCTCGATCGAGTTCAGTGGAGGGGGGGGGGGGGGGGGGTGTGCCCCCCCCCCCCCCCCCCACCCGGGGGTGTTCCGGGACTGTGTTGTCGAGAGAAAACGGGACCACCAGCGCAAACGCAAGAAGAAACCAGGCGCGCGTGTGGGTAGAAG
>NZ_JBVIHP010000058.1:0-4483 GCF_055570235.1 Streptomyces sp. NPDC031274 | reverse complement strand
GCAAAAAAAGAACCACAAACCCCAACACCGAAAACCAGAGGGTGAAAGGAGAAAGCTTTGGGAAGCAAGCCAAGGAAACTAAGGGGGGGGTTGGTCGAGTTCCGTTCGAACTCGACCGACCTCCACCAATGGGGGTCTCTCATGGCACTGTTCGGCAACGCGCACACGATCAACCCGGCGACCGCGCAGCAGGACTACGCGCGCCTGTTGGGCCACGGCGAACAGGTGCAGGCCGCGTTTCTGCTGATCCGCGACACCATGATCTTCACCGACCGGCGTCTCGTCCTCATCGACAAGCAGGGGATAACCGGCAAGAAGGTCGAGTACCACTCCATTCCGTACCGCAGCATCTCGCACTTCTCGGTGGAGACCGCCGGGCACTTCGACCTCGACGCCGAGCTCAAGATCTGGATCTCCAGCGCCCAGGAGCCGATCCAGAAGACCTTCACCAAGGGCGTCGACATCTACGAGGTACAGGCGATCCTGACGCAGTACGTAGCGCGCTGACCAGCAACGGCGGAGCTGCTGCTGGTCAGCTCTGACCGCCCGGCCCCGACCACCCGTTCAGGCAGTCGGCACGCGGTCCAGGAATCCGTACACCGTGCGGATACGCCCGTCGTCGGCGAGCGCGATGACGTCGAAACCGGCGACGGGCGCGGATCCGTCGGCGACCGACACCAGTTCCCACCCGAAGCGCGCGATGTCGTGGTGGCCGTCGACCGCGCCGACCTGCCTGAACTCGAACCCCGGGAACTGCCCGTGGGCCCCCGCGATCACGGCGGCGAGGGACTCGTGCCCGGTGGCGTCGGACAGCGGGTCCGTGTAACTGCCGTCCTCGGTCCAGGCGGCGGCCACGGCCTTGGCCAGGTCCTCGGCGCCCTCGGCGTTCCAGGCCTCGAAGTAGCGGGCGACAGCGGTCTCGTACGCGGAAGAGTCGTGTGCGGTCATGGCGGGTGCCTCCTGCGATGCGGTCATCGGGGTTGTTCCTTCGACGACTTGAGCTTGCCGGACAGCCAGGTGCGGGGCGATTACGTCCGAGGTAACGCGAGGCCGGAAGCGCTCCCCGGTGTCTTCTCACGCGCGTGCGTCTGTGCTTGCCTTGGGGCCGCTCGTGGGGCCCTTGAGGCCTCTTTCGGTCGTCCGGACGGGAGTTGGCGTATGCGCAAGTCGTGGGTCGGCGGAGTGCTGGCCGCCGCGCTGCTCCTCGGGGCGTGCGGCGACCCCGGTTCGTCCGAGGCCGCCCCGGCCCCCGCCCCGAAGCCCCCCACCGCCGAAGCCACCCCACCCCCATCCCCCTCGCGATCCCTGTCCCCGTCGCCAGGATCGTCAACGATCCGCCCCCGCGTTGCAGAAAAGTCCCGGACAAAAGCCCCAAAGGTCCTCTATCTCGGGGACTCTCTCGCAATGGAGAACCAGACCGCCCTCGGCGACCTGCTCCGCGCCGAACTCGGCGCCCGCTACACCAGCGCCCCCTACTCCGGCACCACCCTCTGCGACTACCTCGACGGCACCGGCGACGACTCCCTCGTACCGGACAAGGACAAGGCCGCCGCGCTGGTGCGTGCGGAGCGGCCGGATGTCGTGGTGCTCCAGTTCTGGGGCAACGCGTGGGGCTATACGCCGTGCATGGACGGCATCACGTACGACAAGGCGCGGGCGAAGTACTTCGACCGGTACGCCGCCGACGCGAAGGCGCTGACCTCGCAGATCAACGACGCCGCCGGCGGGGCGGACCGTACGCGTGTCGTGTGGGTGCTGCAGGGGCCCGACCCGATCACGCCCGATCGCGTACGGCGCGTCAACGCCATCTACGAGACGCAGGCCCGGGCATCGGGCGGGATCGTCGCCGACGCGGGCCGCACGGTCGCCCCGGCGTCGGACCGGCACACCTGGGTCGAGAAGCTGCCGTGCACCACGTACGAACGGAACCATCCCGCGTACTGCACCGAGCCGGGCCGTGACCGCACCTCCCTGCATCGCGGCGACGACTACCTGCACTTCTGCCTGGCGCCCACCACCGCCAAGTCCCGCCCCTGCCCGACCCGTTCGCCCGGCATCCGGCGGATGGCGGCGGAGATCACCCGGGCTGTCGCCGACGCGCGCCAGTAATTCTGGGCGCCGAGGGCGAAGCCGTCCCCGTCATCCCCATTCGGCGTCCCCGTCATCCCCGTTCGGCGTCCCCGTCATCCCCATTCGGCCCAACTCCGCTCGCGCACCCCGGGGCGGCTGTCACACGCTGTGAATTCCTGTCGGCGGAGAAACACAGCGGCGAACAGAAGAAGAGAAGGGGTGCCCATGAGCAGCAGCGGTGACAGCGGCAGCAGCAGTAGTAGCAGCAGCGGCGGCGGCGGCGGCACGAGCAACGCCTTGAGGGGCGAGAGTCTCTGGGCATCCGGCGGCACGATGTTCGCGGGTGTCCTGATGCTGGTGAACGGCATCCTCGGCATCCTCGAAGGCATCGCGGGCATCGCGAAGGACGATGTCTACGCGCGCATCGGGGACTACGTCTACAAGTTCAACCTCACCGCGTGGGGCTGGCTGCATCTGATCCTCGGCATCCTCGTCGCGATCACCGGCTACGGCATCCTCAAGGGCGCGGCCTGGGGCCGGGCGAGCGGTATCGCGCTTGCGTCGTTGGCCGTGGTCCTGCAGTTCCTGTGGCTGCCGTACCAGCCGGTCTGGGCGTTGATCTCGATCGCCATCGGCATCTTCGTCATCTGGGCGCTCTGCACGGACCACCCGGACCGTGACCGTGACCGTGGTGTTCCGCCGGGCGACACGGCGGCGGCGGGCGGCTGGGGACCCAGGCCCACCTCCAGCGGCCCCGGCCCGTTCGCCGAGGGATCCGGTGGCTCCGGTGGTACCGGACCCACGCCTCCTCCCACCACCGCCCCCTGACCGGACGCGAGGCAGACGTGGCCCCGGAGGGGCCCATGACACCGCAGGCCCGCGCCCTGCTCCCGCTCGTCGTGCCCGCCCTGCTCGTCGGTGTCGGGTCCAGCCTGATCCTGCTGCTGCTCAGCCTGGTCGCCGAGCGGTTGCAGGATCTGCTGTGGGACACGTTGCCGGACGCGGTCGGGATGTCCGGGACGTCGGCGGGGTGGATCTTCGGCATGCTCACCGCGACGGGGTTCGTCGTCGGTCTGATCGTGTGGAAGGTCCCCGGGCGCGCCGGGCCCGACCCCGCGACACTCGGCCTCGTCGATCCGCCGCTGCCCGTCCGGGTGCTCCCCGGCATCGCGCTCGCCGTCATCGTGGGCCTCGCGGGCGGCGTCAGTCTCGGCCCGGAGAACCCGATCACGGCGATCAACATCGCCCTCGCCTTCACACTCGGCGCGAAGGCCATGCCCCGCACACCCGCCGCCGACTGGATCGCCCTCGCCGCCGCCGGGACCATCGGCGCCCTCTTCGGTACGCCGGTCGCGGCGGCGCTCATCCTCTCCGAGACCGTCACCGCTCCAGGACCCGACCCGCGCCCCCTGTGGGACCGGCTGTTCGCACCGCTCGTCGCGGCGGGTGCGGGGGCACTGACCACCGTCCTCATCGCGCACCCGACGTTCCAGATCGACGTCGAGGCCTACGGCGGACCGCGCTGGGCCGACATGCTCTCCGCGATGGTCATCAGCACGGGGGCGGCCGCGATCGGACTGTGCGCCGTGTACGCCTTCCCCCACCTCCACCGCGCCTTCCGCCAGCTCGGGCACCCTGTCCTCATGCTGACCGTGGGCGGTCTCGTGCTCGGCGCTCTGGGCGCGCTCGGCGGCCAACTGACCCTCTTCAAGGGCCTGGACGAGATGAAGGAGCTGACCACGCACGCGTCCGACCACGACGCGGGCAACCTGCTCCTGCTCGCCCTGGTCAAACTGCTCGCGCTCTGCGTGGCCGCGACCTGCGGATTCCGGGGCGGGCGGATCTTCCCGGCGGTCTTCGTGGGCGTGGCCCTGGGCATGTTCGCGCATGCCCTCGTCGACGCCGTACCGCCCGCCCTGGCGATCACCTGCGCCATCCTCGGCGTCCTGCTCGCCACGACCCGGCAGGGCTGGCTGAGCCTGTTCACGGCGGCCGTGGTGGTGATGGACCTCGAACTGCTGCCCGTCCTGTGCGTGGCGGCCCTGCCTGCCTGGCTGTTGGTGACGGGGCGCCCGGACATGCTGATCGAGGAGGACCGGGCGAAGGCCACGGCAGGTTAGACGGCGGCAGACCAGAGGACGACGGTAGGTCAGAGGACGGCGGCAGATCAGCGGACCACGCGAACCAGGGGCGGCGGCAGGTCAGGGGCGGTCGTCCTGGTTCGCGTGGTTCGAGCCGGGGCGGTCGTCCTGGTTCGCGTGGTCCGAGCCGGGGAGCACGCCGAGTACGAGCCCGACGGCGTAGCTGAAGAAGCCAACGGTGGTCGGGTAGCCGGAGCCCATTGCTGGGCTCCAGCCCCCTCAGAACCGTGCGTGCGCCTCGCAGCGCACACGGCTCAAGCAGACCCCTCGGG
>NZ_JBVIHP010000057.1:0-16120 GCF_055570235.1 Streptomyces sp. NPDC031274 | reverse complement strand
GCGGGTGCTGTCGGGCAGGTCCAGGGCTGCGGCTGTCTCGCGGGTGGCGGTGTGGGTGAGGATGACCGAGGTGCGGGAGGTGGTGGCCATGCGGGCCAGGCGGGCCGGGGGGTAGTCGGGGTCCAGGGGCAGGTAGGCGGCGCCGGATTTGAGGACGCCGACCAGGGAGATGATCAGGTCCAGGCTGCGGTGCAGGCAGATCCCGACCACGTCCTCGACGCCGATGCCGCGGTCTTGCAGGTGGTGGGCGAGCTGGTTGGCGGCCTGGTCCAGTTCCCGGAAGGTCAGCTGGCCCTCTTCGCCGGTGACGGCGATCGCGTCGGGGGTGCGGGCGGCCTGCGCGCTGATGGCTTCGTGCATGAGGCCGGTTGCGGCGGGCTCGGGCAGCGGGTTGCCGAAGGCGGCGATCTGCTGGCGTTCGGCGTCCCCCAGTAGCGGGTGGGTGTGCACCGGCTGGTCGGGCTGGCTGGTGGCGGCTGCCAGGAGGCGCTGCCAGGCGTCGTGCAGGCGGGAGATGGTGTCGTTGTCGAAGAGGTCGGCGGCGTATTCGATGCGCCCGGTCAGCGAGCCGTCGGCTTGTTCGCGCAGGTGCAGGGCGAGTTCGAACTGCGCCCGGCCCCCGCCCGCCACCAGCTCACTGACCTGCATGCCCGGCAGCTGCACCGGCTCGCGGGGGGTGTTGTCCAGGGCGAACAGCACCCGCACCAGACCGCCCCGCTCGCCGCCTCCCACATGCTGGGCGACCTTCTCGAAGGGAATGTCCTGGTGCGCCAGCGCCTCCAGGGTGACGGAGCGGGCCCGCTCGACCAGATCGCCGAAGGTCGGGTCCCCGCTGATGTCCACCCGCAGGGCCAGAGTGTTGACGAAGAAGCCCACCACATCATCGAGCTCACTGCGCCCCCGCCCGGCCACCGGAGTGCCGAGCACCACATCATCCCGCCCCGCCCAGCGTCCAAGGACCGCGGCGAACGAGGCAAGCACCGTCTGGAAAACCGTGGCCCGGCCCGCCTCCGCGACCATCCGCACTCGCCCGGCCACACCCCCACCCACCACCACAGGAAGGGACCCGGCCGGGTAGGAGGAGCTCTGCTCGCCGCGCGGGCGGTCCACCGGCAGGTCGAGCGGGGCGGCTCCGGACAGGGTCTGCTTCCAGTGCGCGAGTTCTTCGGTGAGCACCTCGTCGCGCAGTTCCTCGCGCTGCCAGACCGCGAAGTCGCCGTACTGGAGGTCGAGTTCGGCCAGCGGTGACATTTTGGCGCCGCCTGCGAAAGCCGCGTACAAGGCGCCCAGTTCGCGCAGCACGATGCCAAGGGACCAGCCGTCCACCACCGCGTGATGCGCCACCAGAGCCAGCACCCACTCACCGGCCGCCAGCCGGCCCACCACCACCCGCACCAACGGACCCGTCGCCAGATCGAACGGCTCCTCCACCACCGACGCCAACCACCCCTCCACACCCGCATCAGCGACATCCGCCACCTCAAGCGCCACCGACACCGACGCCTCCACGACCTGCTGCAGCCCCCCGTCCGCCCACACGAACCGCGTCCGCAGTGCCTCATGCCGGGCGATCACCTCACCCACGGCCCGCTCCAGCACCCCCACATCCAGCGCACCGGAAACCCGCAGACCCCCCGCCACGTGATACGCCGACCCCGCACCCAGCCGGTCAAGCAGCCACAACCGCTCCTGACCGAACGACGCGGGAAACAAGAAGGCCTCTTCGTCGTGCTCGGCCCCAGACATGAACTCGGCCTCAGACATGGCGGTTTCAGCCCTCCGGATATGTGGCTTGCTGGCTTGCTGGGTTGTGGGAATGGTTCGAGCCCGCAACCGAGGCTCGCAGCGCGGTGCCGTGCGCGGCAGTCGGGAGGAACCCCTACGCGGCGTGGCCGACGGCTGTAGGGGATTCCCCCGACTGTGCGGCGAGGCCGCGGGCGGTGACGCTCGTGATGGGCCGGGAGACCACTCGGCCGGATCGACACGAGGAGGAACGGGATGACCACCGCTACCGCGGTCAGCACCTGCCCGGAGTGCGAGAACGGCGTTGCCGTGCCGGACGGGGTGCGCCAGAGCGAGATCGTCGAGTGCGGCGACTGCCTGAGCGAGCTGGAAGTGATCACCACCGAGCCGCTTTTGCTCGCCCTCGCCCCCGAGGTCGAGGAGGACTGGGGCGAGTAGGACGGCCGCCGCCGGGTCCCCGGACGCCCGTCCGGGGAGCCCCCTCCTTCCCCAGCCCCGTCAACTCTGTTCGGACCTGGAGGTCCCCGTGATTCGTGCCGGCGTCTACGGCGCGTCAGGCTACATCGGCGGAGAGCTGCTCCGGCTGCTGCTCGGCCACCCCGAAGTGGACATCGTCAGTGCGGTGTCCGGCAGGCTGGTCGGCCGCAGGGTGGACACCGTCCATCCCAATCTGCGCGGCTCCACCGACCTGCTCTTCTGCGAGCCGTCGGACGTCGCCGACTGCGACGTGATCTTCACGGCCGTCTCGCCCGCGGTGGCGGGCGACCTGGTTCCCGAGGCGGGCGCCAAGGCGCAGGTCGTCATCGACCTCAGTGGCGGATTCCGGCTGCGCGACCCCGAGTTGCACGCCCGCTACTACGGCGAGCACCCGCGGCCCGAGCTGCTCCAGGAGTTCGTCACCGGCTGGCCGGAGCGCTACCGCAAGGAGCTGGCAGGCGCCGACCGGATCGCCATGCCGGGCTGCATGGCCAATGCGGCGACCCTCGCCCTGCACCCGCTGGCCGCCGAAGGCCTGATCCGCAGCGACGTCAGCATCGATGGCCGGGTCGGATCGAGCGGGTCGGGAGTGAGCGCCGACGCGATGAACCTGCACGCCGAACGCAGCGGCGCCATGCGGGTGTTCAAGCCGCAGCGCCACCGCCACGAGGCCGAGGTGGCCCAGGCCACCGGCCTCACCGCCCGGATGAGCGCGACCGGCGTCGAGGCGGTGCGTGGCGTACAGGTGCTCATCCGTGTCGCGGCGGCCGACGGCGTCACCCTCGGCGAGCGCGAACTGCGCAAGCTGTACCGCGCCTACTACGCCGACGAGCCGTTCATCCGGATCGTCACGCAGAAACGCGGCCTGTACCGGCTGCCCGAGCCGAAGATCCTGAGCGGCTCCAACTACTGCGACATCGGCTTCTCCACCGACCCCGACGACGGAACCGCCGTGCTCATCGCGGCGCTCGACAACCTCGTCAAGGGCGGTGCGGGCAACGCCGTACAGACCATGAACATCCGCTTCGGCCGGCCGGAGACCCTCGGTCTCGGGTTCACCGGCCTGCACCCGGTGTAGCACCGGCGAGAACCGGTGGGAGCCGGAGAGAAGGGGAGCAGGGCAGTGGCAGACGGACTGACCGTCGTGAAGTGCGGCGGGGCCGCAGGCGTGGACCCGGCCCGGGTGTGCGCCGACGTGGCCGCGCTGGTCAAGTCGGGGGAGCGGGTCGTGCTCGTGCACGGCGGCTCGGCCGAGCTGGAGCAGCTCGCGGCCCGGCTCGGCGTTGAGCAGCGCACCATCACCGCGCGCAGCGGTGTCACCTCGCGCTACACCGACGAGGCGACGTTGGAGGTGCTGACGCTGGCCCTCGCGGGGCAGGTCAAGCCCGCCCTGCTCGTCGAGCTGGCCGGGCACGGGATCGCCGCGGTGGGTCTGACCGGCCTGGACACCGGCCTGCTCAGGGCCCGCCGCAAGACCGCGATCCGGGCCCGGGTGGACGGCCGTACCGTACTGGTGCGCGACGACCACAGCGGGCGGATCGCCGAGGTCGAACCGGCGGCCCTGAAGGTGCTGCTCGACGCGGGGATCACCCCGGTCGTCTCGCCTCCGGCGCTCGCCGAGGACGGTCGGCCGGTGAATGTGAACGCGGACCGTGCCGCATCAGCCGTCGCGGTGGCGCTCGGCGCGAGCCGTCTGGTGTTCCTGACCGCTGCGCCCGGCGTGCTCGCCGATCCCCGCGACGAGTCGAGCCGCCTGGCGCGCTGCGAGCTGCCCGCCGACGGCACTCCGCCGGGCGCCGAGGGCGGGATGGCCGTGAAGCTCATCGCCGCACGCGAGGCTCTGGTCGGCGGTGTGCCCGAGGTGCTGATCGCCGACGGCCGTGCCGAAGGGCCGGTGCGCCGCGCGCTCGCGGGCGAATCCACGGCCGTCGCCCTGGCAGCAGAGGCAGAGGCAGAGGCAGAGGCAGACGTAGCGGCGGACGTAGCCGCAGTGGCAGCGGCAGCGGAAGAAGTGGCCAACAGTGGGGGAGCCGACCATGAGTGAGCTCAAGCGGGTGCCCCGCCGGGCCACCCGGGCACCCGGCGGGCGCCCCGGCGGAGCCCGCGAGGCGCTCCAGCGGCTCCAGGAGAGCCGCCGCACCGAGCAGCGCATCGAGCCCGCCGACCGCGACCGCAGCCTGCCCCTGGCCGCGGCCCAGCAGCGGCTGTGGTTCCTCGACCGGTGGAACCCCGGCTCCGCCGCCTACAACGCGCCGCTCGCGCTGCGTCTGACCGGTCCGGTCGACGTCGCCGTGCTCGGCCGTGCGCTCAGCGGTGTGGTGGCGCGGCACGAGATCCTGCGCACCCGCTACGAGAGCGTGGACGGGCTGCCCCACCAGATCGTCGAAGATCCCGCGCCGGTGCCGCTCGACGTAGCCGACCTGCGCGAACTGCCCGCCGACGAGCGGGAGAAGAAGGTCACCGAGCTCATCGCCGACGGGGCGGGCCTGCCCTTCGACCTGACGCGGGGCCCGGTGCTGCGGGCGAGCCTGTTCCGCCTCGCCGACGAGGAGCACGTTCTGCTCCTCGCCATCCACCACATCGCCACCGACGGCTGGTCCACGGCGATCGTCACGCGCGAGGTGATGGCGTACTACGCCGCCGAGGCGGCCGGTGTGAGCGATCCGCTGCCGCCGCTGCCCGTGCAGTTCGCCGACTACGCGGTGTGGCAGCGCCGCAAGCTCGCCGAGTCGTCCTTCGGTGACCGCCTCGCCTACTGGACCGAGCGGCTCGACAACCTGCCGGTGCTCGACTTCCCGACCGACCGGCCACGGCCCAAGGAGCCGACCGGCGCCGGTTCGGTGCGCGAGAGCAGACTGCCCGCGAGCCTCCAGCGCGCCATGGTCGAGCTGGCCCGCACGGAGCGAGTCACCGTGCTCACCGTGGCCCTCGCCGCTTTCCAGACACTGCTCGCCCGCTACACCGCCCAGGACGACATCGTGATCGGCTCGGTCGTCAACGGCCGTACGCAGCCGGAGATCGAGCCCCTGGTCGGCTTCTTCGCCAACACCCTGGTCCTGCGCACCGACACCTCGGGCGACCCCACGTTCCGTGAGCTGCTCGCCCGTACCAACGAGACCGTCGTGGGCGGTCTGATGCACCAGGACGTGCCGTTCGGCAAGGTCGTCGACGCGCTCAAGACCGAGCGCGAGGCGGGGCGCAACCCGTTGTTCCAGATCTCGTTCACGCTGCAGAACGCGAGCGCGGACGGCGACGATCTCGGCGCTCTCCGTATCGAGCAGGTGCCGCTGATCGTCGGCACATCGCGCTTCGACCTGGCCTTCCAGCTCACCGAGGTGCCCGGCGACGGCTACCACGTGTGGATCGAGTACTCCACCGAGCTCTTCGACGCCGACCGCATCGACCGGCTCATCGCCCACTACGGCCGCATCCTTCAGGCCGTCGTCGCCGACCCGTCGGCCCGCGTCGGCCGCATCGAGCTGCTGTCCGCCGCCGAACACGCCGAGCTCGTCACCGGTGAGAACCGCACCGGGACGGCGTACGACACGGCGGGTCTCGCCCTGCACCAGCTGTTCGAGCGGCAGGCGGATCTGCACCCCGAGCAGCCCGCGGTCCGCTTCCGCGGCAGTGGTCTCACCTACGGTGAACTCGAGGCGCGCGCCAATGAGTTGGCGCACCATCTGCGATCGCTCGGGATCGGTCCCGAGAGCCGTGTCGGCATCCTGATGGAGCGCGGCCCCGAGCTGCCCGTCACCCAGCTCGCCATCCTGAAGGCCGGTGGCGCCTACGTGCCGCTGGATCCGATCCACCCCACCAACCGGCTCGGCTACATGCTGGACCGGGCGGGCTGCTCGCTCGTGGTCACCGAGGGCGCGCTCGCCGACGCCCTGCCCGACGGCCCGGACGGGCCTGGCGGTCCTGATGGCCAGGGCGGCCTGATACGTCTCGACTGGCGGGACCCGGAGTTCCGCGCGGCCCTGGGGCGTGCCCCGAAGAGCCGTCCGGACGTCGCCGTGCATCCGCGCAATCTGGCGTACGTCATCTTCACCTCGGGTTCCACAGGGCGGCCCAAGGGCGTCCTCGTCGAGCACCGCAGTGCCGTCAACTTCACCAGCTCGTCGGTGGAGATGTTCCGCCTCGGCACCGACGACAGGGTGCTCCAGTTCGCGAACCCCGCCTTCGACGTATCCGTCTTCGAGATCTACAGCGCCTTCGCCTCCGGGGCCACCCTGGTCATGGCGCCGCGCGGCACCCTCCTCGACCCGGCGTCCCTGACCGCGCTGCTGCGCGACGAGCGGATCACCACCGCGGACATCCCGCCGTCCCTGCTCGCCGTCCTCGACCCCGCGCAACTCCCCGATTTCCGCAAGCTGTTCGTGGGTCTTGAGCCCTTCCCGGGCGATCTCGTCGACCGCTGGCGCGACGGCGGCCGCAGGGACTTCCACAACGGGTACGGCCCGACCGAGACCACGGTCGCCTCCGTGGACCACCTGTGCGGCCCCCAGCTCGGCTCCGCGAGCCCGCCCATCGGCCGCCCCCTCGCCAACCAGTACGCCTATGTGCTCGACCCGTTCGGACAGCCCGTCCCGCGCGGAGTGGCCGGCGAGCTGTGGATCGGCGGGCTCGGCCTGAGCCGGGGCTACGCGGGCTCGCCCGGCGCGACCGCCGAGCGTTTTCTGCCCGACCCGTTCGCCGCGCCCGGCAGCCGCATGTACCGCACCGGCGACCTGGCGCTGCGCCGCGGCGACGGGGACCTGGAGTTCTTCGGCCGCGCGGACACCCAGGTCAAGATCCGCGGACTGCGCATCGAACCCAGCGAGATCGAGCAGGTCCTCTCCCGGCACGCCGGTGTGCGGCAGGCCGCGGTGGTGGTGCTCGACGGGGAGGGCGGTCCGCGACTCGTCGCGTACGTGGTGCCCGAGGGCGCTGCCCGCCCGCAGCCCGCCACGCTCCGCGCCCACCTCGCCGATGACCTGCCCCCGTACATGCTGCCCGCCGCGTTCGTGACCCTGGACGCGCTGCCGCTCACCCCGAACGGCAAGCTCGACCGGACCGCGCTGCCCGCGCCCGAGGAACGCGCCCGCAAGGACCGCGAGGCCCCTGCCACCGCCACCGAGCGTGCCGTCGCCGGGATCTGGGCCGGTCTTCTGCCCGGCAAGGACTTCGCCCGCGACGACAACTTCTTCATGGTGGGCGGCAATTCGCTCCAGGCCACCCAGCTCCTCGCCCGTATCGAGGAGACCCTGGGCGCCGAGGTCCAGCTGCGGCAGCTGTTCACCCACGCGACGGTCGAGCAACTGGCCGCCCTGATCGACACCGCCCGCCCCGCCGTGACCGGGCCCGACACCGCTTCGGCTCCCGTGGTGCTCGCACCCGGCGGCGCACGGCCCGTCTTCTACTGCGTCCACCCGAGCGGCGGCTCCGTCGCCCCGTACGTCCCGCTGGCCGCCTCGCTCCACCCGGAGCAGCCGCTGCACGCCCTGGAGGCACCCCGCTCCCTCGACGGGAGCGACCCGGTCGCCGCCCTCGCCGCGGCGCACGCCGCCACGATCCGGGCAGCCCAGCCGCAAGGCCCGTACCACCTGGGCGGCTGGTCGACGGGCGGCGCCGTCGCCTTCGAGACCGCACGCCGACTGCGCGCCGAGGGAGCCGAGGTGGCGGTGGTCGCCCTCATCGACACCGATGTGCCGCCCGAGCTCGCCGAACCCCCGAGCACCGCCCTCGCGATCGGTCTGTACGCCGTCGACCTCGCCGGGCTGCGCGGCCTGGGCCCCGAGGACATGCCCGCCCTGGACGACATCGAGGCTCTCGACTACGAGGAGCAGATCGCCGTGGCCGTACGCAGGATCACCGCATCCCCGCTCGCTCCCGACGCCGACGAGGCCCAACTCGTCGACCGCATGGCCACGTTCGTGGCGACCGTGCGCGGCGGAGCGGTCTGGCGGCCTCAGCCCGTCGACGTACCGCTGACGCTGCTCACCTCAGAGGCGCCCGGAGCCGAGGAGCGGGCCCGCTACTGGGCGGCGCGCACCACCGGCGGCTTCACTCACCACGAGGCGCCCGGCGACCACTACGCCATGATGGTGCCGCCGCACGTGGGCACGGTCGCCGACCTGATCCAGGAAGTCCTGGACCGCGCGGGCAGCACCGCCCGCCGGGAGGTGCGCGCATGAACGGCCCGCGCCCTTCCTCGCCCGCCACCCGCCCTTCCTCGCCCGCCACCCGTCCCGACCCCCTGGACACCTGGCTCACCCCCGAGCAGCTCGCCTTCCGCCGCGACGTACGGGACTTCTTCGCCGACGAGCAGGTCCGCAAGTCCATCGACGCCCTCCAGGACCACGCCCCGCGCGAGGAGAGCGGACTGCTCGACGTCTACCGGCAGCTCGGCGAGCGCGGCTGGCTCGCGGCGGCCTGGCCCGAGCGGTACGGCGGGCTCGGTCTCGGCCCAGTGGAGGCGGGGATCGTCCTGGAGGAGATGGTCCTGCACGGGGTGCCCGAGGACCAGCACGTCCTCAGCATCGACACCGTGGGCCAGTTCCTCCTGGAGGTCGGCACGCCCGAGCAGCGGGCCCGGCACCTGCCGCGCCTCGCCCGGGGCGAGGAGATCGCCACCGTCCTGTTCACCGAACCGCACTGCGGCTCGGATCTCGCGGCGCTGCGCACCGCCGCCGTGCCGGACGACGACGGATGGCGTCTTTCCGGACGCAAGATCTTCAATCAGAAGTCGCAGTTCGCCGAGTGGGCGCTGTGCGCGGCCCGCACCGGCGAGGGCCCCGTGAAGTACCACGGCATCACCCTGTTCCTGCTCCCGCTCCGCTCGCCCGGCGTGGTGATCAACCCGGTGTGGAGCATGGGCGACGAACGGTTCAACGAGATCGTCATCGAGGACGTCAGGCTCACCGCCGAACACGTCGTGGGCCGGGTCGACGAGGGCTGGCAGCCCATCAACGACATGCTCCTCCTGGAGCGCACCGGCATGGACTTCCAGGCCAAACTGCGGCGCTGGCTCGACGCGGTCGTCGCGGACGCGCGCCGCTCCGGCCGGATCGCCGAACCGGCCTACGCGCAGCGGCTCGCCGAGCTCGACGCCAAGCTCACGGCGGGCCGCGCGCTCGCCTGGAACATGGTGCGGGCCCGTCTCGCCGGTACGCCCGACCCGGTGGCATCGGCCGCCTCCAAGTGGTTCGTCACCCAGCAGTCCGACGCGGTGGTCCGGCTCGGCGCCGACGTCATGGGTCTGGACGGCCTGCTGACCACCTGGGACGGCGAGGCGCCCGACCTGGGCCGCCTGGAGGCGGTGTACCGGCAGAGCCCGGCGCACACCCTCGCCTCCGGCACCTCCGAGGTGATGCTCCAGATCATCGCCGCCCAGGGCCTCGAACTCTTCTCCTGATCGCGAGTGGCCGCGACTGGCCGCGAGTGGCCGCGACTGGCCGCGACTGGCCACGGCTGGCCGCGGCTGGCCGCGACCGGCTGTGACTGACCACGGCTGATCGCGACTGACCTCGATCGACCTCGATCGCCCCCGTTCGACCTCGACTGACCTCGACTGACCTCGACCCGAGAGGACCCCGCCCATGACGTCCGTAGCGGCCCAGGCCCCGGCCCTGCCCGCCGACCTCGCGGAACTCCTCGGTGGTGAACTGGCCCCCACCGTACGGCGGATGGGGGAGCGCCCGATCGGCGGCGGACCGGTCACCGATGAGCAGGCGCGGGCCCGCGCCGCCGTGTGGGAGACCCTCACCGAGACGGGCGTGTTCGACACGGCCGCCGACGGCACCGAGAGCCGTGAACACCTGCTCCAGCTCGGTGAGTTGATGGGCCGTTCGCTCTACCGGGGGCCCTATCAGGACACGGCGGCCACCGCCGAACTGATCCGCGCGCTCGGGACGGAGTCGCAGGAGCACGCCGACCTCCTGGACGCGCTGGCCGACGGCGCCGCCGCCGTCGCCCTCGCACCGCGCGCCGCGGGCACCGACGACCCGGCGGCGCCCGCACCGCTCACCCTCGGCGACGGTCCCGACGGGCCCTGGATCTCCGGGAGTCGGCGCTTCGTGCCGTTCGCGGACGCCGTGGACTGGCTGCTCGTCGTGGGCGCCGTGCCGCACGGTACGGCGCTCGCGCTGGTACGGGCCGACGGCCCCGGCGTCACTCTGCGCCGCCAGGACGACATCAGCCGCGGCGATCTGCACACCGTCACTCTGGAGCGCGTCCCGCTGTTCGGCGGCCGGCTGCTCGGCGACCCCGCGGACGCCACGGCAGCCTGGGCGTGCGTCCTGCGGTCGCTGCGCGTGCGGCAGGCCGCCGCCCTTGTCGGCCAGGCGCAGGGCGCGCTCGCGCTCGGCGTGGAACGCGCTAAGAGCCGGGAGCAGTTCGACCAGCCGCTCGCCCGTCACCAGAGCCTCGCGTTCACGCTCTCCGCGCTCGCGGCCCGCGTCATCGCCGTACGCGCCCTCGTCGAGCAGGCGGCCCGCACCGACGACGAACTCACCGTCCTCCAGGCCCTCGCGCTCGCCGGTGAACTCGCCCGCGACGCCGCCGCCCAGTGCCTGCACATCCACGGCGCCCACGGCATGAGCGAGGACGCCGACATCCAGCTCTACTTCCGCCGCGCGGCGCTCGACGCACTGCTGTGGGGCAGCCCCGCCCAGCTCTGGGCGCGAGCCGCCACCCTCCTCTGAGTCCGCGCCCGCCCCGTACAACCCCCCTCGAAAGGACCGGCCCATGTCCGCACGGACCGCCGCTCTAGGCCCCGCCGTAGACCCGATCCCGATCCTGCGCGACCTGATCCGCTTCCGCAGCGTCAATCCGCCCGGCGACGAGCGCCGCTGCGCCGAGTACATCGCGGACCTGCTCGCCGACGCGGGCATCGAGTCGAGGATGCTCGGCCCCGACCCCGAGCGGCCCAACCTCGTCGCCCGCATCCCCGGCCGGGGCGAGGCGCCCCCGCTGCTGCTGCACGGGCACTCCGACGTGGTGCCCACCGACGGGCAGGAGTGGACGCACCCGCCGTTCGACGCGCTGCTCATCGACGGCGAGGTCTGGGGCCGCGGCGCCATCGACATGAAGGGCGGCCTCGCCATGATGCTGTCCGCGCTGCTCACCCTGCACGCACGCGGCGAGGCACCCGCCGGTGACGTGCTGCTCGCGGTCGTCTCCGACGAGGAGAACGGCAGCCGGGTCGGCGCGGGCTGGCTCGCCGGCCACCACCCCGAGCTGTTCGAGGGCATCCCGTACTGCATCGGCGAGGACGGCGGCGCCGTGCTCACCGTCGATCCCGCCCGCCGCTTCCACCCGGTGGGCGTCGCCGAGAAGCGGGCCTGCTGGCTGCGGCTCACGCTGCGCGGGCGCGGCGGCCACGCCTCACGCCAGGGCTGGCCGAACCTGGCCGTGCACCAGCTCACCGACGTACTGACCGCGCTGCGCGACGGCCGCCTGCCGGTGCACATCACGCCCGCGTTCGACCGGATGCTCCAGGACCTCGGAACGGTCGTCGGCGACGAACTCGCCGCAGAGATAGCGGCGTTGCGCAAGGGTGAGCGCACCACAGTGCCGTACGAGCTGATGAACACGGCGGACGCCGTCTACCTGGACTCCACGATCCGGCACACCGTGAACCCGACGATCATCCGCACTCCCGAGAAGATCAACATGATCCCGGCGGAGATCACCGTCGACCTCGACGGCCGCATCCTGCCCGGCGACTTCACGGTCGAGGACTACATCGCGGAACTGCGCGCCCTGATCAACGAGTACAGCGCGAGCGGCACCCTCGGCGACGAGGTGGAGATCGAGCTGCTGCTCGAAGGATCGCGCAACCCGAAGAACGAGCCCGAACTCGGCGCCTTCTACGAGCGGTTGACGGACATCCTGCGCACCGCCGACCCGGAAGGCCTGCCGATCCCGATGATCACCCCGGCCTCCACCGACGCCCGGCTCTTCGCCAACCTCGGCATGGACTGCTACGGCTGGCTGCCCATGCTCCTGCCCGCCGGGTCCCGTTACCAGGAGAACATGCACGACGCCGACGAGCGGGTCCCCGCCGACGCCGTCCGCTTCGGGGCCGACTGCCTCTACGAGCTGCTGCTCGACCACCCCTGAGCCCGTAACCCGCCACCGCCCGCCACCGCCCGGCCCCGCCCACCCGTCCGCACACCGGAGGAAACCCATGTCGTTCCGTCCCGCCGACCTCGTAGAGATGCTGCGTGCCCGTGCCGCCGCCACGCCCGAGGCCACCGCGTACATCCTGCTCGAGGAGGACGGCTCGGAGCGCCGGCTCACCTACGGCGAGCTCGACGTCCGGGCCCGGGCCACCGCCGCCGCCATGCAGCAGTCGGGCGCCGCCGGTGGCCGGGCGCTGCTGCTCTACCCGCCGGGCGAGGAGTACATCGTCGGCTTCTTCGGCTGCCTGTACTCCGGCACCGCCGCCGTGCCCGTCTACCCCCCGTCCGGCAAGCGCGGCCTCGACCGGCTCATGGACATCGTGACCGACGCCGAGGCCACCGTCGCGCTCACCGACGACTCCACCCTCCAGCTCGTCACCTCCATGGGCGACGCGCTCGGCGACCTCGCCAAGCTCGCCTGGACCGCCACCGACACCGTGGCCCGCGACGCCGCGCCGTCGTGGACCGAGGTCGCGCCAGGCGCCGACGCCCTCGCCTTCCTCCAGTACACCTCCGGCTCCACGGGATCGCCCAAGGGCGTCATGCTGCGGCACGGCAACCTGATCGAGAACTCCCGCACGATCGCCCACGCCAACCGCTCGACGCCGGACAGCGTCGGCGTCAGCTGGCTGCCGCCCTACCACGACATGGGCCTCATCGGCGGCATCCTCCAGCCCCTCTACAGCGGCTTCCCCTGCGTCCTGATGGCGCCCATGACGTTCCTGCGCCGCCCCTTCCGCTGGCTCGACGCGATCAGCCGACACGGCGGCACGATGAGCGCGGCACCCGACTTCGCGTACGCCGAGTGCGTGCGCCGCGTCACCGAGGAGGAGCTGGCCGGGCTCGACCTGAGCAGCTGGGAACACGCGATGGTCGGCGCCGAACCGGTACGCCGCCGCACCCTCGACGACTTCGCCCGGGTCTTCGGTACCACCGGCTTCCGCCGCTCGTCCTTCCACCCCTGCTACGGACTCGCCGAAGCGACCCTGTTCGTCACCGGCGGCAAACCCCGCACCGAACCCCTCGCCGTGACCCTCACCGACGAGGGCCCCCAGACCTACGCGGACGACACGGCGCAGCCCGGCACCACCCTCATCGGATGCGGTGACATCCAGGGCGAGGACCGCATCCTGGTCGTCGACACCGAGACGCTGCTTCCGGCCGCCGACGACGCCGTCGGCGAGGTCTGGGTCACCGGCGGTTCCGTCGCCCAGGGCTACTGGCGCCGCCCCGAACTCACCGAGCAGACCTTCGCCGCCGAACTCGCCGAACCTGACGGCAACAGCTATCTGCGCACCGGCGACCTCGCCTTCCGACACCAGGGCGAACTGTTCATCACCGGCCGCATCAAGGACCTGATCGTCGTCCGCGGCCGCAACCACTACCCGCAGGACATCGAGTACACGGCCGAGCTCAGCCACGAACTCCTGGTACCCAACCGGGCCGCCGCCTTCGGGCTCGACGACGGCACCGACGAGCGCGTAGTGCTCCTGCACGAGGTGAGCCGCGCGTTCCGCGACGAGCACGCCGACGCGGTGCTCGCCGCGATCCGCACCGCCGTCACCGAAGAGCACGGACTCGCCCTGCACGACATCGTGCTGGTGAAGATGGGCGCACTGCCGCGCACCTCCAGCGGCAAGATCCGCCGCCGGGAGAGCCGCGAGCGCTACGCGGCCGACACGTTCACCGCGCTGGCGAGCAGCGGCGGCGCCACCGCCTTGGCGGCCGAGAACAGCGCCGCCGAGCTGCTCGCCGCCGACCCGGCGGCCACCGCCGTACTGGCCCACGTCGGTGAGGTCCTCGACCTGGCTCCCGACCGAGTCTCCGCCGCGCTGCCCCTGATCGCCCAGGGCCTGGACTCGCTGCGGGCCGTCCGGCTCCGCGCGCTCCTGGAGACGGGGCACGGCGCGGACGTTCCGCTCGCGGTGCTGCTCGGCGACACGACGGTGGAGCAACTGGCCTCTGTGGTCGCGGAGTCGAAGGATCGCGGGCATCTCGTGCCCATCGGCCGTCGGGACGACTCGGCGCCGATGACCGCGTCGTTCGGTCAGGAGCGGTTGTGGCTGCTCGACCGGCTGGGTGCGGGGTCGGCGTATCACGTGGCGGGGGGTCTGCGGGTTTCCGGCGCGCTGGATGTGGGGGTGCTGGAGCGGGCCGTGGGTGAGGTGATCGCCCGGCACGAGGCACTGCGGACGCGGTTCGTGTGGGCGGACGGGGGGCTGCAGCAGGTCGTGGAGGCTTCGCTGCTGCCCTCGGTGACAGTGGTGGATGTCGCCGATGCGGATGAGTGGCTGGCCTCGGTGGTGGAGGAGCCGTTCGATCTGGCGGCGGGCCCGTTGGTGCGGGTGGTGGTGGGCCGGCTCGGCTCCGGTGAGTGGGCGCTGGCGTTGGTGGCGCATCACGCGGTGGTGGACGGCTGGTCCCTCGGCATCGTCCTGCGCGAACTGGGCGCCTTGTACGGCACGTTCGCGGATGGCATCGAAGTGTCGCCGCTGCCGGAACTCGGCCTGCAGTACGGGGACTTCGCCGCCTGGCAGCGTGCCACGGTCGCGGGGGGGACCTTGGAGTCCGGTCTTGTCCACTGGCAGGGCGTACTCGACGGCGCGAACGCCCTGGAGCTCCCGACCAGCTCTTCGCGGGGTGACAGCCGGGCTTCGTACGACCTCGGGGTGCTTCCCGTGGTCGTGGGGGGAGATGTGCTCGGGCGGGTGCGGTCGGTGGCGGAGGCGGGCCGGGCCACGGTTTTCCAGACGGTGCTTGCCTCGTTCGCCGCGGTGCTTGGCCGTTGGGCGGGCCGGGATGATGTGGTGCTTGGTACTCCGGTGGCCGGGCGGGGGCGCAGTGAGCTCGATGATGTGGTGGGGTTCTTCGTCAACACCCTGGCGCTGCGGGTGGACATCAGCGGGGACCCGACCTTCGGCGATCTGGTCGAGCGGGCCCGCTCCGTCACCCTGGAGGCGCTGGCCCACCAGGACGTTCCCTTCGAGAAGGTCGCCCAGCATGTGGGAGGCGGTGAGCGCGGTGGTCTGGTGCGGGTGCTGTTCGCGCTGGACAACACCCCGCGCGAGCCGGTGCAGCTGCCGGGCATGCAGGTCAGTGAGCTGGTGGCGGGCGGGGGCCGGGCGCAGTTCGAACTCGCCCTGCACCTGCGCGAACAGGCCGACGGTTCGCTGGCCGGGCGGCTCGAATACGCCGCCGACCTCTTCGACACGGCCACCATCTCCCGCCTGCACGACGCCTGGCAGCGCCTCCTGGCAGCCGCCACCAACGCTCCGGCCCGTCCGGTGCACGCCCATCCGCTGCTGGGGGACGCCGAACGCCAGCAGATCGCCGCCTTCGGCAACCCGCTGCCCGAGCCCGCCGCAACCGGCCTCATGCACGAAGCGATCGCCGCGCAGGCTGCCCGCACCCCGGACGCGGTCGCCGTCCAGGACAGTGACGGCCACCGGCTGACCTTCCGGGAGCTGGACCAGGCCGCCAACCGGCTCGCCCACCACCTGCAAGACCGCGGCATCGGCGTGGAGGACGTGGTCGGTGTCTGCCTGCACCGCAGCCTGGACCTGATCATCTCCCTCGTCGGAGTACTCAAAGCAGGTGCCGCCTACCTGCCCCTGGACCCCGACTACCCCCCGGCCCGCCTGACCCGCATGGCCACCACCTCCCGCACCTCGGTCATCCTCACCCACACCGCCACCCGCGAGACAGCCGCAGCCCTGGACCTGCCCGACAGCACCCGC
>NZ_JBVIHP010000056.1:0-18403 GCF_055570235.1 Streptomyces sp. NPDC031274 | reverse complement strand
CCCCAGGCCATCCGTTCGACAAGGGGAGGTAGTCATGCCAACTCCGAAGGCCGGTAACCCCATTGCGGGGCTACGAAGAAGGTAATGGGGGGGGGCTGGGGGTGTGGCGCGGGGGGCCCGCTGGGCTTGGGCTTGGGCGGTGGGGGTTGTGCCGGGGCCGCCTGTGGCTGGTTGCAGGAGATCGTGCGGGTGATGATGCGACCGGCCGGGGTGCGCTCGCGTTCGCGGCGCAGATAGCCGTGGGTCTCCAGCTCGCGCAGGGCGGCGGCGATACGGGTCGTTCCCTCGGGGAAGCGTGCGGCCAGCGTCTTGATGTCGGCGCGGGCCATCGGGGCGTGAGTGAGCGGGGTCCCGGACGTTGCCGACGGCATACGGGTGGGCCCGCCAGCGGGCGGGGCGGGGTGGGGTTTGGTGCGGTTCTTTCGCTCTCACGTTTTTTGGGGAAGGCGCCCGCGATGCCGGAGACCGAGAAAGCGGGTTCCGGTGGCGTGACGAAACGTGTTGCGGCATGAGCGGAAAGTGGCGGCAGGTGCTCGCTCTCGCGTCGTCGGCGCGCCCGGCCGGAGGCCCGGGGTTTGATCAACGTCACCCACCGGGTACGCTGCCCGGCTTCGATTGGCCAGGCTCGTGCCCCGTATGGCAGACTGTCGGGGTTGCTCGGTTGAGTGCCGATGCTGCGCGCCTCCCGCCGGGAGGACCGGAAGCGAGTCCCACAGTACTCGTCGCCCCATCTGCCGTAAGGCAGCGCTGGAGCGGACGTACGGGAATCTTCTGGGAAGCGTGGGCGGGGTGCTGACCAGGCGCCCGGTGGGGTTCTTCTCCCCGGCCAGCGGTCCTTGGGCCGCGATCCCACAGCAGTGGATTTCCTTCGGGAGATTTCGTTGGTGAGATCGCGACACGCCCGACCGCGTGGGTCGGTCAGAAGATGAGTAGAACACCAGGTTCCAGAGCGTTTCGAGAGACAGGACTACCAAGTAGCCATGGCGGGACAGAAGATCCGCATCCGGCTCAAGGCCTACGACCACGAGGTCATCGACTCTTCGGCGAAGAAGATCGTCGAGACGGTGACTCGCACTGGTGCGTCGGTCGCAGGCCCGGTGCCGCTGCCCACTGAGAAGAACGTGTACTGCGTCATCAAGTCGCCGCACAAGTACAAGGACTCGCGCGAGCACTTCGAGATGCGCACGCACAAGCGCCTGATCGACATCCTCGACCCGACGCCCAAGACCGTTGACTCGTTGATGCGCCTGGACCTTCCGGCCGGCGTCGACATCGAGATCAAGCTCTGAGAGGCGCGGACAGATGACTAAGCAGATCAAGGGCGTCCTGGGCGAGAAGCTCGGCATGACCCAGGTCTGGGACGAGAACAACCGTGTCGTCCCGGTCACCGTCGTCAAGGCCGGGCCCTGCGTCGTTACCCAGGTCCGTACGAATGACTCCGACGGCTACGAGTCGGTCCAGATCGCCTTCGGCGAGATCGACCCGCGCAAGGTGAACAAGCCCCTCAAGGGTCACTTCGCCAAGGCCGACGTGACTCCCCGCCGCCACCTGGTGGAGATCCGCACCCCTGACGCCAGCGAGTACACGCTGGGCCAGGAGGTGACTGCCGAGGTGTTCGAGTCCGGCGTCAAGGTTGACGTCACGGGCAAGAGCAAGGGCAAGGGCTTCGCCGGTGTCATGAAGCGTCACAACTTCAAGGGACTCGGCGCCGGTCACGGCACCCAGCGCAAGCACCGCTCTCCCGGTTCCATCGGTGGCTGTGCCACCCCGGGCCGTGTGTTCAAGGGCCTCCGCATGGCGGGCCGTATGGGCAACGAGCGGGTCACCACCCAGAACCTGACCGTTCACGCCGTTGACGCGGAGAAGGGCCTGCTCCTCATCAAGGGCGCAGTTCCCGGTCCGAACGGCGGCCTCGTCCTGGTCCGTACCGCGGCCAAGGGGGCTTGAGGAACCGATGAGCACCATTGACATCCTTTCGCCGGCAGGCGACAAGGCCGGGACCGTCGAGCTCCCCTCGGAGATTTTCGACGTAGAGAAGATCAGCATCCCGCTTCTCCACCAGGTCGTTGTCGCACAGCTGGCCGCTGCCCGACAGGGCACGCACAAGACCAAGCGCCGCGGTGAAGTCCGCGGTGGTGGTAAGAAGCCGTACCGCCAGAAGGGCACCGGCCGCGCGCGCCAGGGTTCGACCCGTGCGCCGCAGTTCGCAGGCGGTGGCGTCGTCCACGGCCCGCAGCCGCGTGACTACTCGCAGCGGACCCCGAAGAAGATGAAGGCCGCGGCCCTGCGCCACGCCCTCACCGACCGGGCCCGCAACGCTCGTATCCACGTTGTCACCAACGTGGTCGAGGGCGACATCTCCACCAAGGCCGCGAAGACGCTGATCGGCAAGGTCAGCGAGCGCAAGAACGTACTCCTGGTCATCGACCGGGCGGACGAGACTTCGCTGCTCTCCGCGCGCAACCTGCCCCAGGTGCACATCCTGGAGCCGGGCCAGCTGAACACGTACGACGTGCTCGTCTCGGACGACGTGGTCTTCACCAAGGCCGCTTTCGAGTCCTTCGTGTCTGGCCCCCAGGCCGTTGAGACCGAAGGGAGCGAAGCCTGATGGCTACGCGTCACCCGAGCATCGCCCCCAAGGCGGCCAAGGTCGCCAAGGCCGCGCGCCTCGCCAAGGCGAAGCGCCACGCCACCGAGGGCAAGAACACCGTTCAGACGCCGCTGAGCAAGAGCTTCACGGACCCCCGTGACGTCCTCGTCAAGCCGGTCGTCTCTGAGAAGAGCTACGCGCTCCTCGACGAGGGCAAGTACACCTTCGTCGTTGCGCCCGGCGCCAACAAGACCCAGATCAAGCAGGCCGTCGAGGCGGTCTTCTCGGTCAAGGTCACTGGGGTCAACACGATCAACCGCCAGGGCAAGCGCAAGCGCACCCGCACGGGGTTCGGTAAGCGCGCTGACACCAAGCGCGCGATCGTGACCCTTGCTGAGGGCGACCGTATCGACATCTTCGGCCAGGCCTCCTAACGGAGCGCCCTGGTCCGAATATCGGACGAGGACTGAGAAATGGGAATCCGCAAGTACAAGCCGACTACGCCGGGCCGTCGTGGCTCCAGCGTCGCCGACTTCGTCGAGGTAACGCGGTCCACGCCGGAGAAGTCGCTGGTCCGCCCGCTGCACAGCAAGGGCGGCCGTAACAACGCCGGTCGTGTGACCGTTCGCCACCAGGGTGGCGGACACAAGCGCGCCTACCGAGTGATCGACTTCCGTCGTCACGACAAGGACGGCGTGCCGGCGAAGGTCGCGCACATCGAGTACGACCCGAACCGCACCGCGCGCATCGCGCTCCTGCACTACGCGGACGGCGAGAAGCGCTACATCCTGGCCCCCCGCAACCTGTCGCAGGGTGACCGGGTCGAGAACGGACCGGGCGCGGACATCAAGCCGGGCAACAACCTGGCGCTCCGCAACATCCCGGTCGGTACGACCATCCACGCCATCGAGCTGCGGCCCGGCGGCGGCGCGAAGTTCGCCCGCTCCGCGGGTGCCTCCGTGCAGCTGCTGGCGAAGGAGGGCTCCATGGCCCACCTTCGTATGCCGTCCGGTGAGATCCGTCTGGTCGACGTCCGCTGCCGCGCCACGATTGGCGAGGTCGGCAACGCCGAGCAGTCGAACATCAACTGGGGCAAGGCCGGCCGTAAGCGCTGGCTTGGCGTTCGCCCGACCGTTCGCGGTGTGGCGATGAACCCGGTCGACCACCCGCACGGTGGTGGTGAAGGCAAGACTTCCGGTGGTCGCCACCCGGTCTCGCCGTGGGGTCAGAAGGAGGGTCGTACTCGTTCGCCGAAGAAGGCGAGCAACAAGTACATCGTCCGCCGCCGCAAGACGAACAAGAAGCGCTAGGAGCGGGTTTAGATGCCGCGCAGTCTCAAGAAGGGACCCTTCGTCGACGGACACCTCATCAAGAAGGTGGATGTCCAGAACGAAGCAGGTTCCAAGAACGTCATCAAGACCTGGTCCCGTCGCTCGATGATCGTCCCGGCCATGCTGGGCCACACGATCGCGGTGCACAACGGCAAGACCCACATCCCGGTGTTCGTCACCGAGGCGATGGTCGGCCACAAGCTCGGCGAGTTCTCGCCGACTCGCACCTTCCGCGGCCACGTCAAGGACGACCGGAAGTCGAAGCGCCGCTAGCGCGGGGTGGAACGACTATGACTTACACCGAAGGGACAACCATGGAAGCCAGGGCCCAGGCGCGGTACATCCGCGTCACGCCCATGAAGGCCCGCCGAGTGGTGGACCTCATCCGTGGCATGGATGCCACGGAGGCTCAGGCGGTCCTGCGTTTCGCCCCGCAGGCCGCGAGCGTGCCGGTTGGCAAGGTGCTTGACAGCGCCATCGCCAACGCTGCACACAACTACGACCACAGTGACGCCTCTTCGCTGGTCATCAGCGAGGCGTACGTGGATGAGGGCCCGACCCTGAAGCGGTTCCGTCCGCGTGCCCAGGGCCGTGCCTACCGGATCCGTAAGCGGACCAGCCACATCACCGTGGTCGTCAGCAGCAAGGAAGGAACCCGGTAATGGGCCAGAAGGTAAACCCGCACGGGTTCCGCCTCGGCATCACCACCGACTTCAAGTCGCGTTGGTACGCCGACAAGCTGTACAAGGACTACGTCAAGGAAGACGTCGCCATCCGTCGGATGATGACGTCCGGCATGGAGCGCGCCGGCATCTCGAAGGTTGAGATCGAGCGCACCCGTGACCGCGTGCGGGTGGACATCCACACCGCGCGTCCCGGCATCGTCATCGGCCGCCGTGGCGCCGAGGCCGACCGCATCCGCGGTGACCTCGAGAAGCTCACGGGCAAGCAGGTTCAGCTGAACATCCTCGAGGTCAAGAACCCCGAGGTCGACGCTCAGCTTGTCGCGCAGGCCGTTGCAGAGCAGCTGTCCTCCCGCGTCTCCTTCCGTCGCGCCATGCGTAAGAGCATGCAGTCGACGATGAAGGCCGGCGCCAAGGGCATCAAGATCCAGTGTGGTGGCCGTCTCGGCGGCGCCGAGATGTCTCGCTCGGAGTTCTACCGCGAGGGCCGTGTGCCCCTGCACACCCTCCGTGCGAACGTCGACTACGGCTTCTTCGAGGCCAAGACGACCTTCGGCCGTATCGGCGTGAAGGTCTGGATCTACAAGGGCGACGTCAAGAACATCGCCGAGGTCCGCGCCGAGAACGCCGCGGCCCGTGCGGGTAACCGCCCGGCCCGTGGTGGCGGCAACGACCGCCCGGCCCGTGGTGGCCGTGGTGGCGAGCGTGGCGGCCGCGGCCGCAAGCCGCAGCAGCAGTCCGCGCCGGCTGCCGAGGCCCCCAAGGCCGACGCTCCCGCCGCAGCTGCCGCTCCGGCTGAGAGCACCGGAACGGAGGCCTGACCGACATGCTGATCCCTCGTAGGGTCAAGCACCGCAAGCAGCACCACCCCAAGCGCAGCGGTATGTCAAAGGGTGGTACGCAGGTTGCGTTCGGCGAGTACGGGATTCAGGCCCTCACTCCGGCGTACGTGACCAACCGCCAGATCGAGGCGGCTCGTATCGCGATGACCCGCCACATCAAGCGTGGCGGCAAGGTCTGGATCAACATCTACCCGGACCGCCCGCTGACGAAGAAGCCCGCCGAGACCCGCATGGGTTCCGGTAAGGGTTCCCCCGAGTGGTGGGTCGCGAACGTCAAGCCCGGACGGGTGATGTTCGAGCTGTCCTACCCGAATGAGAAGACTGCGCGTGAGGCGCTTACCCGCGCTGCTCACAAGCTTCCGATGAAGTGCCGGATTGTTCGGCGCGAGGCAGGTGAGTCGTGATGTCGGCCGGTACCAAGGCGTCCGAGCTGCGCGAACTGGGTGACGAGGAGCTTCTCGCGAAGCTTCGCGAAGCCAAGGAAGAGCTGTTCAACCTCCGCTTCCAGGCGGCGACCGGTCAGCTCGAGAACCACGGGCGGCTCAAGGCCGTCCGCAAGGACATCGCGCGGATCTACACCCTGATGCGTGAGCGCGAGCTGGGCATCGAGACGGTGGAGAGCGCCTGATGAGCGAGAGCAACGTGACTGAGACCAAGAGCGACCGCGGATTCCGCAAGACCCGTGAGGGTCTGGTCGTCAGCGACAAGATGGACAAGACCGTCGTCGTCGCTGTCGAGGACCGCGTGAAGCACGCCCTGTACGGCAAGGTCATCCGCCGTACGAACAAGCTCAAGGCGCACGACGAGCAGAACGCTGCCGGCGTCGGCGACCGCGTCCTCCTGATGGAGACGCGTCCGCTGTCGGCGACCAAGCGCTGGCGCATCGTCGAGATCCTCGAGAAGGCCAAGTAAATCTCTGAGGGGTATCCCTCGGAGTTCGTTCCGCCAGGCTCGGTGAGCTCCGTGATTCGACTTACGGAGCTCGCCGGGAACCGGCAGACAATCAGGAGATAGACGTGATCCAGCAGGAGTCGCGACTTCGGATCGCCGACAACACGGGTGCGAAGGAAATTCTCACCATTCGTGTTCTCGGTGGCTCGGGTCGCCGCTACGCGGGTATCGGTGACGTCATCGTCGCCACCGTCAAGGACGCGATCCCCGGTGGCAACGTGAAGAAGGGTGACGTCGTCAAGGCCGTCATCGTTCGCACCGTCAAGGAGCGCCGCCGTCCCGACGGCTCGTACATCCGCTTCGACGAGAACGCCGCCGTCATTCTCAAGAACGACGGCGACCCTCGCGGCACCCGTATCTTCGGCCCGGTGGGCCGTGAGCTGCGCGAGAAGAAGTTCATGAAGATCATCTCGCTCGCGCCGGAGGTGCTGTAAGCATGAAGATCAAGAAGGGCGACCTGGTTCAGGTCATCACCGGTAAGGACAAGGGCAAGCAGGGCAAGGTCATTGCCGCTTACCCGCGCGACGAGCGCGTCCTGGTCGAGGGTGTCAACCGGGTCAAGAAGCACACGAAGGCCGGCCCGACCGCCAGCGGTTCGCAGGCCGGCGGCATCGTGACCACCGAAGCCCCTGTCCACGTCTCCAACGTCCAGCTGGTCGTGGAGAAGGACGGCAACAAGGTTGTCACGCGTGTCGGTTTCCGCTTCGACGATGACGGCAACAAGATCCGCGTTGCCAAGCGGACGGGTGAGGACATCTGATGACGACCACCACCAGCCCGCGTCTGAAGACGAAGTACCGCGAGGAGATCGCGGGCAAGCTGCAGGAAGAGTTCTCGTACGAGAACGTCATGCAGACCCCCGGCCTCGTCAAGATCGTGGTGAACATGGGTGTCGGCGACGCCGCCCGTGACTCCAAGCTCATGGACGGTGCCGTCCGTGACCTGACCACGATCACCGGTCAGAAGCCGGCCATCACCAAGGCCCGGAAGTCCATCGCGCAGTTCAAGCTGCGCGAGGGTCAGCCGATCGGCTGCCACGTCACGCTCCGTGGCGACCGCATGTGGGAGTTCCTGGACCGCACCCTGTCGCTCGCGCTTCCGCGCATCCGCGACTTCCGTGGTCTGTCCCCCAAGCAGTTCGACGGCCGTGGCAACTACACCTTCGGTCTCACGGAGCAGGTCATGTTCCACGAGATCGACCAGGACAAGATCGACCGCGTCCGGGGTATGGACATCACCGTGGTCACCACGGCGACCAACGACGCTGAGGGCCGTGCGCTCCTTCGTCACCTCGGCTTCCCCTTCAAGGAGGCGTAACCGAGATGGCGAAGAAGGCACTTATTGCCAAGGCTGCTCGTAAGCCCAAGTTCGGTGTGCGCGGCTACACCCGCTGCCAGCGCTGCGGCCGTCCGCACTCCGTGTACCGCAAGTTCGGCCTGTGCCGCGTCTGCCTTCGTGAGATGGCTCACCGTGGCGAGCTGCCGGGCGTGACCAAGAGCTCCTGGTAATTCCCCTCTGTCCTTAGGGACTTGGGAATTACTGGAGGCTCTCGGTAAGTATCTGGTCGGTAGGTGACCCGGCCCTCTATGCCTTAGGCTAGGAGGGTTGGGCGCCTGCCGCCCTGACCGACTTACTACGCCGTAGGTCCCCGCGCCGCACCCGTCCCGCCTCTGAGTGGGGAGAGGGATGGCGCAGATAGGAAACCACGGCGAGAGAGGCCGAAGGCCAATTCATGACCATGACTGATCCGATCGCGGACATGCTGACTCGTCTGCGTAACGCGAACTCGGCGTACCACGACACCGTGGCTATGCCGCACAGCAAGATCAAGTCTCACATCGCGGAGATCCTCCAGCAGGAGGGCTTCATCACGGGCTGGAAGACCGAGGACGCCGAGGTTGGCAAGAACCTCGTCCTCGAGCTGAAGTTCGGCCCGAACCGTGAGCGCTCCATTGCGGGCATCAAGCGGATCTCCAAGCCCGGTCTCCGGGTTTACGCGAAGTCCACCAGCCTGCCGAAGGTTCTGGGTGGCCTGGGAGTGGCGATCATCTCCACGTCCCACGGTCTCCTGACCGGCCAGCAGGCAGGCAAGAAGGGCGTAGGTGGGGAAGTCCTCGCCTACGTCTGGTAGTCGGGAACGGAGGAATAGCTAATGTCACGTATTGGCAAGCTCCCCATCACGGTTCCCGCCGGCGTGGACGTCACCATCGACGGCCGGACGGTCTCGGTTAAGGGTCCCAAGGGCTCCCTTTCCCACACCGTCGTCGCGCCGATCGACATCGCTAAGGGTGAGGACGGCGTCCTGAGCGTCACCCGCCCCAACGACGAGCGTCAGAACAAGGCCCTGCACGGCCTGTCCCGCACGCTGGTGGCGAACATGATCACCGGTGTGACCACGGGGTATGTGAAGAAGCTCGAGATCAGCGGTGTCGGTTACCGCGTGCTCGCGAAGGGCTCCAACCTGGAGTTCTCGCTGGGCTACAGCCACCCGATCCTGGTCGAGGCCCCTGAGGGCATCACCTTCAAGGTGGAGTCCGCGACCAAGCTTTCGGTCGAGGGCATCGACAAGCAGAAGGTCGGCGAGGTTGCGGCCAACATCCGCAAGCTCCGCAAGCCCGACCCGTACAAGGCCAAGGGTGTCAAGTACGAGGGCGAAGTCATCCGACGCAAGGTCGGAAAGGCAGGTAAGTAAGCCATGGCATACGGTGTGAAGATCGCCAAGGGTGACGCTTACAAGCGTGCCGCCAAGGCTCGCCGCCATATCCGCATCCGCAAGAACGTGTCGGGTACGGCGGAGCGTCCGCGCCTCGTCGTGACGCGCTCGAACCGCAACATCGTTGCTCAGGTCATCGACGACCTCAAGGGTCACACCCTTGCGTCGGCGTCGACCCTGGACACCACGATCCGCGGTGGCGAGGCTGACAAGTCCGCACAGGCCAAGCAGGTCGGCGCGCTCGTTGCCGAGCGTGCCAAGGCTGCGGGTGTCGAGACCGTCGTGTTCGACCGCGGTGGCAACAAGTACGCCGGGCGCATTGCCGCTCTGGCGGACGCCGCCCGCGAAGCCGGGCTGAAGTTCTAAGCCCCGGTTCCGGAGCTAGCGGACGTAACAGAGAGAGGTAATTCCAATGGCTGGACCCCAGCGCCGCGGGAGCGGTGCCGGTGGCGGCGAGCGGCGGGACCGGAAGGGTCGCGACGGTGGCGCCGCTGCCGAGAAGACCGCATACGTTGAGCGCGTTGTCGCGATCAACCGTGTCGCCAAGGTTGTCAAGGGTGGTCGCCGCTTCAGCTTCACCGCGCTGGTCGTGGTGGGCGACGGTGACGGCACCGTAGGTGTCGGATACGGCAAGGCCAAGGAAGTTCCCGCGGCCATCGCCAAGGGCGTTGAAGAGGCCAAGAAGAACTTCTTCAAGGTTCCGCGTATCCAGGGCACCATTCCGCACCCGATCACGGGCGAGAAGGCCGCGGGCGTCGTCCTGCTCAAGCCTGCTTCCCCCGGTACCGGTGTTATCGCCGGTGGCCCGGTGCGTGCGGTGCTCGAGTGCGCCGGCGTTCACGACATCCTGTCGAAGTCGCTCGGCTCGTCCAACGCGATCAACATCGTGCACGCGACCGTGACGGCCCTCAAGGGCCTGCAGCGTCCCGAGGAGATCGCGGCTCGCCGTGGTCTGCCCCTCGAGGACGTCGCCCCCGCGGCTCTGCTTCGTGCACGTGCGGGAGCGGGTGCGTAATGGCCCGTCTCAAGATCACGCAGACGAAGTCGTACATCGGCAGCAAGCAGAACCACCGCGACACGCTGCGTTCGCTCGGGCTCAAGCGCCTGAACGACGTCGTCGTCAAGGAAGACCGCCCCGAGTTCCGCGGAATGGCTAACACCGTCCGCCACCTCGTGACGGTTGAGGAGGTCGACTGACATGGCGGAGCAGAACCCGCTGAAGGTCCACAACCTCCGGCCCGCCCCGGGCGCCAAGACCGCCAAGACCCGTGTGGGTCGTGGTGAGGCGTCCAAGGGTAAGACCGCTGGTCGTGGTACCAAGGGCACCAAGGCCCGTTACCAGGTTCCGGAGCGCTTCGAGGGCGGGCAGATGCCCCTCCACATGCGCCTCCCGAAGCTCAAGGGCTTCAAGAACCCGTTCAAGACCGAGTTCCAGGTCGTGAACCTCGACAAGCTGAGCGCGCTGTTCCCGGAAGGGGGCGAGGTCACCGTAGAGGGTCTCGTCGCCAAGGGTGCGGTTCGCAAGAACAGCCTCGTCAAGGTCCTCGGCCAGGGTGAGGTCACCGTGGCGCTGCAGGTGACGGTTGACGCCGTCTCCGGCTCCGCCAAGGAGAAGATCACCGCCGCCGGCGGTACCGTCACCGAGCTCGTCTGAGCCCGATGATCTGAACGGCTTTAGCCGGGGGCGCCCACTAGGGTGCCCCCGGCTAAGTGTTTTCGCGGTCGAGCGACGTCCGTGGCTGGTGAACGCGCCTCAAAGTCTGGGTCGTTGCGGTGCATGCGAGTCACGAACGTCCTCTCGCTCGTCCCACCGGAGAGCCCTCACCGGGAGATAGCGCGAGAGGTGGCGGTGAGTCCTGCCGGTGAAAGCACCTCCTGACTACCTCTACAGCAATCAGGTCGATGGTTTTCACACAGGATCACATTCCCATCCCTGCGTAATGTACTGGTGACTACTTCAACGCACTCTTGGCGTTCTTGCTCCAGGTGTCACGCAGCTTGGCAAAGTTGTTCAAGCTGCTGGGATTCTTTTTGATGTAGCGGTTCTCGTAAGCCGACTCCACTGCGATGACTACATCGATGTATCGAACGCGTTTCTTGCAGTTCATATCGACTGCGGCAACTGCGATCTCATCTTTATCGGCGTTTCCGGTGTCACTGCTTTGCCAGCGTGGATCATTGACTGCCTCGGCCGGCGAAGAGTAGCGGTAGCCGTTTGAATCCATACATTCAGACCATTGAGAAATGATTCGCCGAACCCTGCTGTCCTTCTGTACTTGGACGGACAGAGATCGGCGGATCACGCTTATGTACGACTCGATCAGTCCTCTTGGGCTCGCATCAGCGACACGGGTGATGTCCATGCCGCTTTCGCTGAATTTACGAGGAGGGGACGCATTACGTGTGATCTGGCGTCCAGCCTCTCCATAGCAACCATCCTTCGGGACATCCTTCCCTTTGTAAGATGACGCCTTCCCGTCTAGCAGGTCTTGCTGAGTCTTGGATGAGGCCGCATCCCATTCGTCCCCTGTCGAGCTGTCTGATGGATTCGCGTAGCCGCTCTGGTTGGCATGGGGGAACAGGTAGAACTCGCTTCGGTTTGATTCCTCCTCGACTTTTCTGCTTTCTTTGAGAGGGTGATGGCGGTAGTCAAGGCCCTCTAGGCAATCATTGACGATCCTGACCTCGGCCCGCTTGAGGAGATGGTCCTGGGATGTACTGGGCGCGTACGCATCTAGCGGCCTCCCGAGAACAAGTTCCCCTGTGTCGACCTTCGGGATGCTCCCTACGCTGGGCTCGGCACTGCGGTGCGTTGCCTCAGGGGCGACAGCGGTTGAGCAACCTGCCACCAGCGCCAGGCTCGCGGCAGAAAAAAGGGTAACTTTTCTGAATTTCATGGTTCCAATGAGGTACTAACGAAGCCGAGTGTCGAGGAAGAAGCGGCGAATGAAGCAACCGACTGTTGCTTACGCTGCGAAAAAGCTGCGTGGTTTGATGCCGGACCTGGCATCAAACCACGCAGCGAAATCGTCTAGCAGCCGTACTTCTTGTAGGATGAGGCAACGTTGTTGTAGGCGCCGTTGAAGGGGCCGCTGAAGTTCCCCTTCGTTCCCTTTGAAATCTGGAGGCTAGCGCCTCGGTATTCGACGTTCACCCAGATCTTGTAGCCCTTACACGAGGTACGGGACCCCGCGATCCAGCCAGAGATGTCGTCGCCGATGTTTCCGGATCCGTTGTACCAGCTCTTGCCGTGGAAGTTCTTGTTGGGTGAGTTGAGGTCGTAGTAACCCTTGCTCTTGTCCTGCCCGTAGTCTTCGAAGACACAGAACTCCGTGCGAGAGCACTTTCCATTGCCGGTGATGACGCTTGCCGTTGCAGTCGGAGCGATGGATACGCCGATCGCGAGACTGGTGGCAAATGCTGTAGCAATTACAGCGACTGAGCGCTTAATGCTCATCTGTAAACCCCCTGGTTTTGCCGAGAGAGTGGCCTTTTTTCGGTCTGCCACCCCTTCAGCTTGCTGGTCGCAGCAGAGTGAAATGCCGCTGTCTCAACCTAAGAGTCCACTGTGAGTTGGGTCAAGCAGTTTTGGGGGCGGAGATCTTTTGACGTGCCTCTGCCTGCAGTGAGCGAGTATTTTATAGACAATGGGTAGACATGCCCAAAAAGGCTAGTTTTCGGATGTGTTTCTGTTGGAAATTAAATCAATTTTGGCACACGTGGATGTTGCGTAATCTTCATCGGTTACGTGATCCCTGAAAAACTTTCTACCCTCCGGCGCGCCGGGTTGAAGTCAAGGAGGGGCGCGGGTATTCGCGCTCTGAATTTCCTTCCGGGTTGGACTTGGGGTCTGCCGCGTGGCCGTAACGATGGGACGCTGGGCAGGTGGCTAGCTGAAGCGGCTGAGGGTGGCGCTGCTCGCGCCCCAAGCGCACTTCGGGGCACGCCTGGCGATGCCGGCGAGAGGGATGAGCTCTGGGTGGCCTGAGGCTGGCAGAGCCGGTTCGTTCCGAGCGGCGGCGTCTCGGCTCGAAGTTCAGGGTCAAGTCATCCCCTTGTAGGCGTGCGAAGAGCATGAACCCCGCTCCCGCAGCCCCAGTCGGCCGTTGGTGCAGTTCAACGGCCACGGCATGGATGGGATTCGGTCATCGTTCGACGCACTCATCTGTGCGATGCCCTGCCCGGACTGATGAAGCTGAGCATCAAAGGGTTGTGGCAGTTTGGGCAGGACCACCACGCCTCGTACCTTGGTGCATATGGTGGGGCTGTCGGCTCGAACTCGCCGACGGGCGTGGAGAGACGGGGTGCGGGCAGTCAGAAGTTCGCGTGCGAAGTCTGGCTAGATCATCTTTCCGCCACGACGTAGGTGTCGCTAAGCTATGCCCGCTGGTGCCCAGTGGTGTGTTGGGGTGCCGTACCCTCGTTCCGCAAGCCATCATCCCTTAGGACCGTCACCTCACGCGCCGATACGCGGGGGTCGCAGGAGGCACCGTGCTCACCGCGTTCGCCCGGGCGTTCAAGACACCTGACCTGCGTAAAAAGTTGCTCTTTACGCTCGGTATCATCGTGATCTACCGAATCGGGACACATGTTCCGATTCCCGGCGTCAATTACCAGAACGTCCAGAAGTGCATCGACGTAAACAGCACTAACCAGGGCCTGTTTGGCCTGGTGAACATGATGAGTGGTGGCGCGCTCCTGCAGATCACGATCTTCGCGCTCGGGATCATGCCGTACATCACGGCGAGCATCATCCTGCAGCTGCTGACCGTGGTGATCCCGCGGCTCGAGGCCCTCAAGAAGGAGGGGCAGGCCGGCACGGCGAAGATCACGCAGTACACGCGTTATCTCACCGTCGCGCTCGCGATCCTCCAGGGGACCGGCCTCGTGGCCACGGCTCGTACGGGCTCGCTGTTCTCCGGCTGCCCCGTCGCCACGGAGATCGTGCCGGACCAGTCCATCTTCGTGACCGTCACCATGGTCATCACGATGACCGCCGGTACGGCCTGCGTGATGTGGCTCGGTGAGCTCATCACCGACCGCGGCATCGGCAACGGCATGTCGATCCTGATGTTCATCTCGATCGCCGCGACGTTCCCGAGCGCCCTGTGGGCCATCAAGAAGCAGGGTTCGCTCGCCGGTGGCTGGATCGAGTTCGGCACCGTCATCGCGGTCGGTCTCGTCATGGTCGGTCTGGTCGTCTTCGTGGAGCAGGCTCAGCGCCGCATTCCCGTCCAGTACGCGAAGCGAATGATCGGCCGCCGTTCCTACGGCGGTACGTCGACGTACATTCCGCTGAAGGTCAATCAGGCGGGCATCATCCCTGTGATCTTCGCCTCTTCGCTGCTCTACATCCCCGCTCTCGTCGCCCAGTTCGCGGGTGGCAACTCGGGATGGAAGCAGTGGATCGAGGCGAACCTGACCAAGGGCGACCACCCGATCTACATCGCGACGTACTTCTTGTTGATCGTGTTCTTCGCCTTCTTCTACGTGGCTATCTCGTTCAACCCCGAGGAAGTCGCGGACAACATGAAGAAGTATGGTGGCTTCATCCCGGGCATCCGGGCTGGCCGTCCGACCGCTGAGTACCTGAGTTACGTACTCAACCGGATCACGTGGCCGGGCTCGCTGTATCTGGGTCTGATCGCTCTCGTACCGACGATGGCGTTGGTGGGCTTCGGCGCGAACCAGAACTTCCCGTTCGGCGGGACAAGCATCCTGATCATCGTGGGTGTGGGTCTGGAGACCGTGAAGCAGATCGAGAGCCAGCTCCAGCAGCGCAATTACGAAGGGTTCCTCCGCTGATGCGAATCGTCCTCGTCGGGCCGCCCGGGGCGGGCAAGGGAACGCAGGCCGCGTTTCTCGCCAAGAACCTGTCGATCCCGCACATCTCCACGGGCGACCTCTTCCGTGCCAACATCAGCCAGGGCACGGAGCTCGGCAAGCGCGCGAAGGCGTTCATCACCGAGGGCAACCTGGTTCCCGACGAGGTCACCATCGGCATGGCCCACGACCGCATGCTGCAGCCGGACGCCGAGAACGGCTTCCTGCTCGACGGCTTCCCGCGGAACGTGTCGCAGGCCGAGGCCCTGGACGAGTTGCTCAAGACGGACGGCCAGAAGCTCGACGCGGTGCTCGACCTCGAGGTCCCCGAGGACGAGGTGGTCGAGCGCATCGCCGGCCGCCGCATCTGCCGGAACGATTCCAGCCACGTCTTCCACGTGACGTACAGCAAGCCGAAGGTCGAGGGTGTCTGCGACATCTGCGGCGGCGAGCTCTACACGCGCGGTGACGACCAGGAAGAGACCGTGCGCAAGCGGCTCGACGTGTACCACCGTGAGACCGAGCCGATCATCGACCACTACAAGGCCCAGGGCCTGGTGGTCACGATCTCTGCGCTCGGCAAGGTGGACGAGGTCACCAAGCGTGCGATGGACGCGATCAAGGGCGACAAGTAGCCCGTACGCGGTCCAGTACGCTGTTTCGGCCGCGGTGCCCTTCGGGGGACCGCGGCCGTAGTGTTGTGTACGTCGCGGTTACGTACGTAGCCGGTTGTCGGACGGATGACGGAGAGCGGAAGCCCCATGGTGCAGATCAAGACCCCCGAGCAGATCGCGAAGATGCGTGAGGCGGGCCTTGTCGTCGCCGCGGTTCACGCCGCCACGCGCGAGGCGGCGGTGCCGGGTGCCACCACGAAGGACCTGGACGACGTCGCCCGCAAGGTGATCGCCGAGCACGGCGCGAAGTCGAACTTCCTCGGGTACGGCGGCTTCCCCGCCACGATCTGCACCTCGGTCAACGAGGTCGTCGTGCACGGCATCCCGGACGACAAGACCGTCCTGAAGGACGGCGACATCATCTCCATCGACGCGGGCGCCATCATCGACGGCTGGCACGGCGACGCCGCCTACACCGCGTTCGTGGGCACCGGTCACGCTCCGGAGCTGATCGAGCTCTCCCGGGTGACCGAGGAGTCGATGTGGGCCGGGCTCGCCGCCATGAAGCAGGGCAACCGGCTCGTCGACATCTCCCGCGCCATCGAGTCGTACATCCGCCGCCAGCCGAAGCCCGGCGGCGGAAAGTACGGCATCGTCGAGGACTACGGCGGCCACGGCATCGGCACCGAGATGCACATGGACCCCCACCTCCTGAACTACGTCGAGCGCCGCCGCGGCAAGGGCCCCAAGCTCGTCCCCGGCTTCTGCCTGGCCATCGAGCCCATGGTCTCCCTCGGCACGCCCCGCACGGAGGTCCTGGAGGACGACTGGACGGTCATCACTACGGACGGCACCTGGTCCTCGCACTGGGAGCACTCCATCGCGCTGACGGAGGAGGGGCCGATCGTGCTGACGGCTCCTGACTGCGGCAAGGCGAAGCTTGCGGAGTACGGGGTCGCTACGGCTCCCGATCCGTTGGGCAAGTGACCCCCTTGCTTAAGGATCTTGTTCGTGGGGCATTCTTCCTCGATTCGTCTTTCCGGGTGGCCTGACGTAGACTGACTCGTCGGCTCTCGTGCATCCGTGTGCCTGCATGCGGCGTACGAAGTCGATCAAGGTAGTCGATTCGAAGGGCAAAGCGTGGCCAAGAAGCAAGGTGCCATCGAGATCGAGGGCACTGTCGTTGAGTCTCTTCCGAACGCCATGTTCAAGGTTGAGCTCCAGAACGGCCACCAGGTCCTGGCACACATCAGCGGCAAGATGCGTATGCACTACATCCGCATCCTCCCTGACGACCGGGTCGTGGTGGAGTTGTCTCCTTACGACCTGACCCGTGGCCGGATCGTCTACCGGTACAAGTAGATCTTGCCCGCACCTCATTCCCGTGGGGTGTGGCACTGACCCGGAGAACCTCACCAATGAAGGTCAAGCCGAGCGTCAAGAAGATCTGCGACAAGTGCAGGGTGATCCGCCGTCACGGCCGGGTCATGGTTATCTGCGACAACCCGCGCCACAAGCAGCGCCAGGGCTGACGCACGACTGCAGTTCGCAGATTTTCGCGCGACGCACGTAAGCACATGTGCAGGACCCGTCCCTCTTCAGTGATGGAGGGCGACACCCCCGGTCGGAGGCCGGGGACCCAGGATGTACCTCGTACGGCACCTGGGAACGGTCCTGCTGAAGACCTCCGAAAATCAACAGGAGCCTTGAATGGCACGCCTTGAAGGTGTTGACCTCCCGCGCGAAAAGCGCGTCGAGGTTGCCCTCACGTACGTGTTCGGCATTGGCCGCACGCTGTCCCAGCAGACGCTGGACGCCACCGGTGTGGACCGCAACACCCGTGTTCGTGATCTGTCCGAAGAGGACCTGATCAAGATCCGCGAGTACGTGGACGCCAACCTCCAGACCGAGGGTGACCTCCGCCGCGAGATCCAGGCCGACATCCGCCGCAAGGTCGAGATCGGCTGCTACCAGGGCGTTCGTCACCGTCGTGGCCTGCCCGTCCGCGGTCAGCGCACCAGCACCAACGCCCGCACCCGCAAGGGCCCGCGTCGCGCCATCGCCGGTAAGAAGAAGCCGGGCAAGAAGTAGTCCTCAGCGGTCGATCGACAGCTGTCGCTGCAGGACCGACCACCTCGCGTAGGAGTTAATAGATGCCCCCCAAGGGTCGTCAGGGCGCTGCCAAGAAGGTGCGCCGCAAGGAAAAGAAGAACGTCGCTCACGGGCACGCCCACATCAAGAGCACGTTCAACAACACGATCGTCTCGATCACGGACCCCACGGGCAACGTGATCAGCTGGGCCTCCGCCGGCCACGTCGGCTTCAAGGGCTCGCGCAAGTCGACTCCGTTCGCCGCGCAGATGGCCGCCGAGTCGGCCGCGCGTCGCGCCCAGGAGCACGGCATGCGCAAGGTTGACGTCTTCGTCAAGGGTCCCGGCTCCGGCCGTGAGACCGCGATCCGCTCCCTCCAGGCCACGGGCCTCGAGGTCGGTTCGATCCAGGACGTCACCCCCACGCCGCACAACGGCTGCCGTCCCCCCAAGCGCAGGCGCGTCTGACCCCAGGTGCGTTACGCATCTGTGGTGACGGCCGTCATTCGGCTTGAAGGGCTTCGGGCGGCCCGCCTCTTTTCAGGCGGGTCGCCCGTACCCTTGTAACAACATCAGGGCATCAAATAGTGGGTGCCCCTGACTGAAGGAATCACTTCATGCTGATCGCTCAGCGCCCCTCGTTGACCGAAGAGGTCGTCGACGAATTCCGCTCCCGGTTCGTGATCGAGCCGCTGGAGCCGGGCTTCGGTTACACCCTCGGCAACTCCCTGCGTCGGACCCTTCTCTCCTCGATCCCGGGTGCGGC
>NZ_JBVIHP010000055.1:0-19243 GCF_055570235.1 Streptomyces sp. NPDC031274 | reverse complement strand
CTGAGTGAGGCCACCGGTGTCGCCCTGCCCGCCACGCTGGTCTACGACTACCCCAACGCCGCGGTCCTGGCCGCGTACCTGCGGACCGAACTGTCGGGTGTGGAGGTGACCGCCCCTTCCGCTGCCACCTCCATCTCTGGTGTGACCGATGAGCCGATCGCGATCGTGGCGATGGCCTGCCGTTACCCCGGTGGTGTGTCGAGTCCGGAGGACCTGTGGCAGGTGTTGCTCACCGGTGGGGACGCGGTGTCGGAGTTCCCGACCGATCGTGGTTGGGACCTGGAGGCGCTGTACGACCCCGACCCGGATGGGGTGGGGACCTCGTATTCGCGTTCGGGCGCGTTCCTGGAGGACGTGGGCGGGTTCGATGCGGACTTCTTCGGGATCTCGCCGCGTGAGGCCCTTGCGATGGACCCGCAGCAACGGTTGCTGCTTGAGACCTCGTGGGAGGCGTTCGAGCGAGCGGGTGTCGACGCGGCGTCGTTGCGCGGTGAGCGCGTCGGCGTGTTCGTGGGATCGAACGTGCAGGACTACGGGCTTGTACTGGGCGGAGCCGCTGATGACGTGGGCGGTTACGTGGCGACCGGCAACGCAGCCAGCGTGGCCTCGGGCCGTCTGTCGTACACCTTCGGCTTCGAAGGTCCCGCGGTGACGGTGGACACGGCGTGCTCGTCGTCCCTGGTGGCTCTGCACCTGGCGGTGCAGGCGCTGCGGTCCGGTGAGTGCGAACTGGCCCTCGCGGGCGGTGTGACGGTGATGTCGACGCCGGGTGCGTTCGTCGAGTTCAGCCGCCAGCGCGGTCTTGCCGAGGATGGTCGCTGCAAGGCGTTCGCCGCGGGCGCTGACGGCACCGGTTGGGGTGAGGGCGTCGGCATGCTGTTCGTCGAGCGCCTGTCGGACGCTCAGCGCAACGGCCATCAGGTGCTTGCGGTGGTGCGTGGTTCGGCGGTGAACCAGGATGGCGCGTCCAACGGTCTGACCGCGCCGAACGGTCCTTCGCAGCAGCGGGTCATCCGCCAGGCTCTCGCCAGCGCGGGCCTGGCTCCGTCCGACGTCGATGTGGTCGAGGCGCACGGCACCGGTACGAAGCTGGGCGACCCGATCGAGGCGCAGGCCCTACTGGCCACCTACGGCCAGGACCGCAGCGGTGAGCCGTTGTTGCTGGGGTCGGTGAAGTCGAACATCGGTCACACGCAGGCCGCCGCGGGTGTCGCCGGTGTGATCAAGATGGTCATGGCGATGCGGCACGGCGTGCTGCCGCGCACCCTGCATGTGGATGAGCCGTCGCCCCACGTCGACTGGTCCGCCGGTGCGGTGGAACTCCTCACCGACGAGCGCGAGTGGCCCGCCGCGGACCGGCCGTGGCGGGCGGGTGTGTCGTCGTTCGGATTCAGCGGCACCAACGCGCACACCATCATCGAACAGGCTCCCGTGGTGGAGCGGGAGGAAGCTCCGGAGCCAGTAGGTGACGGCGGGTTGGTGCCGTGGGTGCTTTCGGCGGGCGACGAGGGCGCGTTGCGTGGCCAGGCCGAGCGGCTGATGGCCGTGGCGGACGAGCACGCGCTCGCTGATATCGGCTACTCGCTCGCGACGACGCGGTCGGCGTTGGACCACCGTGCGGTGATCGTGGCCGCTGACCGGTCCGAGTTCCTGGCTGCTCTGGCCGCTGTGGCCGAGGGCCAGACGACTGGCGCGGTGATTGCGGGAGTGGCTGATGAGCCTGGACGGTTGGGTTTCCTGTTCTCGGGTCAGGGTTCGCAGCGGCTGGGTATGGGGCGTGAACTGGCGGCTCGTTTCCCGGTGTTCGGCGAGGCTCTGGATGCTGTGCTTGCGGAGTTCGGGTCTGAGGTCCGTGAGGTGTTGTTCGGTGAGGATGCCGACGCCCTGAACGAGACCGGGGTGACGCAGCCCGCGTTGTTCGCGGTCGAGGTCGCGCTGTTCCGGCTCTTCGAGTCCTGGGGTGTGCAGCCTGATGTCCTGGCGGGGCACTCGATCGGTGAGTTGGCCGCCGCGCATGTGGCGGGTGTGTGGTCGTTGGCGGATGCCGTGAAGGTGGTGTCGGCGCGTGGTGCGTTGATGCAGGCGCTGCCGTCCGGTGGCGCCATGGTGGCGATTCAGGCGTCCGAGGCCGAGGTCGCCGAGGACCTGTCGGAGACCGTAGGCATCGCTGCGGTCAACGGCCCGAGCTCGGTGGTCGTATCGGGTGTTGCTGCTGATGTTGAGGTTGTTGCGGAGCGGTGGCGTGAGGCGGGCCGCAAGGTGTCTCGTCTGAAGGTCAGTCACGCGTTCCATTCGCCGTTGATGGAGCCGATGCTGGACGAGTTCCGGAGGGTCCTCGATGGCGTGTCGTACGAGGCTCCCGCGATCCCGATCGTGTCGACTCTGACCGGTGTCCGCGCGTCCGCCGAGGAGCTGACGTCGCCGGAGTACTGGGTGCGGCACGTGCGTGAGTCGGTGCGGTTCGCCGACGCCGTGAGCACGCTCGTGGTGGAGGGCGTGACGACCTTCGTCGAGGTCGGGCCGGGCGGGACGCTGTCGGCGCTGGGCCAGGAGTCCGCGCCGGAAGCAGCCTTCGTACCCACGCTGCGTGGCGATCGCCCGGAGGCGGTGGCCGCCACGACGGCCGCCGGACAGCTCCACGTGGTCGGCGTACGGGTGGACTGGGAGGCGTTCTTCGCCGGTCGAGGCGCACGGCGCGTGGACCTGCCGACGTACGCGTTCCAGCGTGAACACTTCTGGCCCGACGTGCTCCCGATGATCGGAAACGTCGCGGCGGCTGGGCTCGGTGCCGCCGAGCACCCGCTCCTTGGCGCGACCGTCACGCTCGGTGGCACGGATGGTGTGTTGCTGACGGGTCGGCTGTCGGTTCAGTCGCATCCGTGGCTTGCTGATTATGTGGTGCAGGGTTCGGTGTTGTTGCCTGGTGCTGCGTTTGTGGAGTTGGCGGTGCGGGCGGGCGATCAGGTCGGGTGTGATCTGGTGGAGGAGTTGGTGCTGGAGGTGCCGCTTGTTCTGCCGGTCAGTGGTTCGGTTCGGGTGCAGGTGTGGGTTGGTGCGGCGGATGAGTCGGGTCGGCGTGAGCTGAGTTTCCATTCCAGTGTGGGTGACGCGGACGATGGTCGTTCGTGGGCGCGGCATGCCACGGGTGTGCTGCGTGAGGGTGATCGCTCTGGTGGGGCTTCGCTGGTCGAGTGGCCGCCCGCGGGTGCGGAGGCCGTGGACCTGGACGGCTTCTACGACCGTATGGTCGAGGGTGGCTTCGGCTACGGTCCGGTGTTCCAGGGGTTGCGGTCGGCTTGGCTCAAGGGCGATGAGGTGTTCGCCGAGGTTGCGCTGCCGGAGGGTGTGAAGGCTGAGGGCTTCGGTCTGCATCCGGCGTTGCTGGACGCGGCGCTGCACGCGAGCGAACTGATGACGGGCGGCGACGCCGATCAGCTGCCGTTCTCGTGGTCGGGCGTGCGGCTGCATGCCTCGGGGGCGACGGCGCTGCGAGTGCGGTTGGCGCCCACCGGCGCTGACGGAGTGGCGCTGACGGTCGCGGACGGCTCCGGTGCTCCGGTGGCCACGATTGACTCGCTGGTGTTGCGCCCGGTGTCGTTGGACCAGTTCGCTGCTGGCGACGGTCAGGGCGACGATGCCCTGTTCGGTGTCGACTGGGTGTCGGTTCCCCTGTCCGACGGTGACGTACCGACGGTCGAGTGGACCGATCCGGAGGCGCTCGCGGGGGCGACGGAACTGCCTGACTTCGCCGTTCTGCCGTGCCCGGTCGCTTCCGGGTCCGACCCGGTCGCCGGTGCGCATGAAGCGGCGCACTGGGCGCTGAATGCCATCCAGTCCTGGTTGGCGGACGAGCGGTTCGGCGCGTCGCGTCTGGTCATCGCGACCAACGGCGCGATCGGCGCCACAGACGATGAAGACGTACGTGACGTCGCGCAGGCGGCGGTGTGGGGTCTGGTGCGCTCCGCCCAGTCGGAGAACCCGGACCGGATCGTCCTGGTGGACCTCGATGAGGAGACCGCCTCGCTGGACGTACTGCCGTCCGCGCTGGCCACCGGCGAGCCCCAGTTGGCGGTGCGAGCAGGCGCTGCCAGTGCACCGCGCCTGTCCCGGGTGCGGCGGTCCGTGGTGGACGACCCGGGCTTCGGTTCGGGTGCGGTGCTGCTCACCGGCGCGACGGGCACGCTCGGCGGCCTTGTCGCCCGGCACTTGGTCGCGGAGCGGGGCGTACGGAACCTGCTGCTGGTGAGCAGGCGTGGCGCCAGCGCCGAGGGCGCGGAGGAACTGCGTGCCGAACTGGTCGCGCAGGGCGCCGAAGTCACCTATGTGGCATGTGACGTGGCCGACCGCGAGGCCCTCAGGGAACTGCTTGCCGAGCACGAGATCTCCGCTGTTGTGCATACGGCGGGTGTGCTGGACGACGGCACGATCGGCTCACTGACCGCCGACCGGATCGACACCGTCTTCCGGCCCAAGGTCGATGCGGCCTGGCACCTGCACGAGCTGACCCGCGACCTGGACCTGTCCGCGTTCGTGCTGTTCTCCTCGGTAGCGGGCATCCTCGGTGGCCCTGGGCAGGGCAACTACGCGGCGGCCAACACCTTCCTGGACGCACTCGCCCAGCACCGCCGCTCTCTGGGCCTGGCCGCGACTTCGCTCGCTTGGGGCCTGTGGGCCTCGGCCGACGGTATGGCGGGCAGTCTCGATGAGGCTGATGTGCGGCGGATGACTCGTAGTGGTGTGATCCCGATCGGTTCTGCTGAGGGCTTGGCGCTGTTTGATGCGGCGGGTTCGGTGGGTCGTGCCGCGCTGGTCCCGATTCCCTTGGATCTGCCGGTGTTGCGTCGCGAGGCGCGTTCTCGGCCGTTGCCGCATCTTCTGCGGGGTCTGGTTCGGGGTGCTGTGCGTAGGTCGGTGGAGTCTGGTCTGGTGGTTGCCGGGTCTGCGTTGGCTCGGTCGTTGGCGGGGCTGTCTGTCGCGGAGCGGGAGAAGGCGCTGTTGGATCTGGTGCTGGGGCATGTGGCGGTGGTCCTTGGGCATGGTTCGGCGCAGGCGATCGTGCCTGAGCGTGCGTTCAAGGAGTTGGGTTTTGATTCGCTGAGTTCGGTGGAGTTGCGTAACCGGTTGAATGCGGCGACTGAGTTGGCGTTGCCGGCGACGTTGGTCTTCGACTATCCGACTCCTGCTGCGCTGGCGGCGCATCTTGGTGCGGAGTTGCTGGGTGGTGTGGTCGATGTCGTGGCCAATGTTCCGGTAGCGGTGGTGGCTGATGAGCCGATCGTGATTGTCGGGATGAGTTGCCGTTTCCCGGGTGGGGTCGAGTCGCCGGAGGACTTGTGGCGTTTGGTGGCCGGGGGCGGGGATGCGGTGTCGCCGTTCCCGACGGACCGTGGCTGGGACATCGACTCGCTTTATGATCCCGATCCGGAGCAGTCGGGCACCACGTACAGCCGTATGGGTGCCTTCCTGGACGGCGTCGCGGACTTCGACCCGGGCTTCTTCGGGATCTCGCCGCGTGAGGCGCTTGCGATGGACCCGCAGCAGCGGCTGCTCCTGGAGACGTCGTGGGAGGCCTTCGAGCGGGCGGGCATCGACCCGAACTCCCTGCGAGGCAGCCGGTCCGGTGTCTTCGTGGGCACCAACGGCCAGGACTACGGGACCCTGTTGATGGCATCGCGGGAGAGTGTGGAGGGATACGCGGGCACCGGCAACGCGGCGAGTGTCATCTCCGGCCGCCTGTCCTACACCTTCGGCCTTGAAGGCCCGGCCGTCACGGTGGACACGGCATGCTCGTCATCGCTGGTGGCCCTGCACTGGGCGAGCCAGGCACTGCACAAGGGGGAGTGCGAGCTGGCGCTGGTCGGTGGTGTGACGGTGATGTCGACGCCGGGTGCGTTCATCGAGTTCAGTCGGCAGCGTGGCCTGGCTGCGGATGGTCGTGTCAAGGCGTTCGCTGATGCTGCTGACGGCACCGGGTGGGGTGAGGGTGTCGGCATGCTGCTCGTGGAGCGTCTGTCGGATGCTCAGCGCAACGGCCACCAGATCCTTGCCGTCGTGCGGGGATCCGCCGTCAACCAGGATGGTGCGTCGAATGGTCTGACTGCTCCGAACGGTCCCTCGCAGCAGCGGGTGATCCGCCAGGCCCTTGCGAGTGCGGGTCTGGAGTCGGCCGATGTGGACGCCATGGAGGCGCATGGCACGGGCACCACGCTTGGTGACCCGATCGAGGCGCAGGCGCTGCTTGCCACTTACGGTCAGGGCCGCCCTGCCGACCGGCCGCTGTTGCTGGGGTCGGTGAAGTCCAACATCGGTCACACGCAGGCCGCCGCCGGTGTCGCGGGTGTGATCAAGATGGTCATGGCGATGCGGGAGGGCGTGCTGCCGCAGACACTGCACGTGGACGAGCCGACCTCACACGTGGACTGGTCCGCCGGCGCGGTGGAGCTGTTGACTGAGGCGCGTGCGTGGCCCGAGACGGGTCAGCCGTGGCGGGCGGGTGTGTCGTCCTTCGGTGTGAGTGGCACCAACGCGCATGTCATCGTCGAGCAGGCTCCCGTGGTGGAGCAGGCGGAGGCTCCGGTGCCAGTGCCTGACGGCGGTCTTGTGCCGTGGGTGTTGTCGGCGCGGAGTGCCGAGGCGCTGCGGGAGCAGGCGGCGCGACTCGCGTCTTTCGCGGACACGGCTTCTGAGCTGACCGTGGCGGACGTGGGCCGTGCGTTGGTGTCCTCGCGGGCGGTGCTTGAGCACCGCGCCGTGGTGGTCGGTGCGGACCGGTCGGAGCTGCTGGCCGCTCTGGCGGCCGTGGCCGAGGGTCAGGCATCCGGCGCCGTGGTCAGCGGAGTGGCTGGCGAGTCCGGCCGGTTGGGTTTCCTGTTCTCGGGTCAGGGTTCGCAGCGGCTGGGTATGGGGCGTGAACTGTCCGCCCAGTTCCCGGTGTTCGCCGAGACTCTGGAGGCTGTGCTTGCGGAGTTCGGGCCTGAGGTTCGTGAGGTGTTGTTCGGTGAGGACGCTGGTGCGCTGAACGAGACGGGGGTGACGCAGCCCGCGTTGTTCGCGGTCGAGGTGGCGTTGTTCCGGCTGCTTGAGTCGTGGGGTGTGCGCCCCGACATGCTGGCGGGCCACTCGATCGGTGAACTGGCCGCCGCCCATGTGGCGGGTGTCTGGTCGCTGACCGACGCCGTCAAGGTGGTGTCGGCGCGTGGTGCGCTGATGCAGGCGCTCCCGTCCGGTGGCGCCATGGTGGCGATCCAGGCGACCGAGTACGAGGTTGCTGCGGATCTGCCGGAGACCGTGGGCATTGCGGCGGTCAACGGCCCGACGTCGGTGGTCATTTCCGGTGTCGCCGCTGACGTCGAAATGATCGCGGAGCGCTGGCGCGAGGCGGGCCGGAAGGTGTCTCGCCTGAAGGTCAGTCACGCCTTCCATTCGCCGCTGATGGCCCCGATGCTCGACGAGTTCCGCTCGGTGGTCGAGGGAATCGAGTGCGGTGAACCCGTGCTCCCGATCATGTCGACGCTGACCGGAGTACGGGCGACTGCCGAGGAGTTGTCGTCGCCGGAGTACTGGGTGCGGCACGTGCGCGAGTCGGTGCGGTTCGCTGACGCGGTCGGCACGCTCGTCGCCGAGGGTGTGGGCACGTTCATCGAGGTCGGCCCCGGCGGGACGCTGTCCGCGCTGGGTCGGGAGTCCGCGCCGGAGGCAACCTTCGTACCGTTGCTGCGGAACGACCGCCCGGAGGCAGTGGCCGCCACCACCGCCGCAGGACAGCTCCACGTGCGCGGTGTGCGGGTGGACTGGGACGTGTTCCTCGCCGGTCGCGGCGCACAGCGGGTGGATCTGCCGACGTACGCCTTCCAGCGTGAACGCTACTGGCCCGACGTGCTGCCGATGATGGGTGACGTCTCGGCGGTCGGGCTCGGTTCGGCGGAGCACCCGCTCCTTGGTGCGGCTGTCACGGTGGGCGGCACGGATGGTGTGCTGCTGACCGGTCGACTGTCGCTCCAGACCCACCCGTGGCTGGCTGACTCCCTCGTCCAGGGTTCGGTGCTGCTGCCTGGTGCTGCCTTCGTGGAGTTGGCGGTGCGGGCAGGGGATCAGGTCGGGTGCGATCTGGTCGAGGAGTTGACGCTGGAGGCGCCGCTCGTCCTGCCGGAGAACGGTTCGGTGCGGGTGCAGGTGTGGGTGGGCGCCGAGGACTCGTCCGGCAGGCGTGAGCTGAGCTTCCACTCCAGCCCCGGTGACACCGACGACGGCCGTTCGTGGACCCGCCACGCCACCGGCGTGCTGCGTGAGGGAGGCCGCTCCGTTGGGGCCTCGCTGGTCGAGTGGCCGCCTGCGGGCGCGGAGACCGTGGACCTGGACGGCTTCTACGACCGTATGGTCGAGGGTGGCTTCGGCTACGGACCGGTGTTCCAGGGACTGCGGTCGGCTTGGCGCAAGGGCGACGAGGTGTTCGCCGAGGTCGCGCTGCCGGACGGTGTGGGAGTGGACGGTTTCGGTCTGCACCCGGCATTGCTGGACGCGGCGCTGCACGCGATCGGCCTGGCGGGTGGCGACGGTGACTCTGGCGGCCTGCCGTTCTCGTGGTCGGGTGTGCGGCTGCATGCCTCGGGTGCGACGGCGTTGCGGGTGCGGTTGGTGCCCACAGGCGCTGACGGAGTGGCGCTGACGGTCGCGGACGGCTCCGGTGCTCCGGTGGCCACGATCGACTCGCTGGTGCTGCGACCGATGGCGGCGAAGCCGTCGCGGCAGGACCTTGAGTCGCTGTTCGGCGTCGACTGGGTGTCGGCCCCTCCGTTCAGCGGTGACGTACCGACGGTCGAGTGGACCGACCTGGAGGCGCTGGCGGACTCGGCGGAACTGCCTGACTTCGCCGTTCTGCCGTGCCCGGTCGCTTCCGGGCCCGACCTGGTCGCCGGTGCGCACGAAGCGGCGCACTGGGCGTTGAACACGGTCCAGTCCTGGCTCAATGACGAGCGGTTCGACGCGTCACGCCTGGTCATCGTGACCAATGGCGCGATCGGCGCCACGGACGATGAAGAAGTACGTGACGTCGCGCAGGCGGCGGTGTGGGGTCTGGTGCGCTCCGCCCAGTCGGAGAACCCGGACCGGATCGTCCTGGTCGACCTCGATGAGGAGACCGCCTCGCTGGACGTACTGCCGTCCGCGCTGGCCACCGGCGAGCCCCAGTTGGCGGTGCGAGCAGGCGCTGCCAGCGCACCGCGCCTGGCCAGGGCCCGCCGGTCCGTGGTGGACGACCCGGGCTTCGGTTCGGGTGCGGTGCTGCTCACCGGCGCGACGGGCACGCTCGGCGGCATTGTCGCCCGGCACCTGGTCGCGGAGCGGGGCGTACGGAATCTGCTGCTGGTGAGCAGGCGTGGCGCCAGCGCCGAGGGTGCGCAGGAACTGGGTGCCGAACTGGTCGCGCAGGGCGCCGAAGTGACGTACGCGGCGTGCGACGTGGCCGACCGCGAGGCCCTCAGGGCACTGCTTGCCGAGCATGAGATCTCCGCCGTCGTACACACCGCCGGTGTGCTGGACGACGGCACCATCGGCTCACTGACTCCGGACCGGATCGACACCGTCTTCCGGCCCAAGGTCGACGCGGCCTGGTACCTGCACGACCTGACCCGCGACCTGGACCTGTCCGCGTTCGTACTCTTCTCCTCGGCGGCCGGCACCCTCGGCGACCCCGCCCAGGGAAACCACGCGGCCGCCAACACCTTCCTGGACGCACTCGCCCAGCACCGCCGTTCTCTGGGCCTGGCCGCGACCTCGCTCGCGTGGGGCCTGTGGGCCTCGGCCGACGGCACGGCAGGCAGCCTCGACGAGGCCGACGCGCGACCGATGATCCGCAGCCGCGCGATCCCGATCGGCGCGGCCGAAGGCCTGGCGCTGTTCGACGCGGCGGGTTCCACCGGACGTGCCACGCTCGTCCCGATCCCCCTCGACCTGCCGGTGCTGCACCGGCAGGCGCGTTCCCAGCCCGTGCCGCACATGCTGCGCGGCCTCGTGCGGGGCACCGTGCGCAGGGCAGCCGAGTCCGCGGCCGCCGCGTCCGCGTTGGCGCAGTCCCTCGCGGGGCTTACCGAGGCGGAGCGGGAGAAGGCGCTGCTCGACCTCGTACTCGGTCACGTGGCCGTGGTCCTCGGCCACAGTTCGGCGCACGCCGTCGTACCCGATCGCGCGTTCAAGGAGCTCGGGTTCGACTCGTTGACCGCCGTCGAGTTCCGCGACCGGCTCAACGCGGCGACCGAGCTGCGCCTGCCCGCCACGCTGGTCTTCGACTACCCGACGCCCGCCGCGCTCGTCGCGCACCTCGGCGCCGAGCTCGCGGGTGCACCAGTCGCCGCGGCGCGCACCCGTACGACCGTCTCCGTGACCGACGAGCCGATCGCGATCGTCGGCATGAGCTGCCGCTATCCCGGCGGGGTGAACTCGCCCGAGGACCTGTGGCGACTCGTCTTCGACGGCGGCGACGCCATCAGCGAGTTCCCCGGAAACCGCGGTTGGGACCTGGACGCGATCTACCACCCGGACCCCGACCACATGGGCACCACCTACACCCGCGAGGGCGGCTTCCTGCACGACGCCGACCTGTTCGACCCGACGTTCTTCGGGATCTCGCCCCGCGAGGCGCTTGCCATGGACCCGCAGCACCGGTTGCTCCTCGAGACCACCTGGGAGGCCTTCGAACGGGCCGGTATCGACCCGAACTCGGTGCGAGGACGCGACATCGGCGTCTACGCCGGTACCAGCATCCAGGACTACGCCACGCTCCTCGGCGCGAGCGAGGAGAGCGTCGAGGGATACGTCGGTACGGGCAACGCGGCGAGCGTCACGTCCGGGCGGCTGTCCTACACGTTCGGTCTCGAGGGACCTGCCGTGACGGTCGACACCGCGTGCTCCTCGTCCCTCGTGGCCCTGCACCTGGCCGTGCAGGCGGTGCGGTCGGGCGAGTGCTCGATGGCGCTCGCCGGTGGCGTGGCGGTGATGACGACGCCGGGCGCGTTCATGGACTTCAGCCGCCAGCGCGGCCTGTCCGCCGACGGCCGCTGCAGGCCGTTCTCGTCGGACGCCGACGGGACCGGCTGGGGTGAGGGCGTCGGGATGCTCGTACTGGAGCGTCTTTCCGACGCCCGGCGTAACGGGCACCGCGTGCTTGCCGTCGTGCGGGGCACCGCGGTGAACCAGGACGGCGCGTCCAACGGTCTGACCGCGCCGAACGGTCCCTCGCAGCAGCGCGTCATTCGCCAGGCCCTTGCGAGCGCGGGCCTTGAGTCGGCCGACGTGGACGCCATGGAGGCGCACGGCACCGGTACGAAGCTGGGCGACCCGATCGAGGCGCAGGCGCTCCTGGCCACCTACGGCCAGGACCGGCCCGCCGACCAGCCGCTGTGGCTCGGGTCGCTGAAGTCCAACATCGGCCACACCCAGGGCGCGGCCGGAGTCGGCGGCGTCATCAAGATGGTCATGGCGATGCAGCACGGTGTGCTGCCGAAGACGCTGCACGTCGCCGAGCCGACCCCGCAGGTCGACTGGTCGGCCGGCGACATCGAGCTCCTCACCGAGGCCCGCCCGTGGCCGGACATCGACCGGCCGCGCCGGTTCGGTGTGTCGTCCTTCGGATTCAGCGGTACCAACGCGCACGCCATCATCGAACAGGCGCCGGTCACCGTGACCGCCGTACCGAAGACAGCATCGCAGTCGGCACCGGAGCCGTCCGTGCTGCCGCTACTGGTATCGGCTCGGGGCGACGACGCCCTGCGGGCGCAGGCCGGACGGCTGCGCACCCACCTGGTGGCGCACCCGGAGCTCGACCCGCTCGACGTCGCCAGCACACTCGCGCAGACGCGGGCCGCCCTCGACCACCGGGCGGTCGTCGTCGGGCAGGACCGCGGCGCGCTGCTCACGGCCCTCGAGGCGCTCGCCGATGGACGGTCCGCGAACGGTCTTGTCTCCGGCGTCGCAGCGGGACGTAGGTCGGCGTTCCTGTTCTCCGGTCAGGGTTCGCAGCGGCTCGGCATGGGTCGCGAACTTGCGGCCCGTTTCACGGTGTTCGCCAAAGCCTTGGACGCCGTACTGGGTGAATTCGACCCGGCAGTACGTGAAGTGCTGTTCGGTGAGGACGGCGATGCCCTGAACCGGACCGCGGTGACGCAGCCCGCGCTGTTCGCGGTCGAGGTCGCGCTCTTCCGACTCCTCGAGTCCTGGGGTGTTCGGCCCGAGGTACTTGCCGGGCACTCGATCGGCGAGCTGGCCGCGGCCCACGTGGCCGGTGTCTGGTCGCTGGCCGACGCCGCCGCTGTGGTGTCGAGCCGGGGCCGCCTGATGCAGGCGCTGCCCGAGGGCGGCGCGATGTTCGCGGTCCAGGCCGCCGAGGCCGAGATCCTGCCGGAGCTGACCGACACCGTGGGCATCGCCGCGGTGAACGGCCCGACGTCGCTGGTGCTCTCGGGCGTCGCAGCCGATGTCGAGGCCATCGCCGAGCGCTGGCGCGGGACCGGGCGGAAGGTGTCTCGCCTGAAGGTCAGTCACGCGTTCCACTCGCCGCTCATGGAGCCGATGCTCGACGAGTTCCGCCAGGTCCTCGAAGGCGTTTCGTACGAGGCTCCGGCGATCCCGATCGTGTCGACACTGACCGGAGTACGGGCGACCGCGGAGGAGTTGACCTCGCCGGAGTACTGGGTGCGGCACGTGCGAGAGGCGGTGCGGTTCGCCGACGCCGTCGGCACGCTGCGGGACCAGGGCGTGGACACGTTCCTGGAGATCGGTCCCGGCGGGGTGCTCACCGCACTCGGTCAGGAGACCGCGCCCGACGCCGTGTTCGTGCCCGCGCTGCGCGCCGACCGGTCCGAGACGCTCGAAGTGGCGACGGCCGCGGGCAGGCTGCACGTACTCGGTGTCACGGTCGACTGGACCGCGCTGACCGCCGGTGGCGCGCACATCGACCTGCCCACCTACGCCTTCCAACGGCAGAGGTTCTGGCCGACCCTGGCCGCGGCACCCTCCGGCGACGTCTCCGGGGCCGTCGACGCGCGATTCTGGGCGGCGGTGGCCGACGGCGATCTCGGTGAACTCGCGGACGAGCTGGCCGTGTCCCTCGATGACCCGATCAGCTCCGTGCTGCCCCGGCTGTCGTCGTGGCGGCAGGAACAGGCCGAGAACTCCGCGGTCGACGGCCTGCGCTACCGCGTCACCTGGCAGTCGGTGAGCGAGCCCCCCGCGGCGCTCACGGGCACCTGGCTCGTGGTCAGCCGGGACGGCGCCGGTGAGGAATCCGTCGCCGCCGCGCTGAGCAGGCACGGGGCGCGAGTGGTTCCCGTACGGACCGGTGGGGCGATGGACCGGGAATCCCTGGCGGCCCTGCTGGCGACCGAGGCCCGGACGGCGACCGGCGAGCCCGTCGCGGGTGCCCTCTCGCTGTTCGCGCTCGACCCCGAACTGCCCTCCGGCGGCCTGCACCCCACCCTCGCCCTCGTCCAGGCCCTCAGCGACATCGGCCTCGCCGCCCCGCTGTGGTGCGCCACCCGAGGCGGGGTCGCCATCGGCGGCTCCGACGCACCCGCAGGGCCCGACCAGGCGATGGTGTGGGGATTCGGCCGGGTCGTCGCACTCGAACACCCCGAACGCTGGGGTGGCCTCGTCGACCTGCCCGCCACACTGGACGAGCGCAGCGGCGCCCGCCTCGCGGGTGTCCTTTCCGGAACGAACGGAGAGGACCAGGTCGCACTCCGCGCCAGCGGGGCGTACGGCCGACGGCTCCTGCCGGTGGCATCGGCGCACCTCGACGACTGGGACCCCACCGGCACGGTGCTCGTCACCGGCGGAACCGGCTCGCTCGGCGGGCACGTCGCCAGGTGGCTGGTGGCGAAGGGCGCCGAGCACCTGCTGCTGACCAGCAGGCGCGGACTGAAGGCCGACGGTGCCGAGGAGCTGCGCGCGGAGCTGACCGCGCTGGGTGCCCGTGTCACCATCGCGGCCTGCGACGTCGCCGACCGTGACGCACTCGCGGACCTGCTCGCTTCGGTCCCCGCAGAGTTCCCGCTCAACGCGGTCGTACACGCGGCCGGCACCCTGGACGACGGCGTACTGTCCGCGCTCACCCCGGAGAGGCTCGACGCCGTACTGCGGCCGAAGGCAGGCGCCGCGGCCAACCTGGACGAACTGACCCGCGACCTGGACCTGTCGGCGTTCGTGATGTTCTCCTCGGTGTCCGGCACGTTCGGTGCGGCGGCCCAGGGCAATTACGCGCCTGCCAACGCCTTCCTCGACGCACTCGCGGAACAGCGCGTGGCAGCGGGTCTGCCCGCCACCGCCGTCGCGTGGGGGCCCTGGGGCGGCGGCGGCATGGCCGACGGGCAGCTCGGCGAACAACTGCGCCGCCGCGGCCTTGCCCCGCTGGAGCCCGAGCAGGCCGTCGCCGCCCTTGACCGGGCCGTCCGCCAGGGCGACCCGACGGCCCTCGTGGCGGACGTCGACTGGAGCGTGTTCGCCCCGGCCTTCACCTCGGTACGGCCGAGCCCGCTGCTGCAGGAACTGCCCGGCGTGCAAAGCCCCCAGGGTTCGGCTGAGGCATCGGCTCCGGTCGACGCGGTGGCCAAACTCACCGCGCTGTCCGGCCCTGAGCGCGAACGCGCCGTCCTCGACATGGTGCGGGAGCTGGCCGCCGCGGTCCTAGGGCACGAGGGCACCAAGCTGGTCGAACCCGGCCGGGCGTTCCAGGATCTGGGCTTCGACTCGCTGACCGCGGTCGAGTTCCGCAACGTCCTCAACGCCACCACTGGCCTCAGCCTGCCCGCCACGCTCGTCTTCGACTTCCCGACGCCGTCCGCGCTCGCCGCGTACGTTCTCGAAGGGTTGCCCGGAGGCGGGACACCGACCATCGACACCGAACTGGACCGCCTGGAGTCCACGCTGTCCCTCCTCACGCCGGACGACGAGCGGAGCGCGGGGGTCGGAGAGCGCCTCCGCGCCCTGCTGTCCATGTGGGACGAGACGCACAACCGCACGGAACCCGCCGAGTCCGGAACGGACGCGCGTACCGCGTCGGCGGATGAGCTGCTCGCGCTGCTCGACGAACAACTCGGCAATTCCTGAGCACGAGCCGCTCCCGCTGCTCCTCCCGCTGCTCCTTCCACCACTCCTCTCGCTGCTCCTCCTGCTGCTCGACGAACAACTCGGTAGGTCCTGAGCCGATGAACTCACCTGAAGGGTCCCAAGACATGTCCAACGAGGAGAAGTACCTCGACTACCTCCGCCGAGCCTCCGTGGACCTCCAGGAGGCGCGCGGCAAGCTGCGCGAGGCCGAGGACCGCGAGGCCGAGCCGATCGCGATCGTCGGCATGGGCTGCCGGTTCCCCGGGGGAGTTCGGTCGCCTGAGGACCTGTGGCGTCTCCTGCAGGACGGCCAGGACGCCGTATCCGAGTTCCCCACCAACCGTGGCTGGGACCTGGAAGCACTCTTCGACGACGACCCCGACCGGCAGGGGACCTGCTACACCCGTGAGGGCGCCTTCATCCACGACGCGCCGGACTTCGACCCGGCGTTCTTCGGTATCTCGCCGCGCGAGGCAGCGGCGATGGACCCGCAGCAGCGGCTGCTCCTCGAAACATCCTGGGAGGCCTTCGAGCGGGCGGGCATCGACCCGCACGCGCTCCGCGGCAGCCGGTCGGGCGTGTTCGTCGGCACCAACGGCCAGGATTACTTGGCACGCCTGCTGACCGGCGCACCGGACGGCTACGAGGGCTACCTCGGCACCGGAAACGCGGCGAGCGTCATCTCAGGCCGGCTGTCCTACACCTTCGGTTTCGAAGGCCCCGCGCTCACGATCGACACCGCCTGCTCGTCGTCCCTGGTCGCCATGCACCTCGCGGTGCACGCACTGCGGCACGGGGAGTGCCCGATCGCCCTCGCGGGCGGCGTCACCGTGATGTCGACGCCGGGCGTGTTCATCGACTTCAGCCGCCAGCGCGGCCTGGCCACGGACGGTCGCGTCAAGGCGTTCGCCGACGCCGCCGACGGGACCGGCTGGGGCGAGGGCGTCGGCCTGCTCGTGCTCGAGCGCCTCTCGGACGCGGAGCGCAACGGGCACCCCGTCCTCGCCGTGATCCGTGGCTCGGCGGTGAACCAGGACGGCGCGTCGAACGGCCTGACCGCGCCGAACGGCCCTTCCCAGCAGCGGGTGATCCGCCAGGCCCTTGCGAGCGCACGGCTCTCCGCGGCGCAGGTGGACGCGGTCGAGGCGCACGGCACGGGCACGAAGCTGGGTGACCCGATCGAGGCCCAGGCACTCCTCACGGCCTACGGTCAGGACCGGCCCGCCGACCGGCCGCTGTGGCTCGGCTCGATCAAGTCGAACATCGGTCACACGCAGGCCGCCGCCGGTGTGGCCGGTGTCATCAAGATGGTCATGGCGATGCGGCAGGGTGTGCTGCCCAAGACGCTGCATGTGGATGAGCCGTCGTCGCACGTGGACTGGTCCGCCGGTGCGGTGCAGCTGCTGACCGAGTCACGTCCGTGGCCGGAGACCGGCCAGCCGTGGCGGGCGGGCGTGTCGTCGTTCGGTGTGAGTGGCACGAACGCGCATGTCATCGTCGAGCAGGCTCCTGTGGTGGAGCAGCAGGAGGAAGTCTCGGAGCCGGTGACTGACGGTGGTCTCGTGCCGTGGGTGCTGTCGGCGCGGAGTGCCGAGGCGCTGCGGGAGCAGGCCGTACGGCTCAAGTCCTTTGTGGACGAGGCGTCGGATCTGCCGGTGGCGGACGTGGGCCGTGCGCTGGTGTCATCGCGGGCGGTGCTTGAGCACCGCGCCGTGGTGGTCGGTGCGGACCGGTCGGAGTTCCTGGCCGCCTTGTCGGACGTGGCCGAGGGCCGGTCGACGGGCGCCGTGGTCACGGGGCTTGCTGACGCCCCCGGCCGGCTGGGTTTCCTGTTCTCGGGTCAGGGTTCGCAGCGGCTGGGTATGGGGCGTGAACTGGCGGCTCGTTTCCCGGTGTTCGGCGAGGCGCTGGAGGCTGTGCTGGGTGAGTTCGATCCGGTAGTGCGGGGGGTGTTGTTCGGTGAGGATGCCGATGCGCTGAATGAGACGGGGGTGACGCAGCCTGCGTTGTTCGCGGTCGAGGTGGCGTTGTTCCGGCTTCTTGAGTCGTGGGGCGTGCAGCCCGATGCCCTGGCGGGGCACTCGATCGGCGAGCTGGCCGCCGCGCATGTGGCGGGTGTGTGGTCGCTGGCTGATGCCGTGAAGGTGGTGTCGGCGCGTGGTGCGTTGATGCAGGCGCTGCCCGAGGGCGGGGCCATGGTGGCCATCCAGGCGTCTGAGGCCGAGGTCGCCGCGGATCTGCCGGAGACCGTAGGCATCGCTGCGGTCAACGGCCCCACCTCGGTGGTCATTTCGGGTGTTGCGGCTGATGTTGAGGTTGTTGCGGAGCGGTGGCGTGCGGCGGGGCGGAAGGTGTCTCGCCTGAAGGTCAGTCACGCGTTCCATTCGCCGTTGATGGAGCCGATGCTGGACGAGTTCCGGCGGGTTCTTGAGGGTGTTTCGTACGAGGCGCCCGTGCTCCCGATCGTTTCGACGCTGACCGGTGTCCGTGCTTCCGCCGAGGAGTTGGCGTCGCCGGAGTACTGGGTGCGGCACGTGCGCGAGTCGGTGCGGTTCGCCGACGCCGTCGGCACGCTCGTGGACGACGAGGTGACGACGTTCGTCGAGGTCGGCCCCGGCGGCACGCTGTCCGCGCTGGGTCAGCAGTCCGCGCCGGAGGCTGGCTTCGTACCGTTGCTGCGGAACGACCGCCCGGAGGCAGTGGCCGCCACGACGGCCGCAGGACAGCTCCACGTGCGCGGCGTCCGAGTGGACTGGGAGGCGTTCTTCGCCGGTCGCGGCGCACAGCGGGTGGACCTGCCGACGTACGCCTTCCAGCGTGAGCGTTACTGGCTGGACGCTGTCCCCGTCGACATGGATGTCGAGCGTCTTTCGCCGGTGGAGGCGCGGTTCTGGGGGGTTGTGGAGGACGGTGACATCGCCGACCTCGCCCGTACGTTGGATGTGTCGTCGGATGCTCCGTTGAGTGCGGTGCTGCCGAGACTTTCGGCGTGGCGCAAGGAGCAGCAGGGTCGTTCGACGGTTGATGGTTGGCGGTATCGGGTCGAGTGGCGATCGGTGGTTGCAGGGTCCGGGCGCCTGGAGGGCACTTGGCTGGTTGTCGCGCCGGTTGGCGAGGACCGTGCCGATTGGGTCCGTGAGGCCCTGGTCCGTAACGGTGCGGACGTGCGGGTTGAGCACGTGGATCTGCTGTCGGTCGACTGGGCGGAGCGGCTGGCTGACCTGTCGGCTCTGAGTGGTGTGGTCTCGCTGCTGGGGTTCGCCGATGCGGGCGATTCGACTGTGCCTGCGGGTGTGGCGGCCACGGTTGGTCTGTTGCAGGCGCTGGGTGAGGCGGAGGTGCCGTTGTGGTGCCTGACGTCGGGTGCGGTGTCGGCGGGTGCGGACGATGTGGTTGCCGGGTTCGAGCAGTCGATGCTGTGGGGCCTCGGCCGGGTGGCCGCGCTGGAGCTGTCAACCCGCTGGGGCGGCCTCGTCGATCTGCCCGAAGCACAGGACGAGACGACCGGAGACCTTCTCGCATCCGTCATCGCGGAACCGAACGGCGAGGACCAGCTCGCCTTGCGCGGCAACGAGATCCTTGGCCGCAGGCTGGTGCCCGCGCCGATGAGCGCGGACACCCCCGGCGCAGGCTGGACGCCGCGCGGCACGGTACTGGTGACCGGTGGGCTCGGCGCCCTGGGTGGGCACGTGTCGCGCTGGCTGGCGGGACACGGGGCCGAGCACATCGTGCTGGTGAGCCGTCGCGGACGGGCCGCTGATGGTGCCGCGGAGTTGGAGGCCGAGCTCGTAGAGCTGGGCGCGGCGGGCGTCACGTTCGCCGCTTGTGACATGACGGACAGGGAGTCCGTCGCCGAACTCCTGGAGAGCATCCCGACGCTCACCGCGGTCGTACATGCGGCGGGTATTGAGCGTTCCGGTGTTCTTGCCGACCTTGATCCGGATGATCTGGGTGGGTTCGCCGAGGTGTTGTCGGCGAAGGTGGAGGGTGCGCGCAACCTGCATGAGCTGCTGGGTGAGCGGCAGTTGGACGCGTTCGTTCTGTTCTCGTCGATTGCTGGTGTGTGGGGCAGTGGTGGGCAGGGGGCGTATGCGGCCGCCAATGCCTATCTGGATTCCCTGGCCGATCACCGCAGGGCGGTGGGTCT
>NZ_JBVIHP010000054.1:0-22867 GCF_055570235.1 Streptomyces sp. NPDC031274 | reverse complement strand
AGGGGCACCGCGTGCTCGTGTCCCGCGGGTGGGCGGACCTGCATCTCATCGACGACGGGGACGACTGCTTCGCCATCGGCGAGGCCAACCATCAGAACCTGTTCGGCAAGGTGGCCGCTGTGGTCCACCACGGCGGCGCGGGTACGACACTGACGGCGGCTCGTGTGGGCACGCCCCAAGTGGTGATACCTCTTCAGCTGTCGGACAACCCCTACTGGGCGGGCCGGGTGGCGGCGTTGGACCTCGGTGCGGCCCTCGACGCTCCGACCACGAGCGTCGAATCTCTGGGCATCGCGCTCAAGACCGCTCTGTCACCCGAGACCCGGGCCCGTGCGAAGTCCCTGGGCAACCGGCTCCGCACCGACGGAGCGGACGTGGCCGCACGCCGGTTGGTTGACGAGTCTCGGTGAACGGCGTCGGCCCGTAGTGCTCGGGGGTGCTCGGGCCGGTCCGAAGACAGGAGCCCCAGCCGGGGTGAACCCGTCCGGGGCTTCGGCAAGTGAGGACCGTGGCGCCGTGGTTGATCGTGCTGCGGCCGACACCGCACCCGCGGTTGCCAGCGTTCGGGCTCATGGATGGCGGCGTACACGTAGGCAATGCGGGCAAGGACGCGAGAGTGAACCGGGGATGGCTGCTCGGGCATTTCATGGAGCAGGGCGATCCCCGCCACAGCGACGCCGTCGAGGTGAAGTGGGGTGTCCATCCACGCGGTGAGCGACGAGCGCAGTGGGTGCGGGGTGAGGTGCGGACAGCTCTGCTGGTTCTCATCACTGGACGCTTCCGTATGGAGTTCCCCGGCCGCAGCGTGCTGCTGGAGCGGCAGGCGACTATGTCGTCTGGGCCCGGGGGCGGATCGCTTTTGGTTCGCCGAGGACGACTCCAGGGTCATCACCTTGCGATGGCCTTCTGTCTCCGGATACGCCGTCCCACGACGGGGAGAGCGCGGCACGACCGAAGTGAACCATTGAGCCCGTATGGTCCACTATCTTTAGGCAAACCCCTTAATGTCGCATGCCGAGCGCAAACAGTATTCCATCGCTGAATGGGTGTGGCGTTGGTCACGGTTGACCACCCAATCGAAGCACATTTAGCATCAACGGAAATCAGCCACCCATGCGGGCGGCCGAATAGGCAGAATCGTCCGCAATCGCCACTCTGCAGGTACCCCGCTCAACTCTATAGAGCTTCTCCCCCACTCCGCGCTGCCCGCACGGCAACGCAACGACAGCGTTGACCAGGTCGGATAGCCGCTCGCTTCCAGCTGAGATCCGGCCGAGGGCGCCAGCCCTGCAGGTACTGCTTTCAGATCGCGGTTTACTCGATTTCCGCCGCTTTCTCTTCCCGTGAAGGGCGCCCTGTGTCTTTACCTCGAATCGCAGTCAGCAATCATCCCGGCGAAGAGATAAAACCCGCACCTTTGTCACTGGCTCAGGAGCGTCTGTGGGTCATGGCGCGCATGGACGGAGACGCCAGTGCCGCCTACAACGAGCCGATGCCCTTCGAAATCCAGGGGCCGCTGGACCGGGACCTGCTCATCAAGGCGCTGCATCTGCTCGCGGCCCGGCACGAGGCCCTGCGCACCCGGCTGGTCCCCTTCGAGGGTTCGGCTCTTCAAGTCGTCGATCCGCCGGACACGGGGTTCCCGGTGACCTTCGAGGATCTGACGGGCCTGCCGGACGGGGCCGAACGATTCGCGCGCATACGGTCGGAGGTGGAGGGCACCCCGTTCCGCCTGGGCGAGGAGCCCATGGTGCGTGGCTGCCTGATAGCGCTCCAACCGCAGCATCACGTATTGATCCTGATGGCGCATCACATCGTCTTCGACGGCTGGTCCCGCTCCCTGCTGCTGAAAGAGCTGGGCGTGGTGTACTCCGCGCTTCAGCGGGGGCAGGACGTCCCGCTGCCCGAACTCACCTGGCAGTACAGGGACTACACGCGCTGGCAGTGGGAGTGGATGTCGGGAGACGAGCCCGCCTCGCACGCCGACTACTGGACCACCGCGCTGGCCGACATCCCGGCCGTGGTCTCCCTTCCCACTGATCGGCCCCGCCCGCCCGAGCAGAGCTTCAACGGCGATCGGTTGCCCGTGACCGTCGACGAGGATCTGACGCGAGACCTGCGCGCGCTGGCCGCAGACAACGATGTCTCCCTCTACGCGACCGTGCTCACCGGCTGGTCCGTGCTGCTGTCTCTGCTCTCCGGGCAGGACGACATCGTTGTCGGCGCCCCCACGTCGAACCGTCGACGCGGCGACGTCGAGGGCCTGATCGGCTTCTTCGTCAACACTCTCGCCCTGCGCGCGGACCTCTCCGGCTCACCCAGCGTCAAGGATGCCCTGAAGCGGGTGAACCAGCGGATCCGTGACGCCCTCAAGCACGTCGATCTCCCCTTCGAACGAGTCGTCGAACTGGTCAACCCACCGCGAAGCCCCTCCTACACAGCCCTGTTCCAGACCATGTTCGCCTGGGTCCCCTCCATGCGGCAGGAGCTTGACCTTCCGGGCCTGCAGGTCGAGTTGCGGGAGGACGCCGCCCACGTACCCGCGAAGTTCGACATGGTCCTGGCCCTGGCCGACGAGGGGCGGCACCTCACCGGGGAGATCGACTACGCGGTGGCGCTCTTCGACCGGGCGACGATCGAACGGTTCATACGTCAATTCCTGCGCGTGCTGCGGCTGATGACCGAGCGGCCCGATGCCGAGATCGCCGACCTGACGCTGCTCGACGAGGACGGGCAGCGGGCGCTCCTCGCCGACTTCAGCACAGGGCCCGCCGTGGCCGACACGGCGTCGGCAGACGTACTGGAGCGCTTCGCCGCGCAGGTTCGAGAACGCCCCGGGCAGTGTGCGGTGGTGGCCGATGACGCGGAGCTGGACTACGCGACACTCGACCGCCGGGCCAACCGTCTCGCCCATGCGCTGATCGCCCGCGGTGCCGGTCCCGATCGTGTGGTGGGCCTGCACGCCGGACGTACGTCCGAACTCGTCATCGGCGTGCTCGGGATCCTCAAGTCCGGTGCCGCCTACCTGCCCCTCGACCCCGGACAGCCCTCGGAGCGGCTCGGCGCCATGGTGAGCGACGCCGCACCGGTCCTCGTACTGACCGACGAGAGGGACACCGCGGACGACCGCGGACGGCTGTGGGAGCACCTGGCGAAGGTGGAGGCAGAGGGGTCGCACGACGAGGCACCGGTCATCGACGTGGACCGGACTCGGCTCGCCTACGTCATCTACACCTCGGGGTCGACCGGTCGCCCCAAGGGCGTGGCGGTGACGCACGGCAGCGTCGTCAATCTCTTCGACCACTGGCGCGAGCTCATGGGGGACGCCCCCGGCGAGGCATCCTCCGCCTGGTCGAGCATCGGCTTCGACGCGTCGGTGCACGAACTCCTCGTCCCGTTGACCACCGGCGCCGTGCTCCACCTGGTTTCCGACGAACTCCGCGGAGACCCACGGGCGTTGCTGGACTGGATGCGTGAACACAAGGTCACCCAGGCGTTTCTGCCTCCGTCCTATGTCCTGTGGATCGGCGAGGATCCGGCCGCGCGCCTGGCCGGATCGAGCCTGCGTCAGCTCCTTACCGGAGTGGAATCCCTGCCTGAGAGCACCCTGCACCGCATGCGTGAGCTGCTGCCCGGCCTGCGCATCTGCTTCGGCTACGGCCCGACCGAGGCCACGCTCTACTCCACTGCCTACACCGACCCGCAGCCGTACGAGCGGTCGTGTCCCATCGGGCGGCCGCTGCGTGGCACACGTCTGTACCTGCTCGACGACCGCATGCGTCCGGTGCCCGTGGGAGTTCCCGGTGAGGTCTACCTCGGCGGAGCGAGTCTGGCCCGTGGATATCTGAACCGCCCCGACCTCACCGACGAACTCTTCGTGCCCGATCCGTTCGTCCCAGGTGAACGCCTCTACCGCACCGGCGACCTGGCGCGCTGGCTGCCGGACGGCAACGCCGAGTACGTCGGCCGCCGCGACGACCAGCTCAAGCTGCGCGGGTTCCGTATCGAACCCGGCGAGGTCGAGGCGGCGCTGCTGGCGGTCCCCGGGGTTCGGGAGGCCGTCGTCCTGGCCGATCGCGACGCCCCCGGCGGGCCTCGCCTGGTCGCCGGCGTGGGATGTGACGCCGGGGCCACGCGGCTGCCGTACGAGTGGCGTGCGGCCCTGGGGGGCCGTCTGCCGGACTACATGATCCCCGCCGTGGTGGCCGAGTTCCCGCGACTGCCGTTGAATCGCAGCGGCAAGGTGGACCGGAGAGAGGTGCTGCGCGCCACGGCGGAAACCCGCGTCGGGCAGGTCAACACGGCCGCGCCCCGCGACCGTGTGGAGATGGCGCTGTACCGGGTCTGGCGCGGGGTGCTGCTGCACCCGGACATCGGTATCGGTGACAACTTCTTCGAGCTGGGCGGCACTTCGATATCGGCGATCAAGATGGCGTCCGCCGTCCAGGAGGAACTCGGCGTCGCTCTGCCCGTCCGGGACGTCATGCTGCACCCCACCATCGAGGCGCTCGCCGAGCGTGTGCGCGGCAACGGGGGCGATACCGCGCGGTCCGCGGAACCCGGCAACCTGGTCGAATTCCGTGCGGGCGGCGGCCGACAGCGCGTGGTGTGTGTACACCCCGCCGGCGGCACCGCGTTCTGCTACCTGCCGCTGTCCGCCGAACTGGCCGACGACATCGGCGTGGTGGGGCTTCAGGCACCCGGCATCAATCCCGGCGAGTCCACCCTGCCCGGTGTCGAGGCGATGGCCGAGGAGTATCTGCGGCTCATCGGTCCCCGCACCGACGAGGCACTGGTGCTGTGCGGGCTCTCCTACGGAGGTCTCATCGCGTACGAGATGGGCCGCCGCCTGGTGGCGGCCGGGCACGAGAAGGTGAGCGTGGTCCTCCTCGACACCCACGGTGCCGAGGACGATGAACAGCGTGCCGCGATCGCGCCGGTCGGCATGGAGGAGTTCCGGGAGAAGCTGGTGCGCTTCAACGGCATGTACCCGGGTATCGACGACGACCAGGTGGCCCGGTACCTGAACGTCTACAACCACCACCGCGAGACAGGGCGCGACTACGCCGTACCCCGATCGCCCGCCCGTGTCGTGCTGATGCAGGCGACGGCCGTGGAGAACGAAGAAGCTGACGTCGAGAACGCCGCCGCTCGCCTGCGCGCGTTCTGGCGGCATCGCGTGAGCGGCGAGTTCGTGGTGGAGCCGGTCGCCTGCGGTCACTGGGACATGCTGGAGAGCGACGAACTGCCCCGCGTCGCCGCCGTCCTCACCGCCGAACTGCTCCGGCTGACTTCCGCCCCCGGCCAGGGCGAGACGGAGTGCACCACACCTTCAGGCACGTCGGAGGCACGATGAAACCGCATGCCGAAACGTCCCCCACCGACGTGGCCGAGGACTTGAGCGTCCCGGCCGGGATAGCCCTTGAGATTCACCGCCGGGCTCTTCGCACACCGCACGCCGAGGCAGTCATCGACGGCGACGTCAGTCTCGACTACGCGACGTTGAACGTGGCGGCCGCCGGTGTCGCCCAGGAGCTGGCGCGCCGGGGCGTCACCGCGGGGCAGGCCGTGGCGGTGGCGCTGCCGCGGTCGTGGCGGCTGGTCTGCGTGATGCTGGGCATTCTGCGGCTGGGGGCGCAGGTCGTGCCCCTCGACAGGCAGAGCCCCGCGGAACGCCGTCACTTCATTCTCCGGGACTCCGCCGCGGTCGCCCTGGTGCACGAGTCGATCGAGGACGTCACCGGGCTCCCGCAGCACGTGAAGGTGCTCGCCGCGGACGCCCTTCTGCCCGAACTCCCGGACGCCGCGGCTGCCGTGGAGGAACCGTCCGTCCCCGGCGAGGTGCCCTTCCTGTTCTACACCTCCGGAACGACGGGGCAGCCCAAGGGAGTCGAGGTCCGTGACGCCGGGATCCAGCGATTGGCACAACCCGGCTACATCCGCGTCGAGCCCGGCCTGCGCTATGCCTGCCTGGCCAACCCGGCCTTCGACGCGCTGAGTTTCGAAGTCTGGGTGCCCCTGCTGACCGGTGGCTGCTGCGTGGTCCTGGGCGACGAGGATGTGCGGACTCCCGAGCGCTTCGCCGCGGCACTGCGGCACGAGAGGGTGGACACCCTCTTCATCACCACCGCGCTGTTCAACACGATGGTCACGGCCGTGCCGGACTGCTTTTCCGCGGCCGACGAGGTTCTGGTGGGCGGTGAGCAGCTCGACGCCCGGACAATACGCCGCTGGTACCGTGACAACCCCGACAGCGGCACCCGTCTGTTCAACATCTACGGGCCGACCGAGTCCACCACCTTCGCCCTGTGCCATCCGATCCCGCGGGACTTCGACGGGGACGTGGTGCCGATCGGCGGGCCCTTGCCGCAGACCGGTTCCGTCCTGGTCGTGCCGGGCCAGGAGCGGGTGGCCGCACCCGGTGAGGTCGCCGAACTCCTGCTGAGCGGAGCCGGGCTCGCCGCCGGATACCGCAACCTCCCCGAGGAGACCGAGCGACGCTTCGTGCGGCTCGCATGGCTGGACGGCGGCGAGGAACGGTACTACCGCACCGGTGACCTCGTACGGGTGAACGACGAGGGCCTGGTGGAGTACGTCGGACGAACCGACCGCCAGGTCAAGGTCCGTGGCTTCAGGATCGAGCCCGGCGAGGTGGAACGGCGCGTTCGCGCCCACCCGGCGGTCCAACGGGCTTACGTGTGCACGCGCCGCGCGGCCAAGGAGGGGCCCAACGAACTGCTGGCGTTCGTCGTGCTCCGTCAGGAACTGTCCTACGAGGAGTTCGACAGCCACCTCGCGGCTCATCTGCCCGCCTACATGCGCCCCCACCGGATTCATCTCGTGGCCGAGCTTCCGCTCAACGCCAACGGCAAGATCGACCAGGCCGCCCTGTTGCGGCAGACCGACCGGCCCTGGCGGCCCGCCTCCTCCGGCTCCGAGGGACCGGCCATGACGGAGACGGAGCGCGGAGTCGTCGAACTGGCCGAGGAGATACTCGGCACCACCGGCCTCGGGCTCGGCGACCGGTGGATCGCCAGCGGCGGTGACTCGCTGAAGGCACTCCGGTTCTGCTTCGCCGTACGACAGCGATGGGGCCGCGAGCTGTCCCAGGAGGCCGTCCTGCACGGCGACCTGGCCGCCGTCGCCAGGTCGGTCGCCACGGTCCGCCCCGGCGCGGAGAGTGAGTTGCCGGCACCGGTGGTCTCCGGTGCCCGCTCGGCGCCCGCCACCAGCGAACAGCAGCGACTTTGGCTGGTACAGCGCCACGCCCCGGGCTCCCGGGCCTACTCCGTCAACCAGGCCTTCCGCGTGGACGGACCCGTCGACACCGCCGGCCTACGGCGAGCGCTGCGCGGCCTGGTGACACGCCACGAGGCGCTGCGGACGAGCTTCGGCCTCGGGCCCGACGGCCTGGAGCAGACCGTCGGAGAGCCGTACGACCCCTGGCACGAACCAGTCCCCCAGCATGCCTGGGACGAGGAAGAAGCACACGCCTTCGCCGACACCTTCTTCGCCGAGCCCTTCGACCTCGCCCTCCCCCGCATGCTCCGAGCCTGCTGGCTGCCGCGTGACGACGGCGGCACGCTCCTGCTTCACCTGCACCACATCGCCGTGGACGGCTGGTCGTTGAGCATCCTGCTGCACGACCTGTCGACCGCCTACGCCGAAAGCGGCCGGCCCGAGTCACCCGCTCCGACCCCGCTGGACTTCGCCCTCTGGCAGAGCGACCGGTTCGCGAGCCCCGCCTACCAGGCGCAGCGCGCTGAACTCCTCACGTTCTACCGGGGTTTGGATGAACCTTTGGAGCCGCTGCCCGCCCAGGACGCCGGTCCGGCACCGCGGGCGAACCTGCTGCACACGTCGCTCGACGTCGCTCGGCGGACCCAAGTGGACCAGTTGTGCGCCGAGTTCGGACTGACCCGGTTCCAGGTTCTGCTAAGCGTGTTCTCCTGGTGCCTGTACGGGGTGACCGGCCTGGTCCGCCCGCGCGTCGCCGCGCCGGTCGCGGGTCGCCCGGTGCGCGAGTTCGAGAACAGCGTGGGCATGATGGCGAACACCGTGCTGCTGCCTCTGACCGTCGCGCCCGGTGAGGACCTGCGCTCGCACCTCGCCCGTACCGGGACCGACACAGGGCAGGTGCTGGGATGCCAGGGCGTGGCGCTCACGGACGTCCTGACCGGCTGGGAGGGCGTCGGCGACAGCACGCCGTTCGACTTTCTGTTCGTTCTGGAGAACACCGACTTCGGGGCACTGCGGCTGCCCGGCTGCGCCCCGCGCCCCCTGTGGTGGGCGGCGCCGGAGGCCAAGTGCCCGATGACGGTCACCGTGGTCGAGCACGCGGACGGACTCGACGTGCTATGGGAGTACGCCGAGGACCGGTTCACCGGCGAGGACGTCGAGGCGATGGCGGAGCTGCTGCGGCGAGGCGTGGACGCGCTCGCGGCCGGTGGCCGCTCCACCGCCCGGGAGCTCGTCGTGCCGTACCGGCGTTCCCTTCCGGAGCACGGCCGCGGACCCGCCCCGGACACCGGCTTCAGCACGATCGCCGAAGGCTTCGGCCTGCAGGTCGCCCGCACTCTGCACGCCCCCGCCGTCGTCACGGCCGACGGCGTCACCCTGAGCTACGCGGCCCTCGACGCCCGGGCCGCCGCACTCGCCACGGAACTGGCCGACCGCTACCCGATCCCGGCCGACGGCACCCCCTGCCGGGCGGCCCTGTACCTGGAGCCCTCCGTCGAGCACGTGGTGGCACTGCTGGCGCTGGCACGGCTGAACGTCACCGCCGTGCCCCTCGACCCCTCCTACCCGGCCGACGTGCTGCGCCGCGTCCTGGAACAGATCGACCCGCTGTGCGTCCTGGCCACGCGGGACGGCTCGACGACGCTGGACACGCTGCTCCCGGACGGTGTGGTACGCCACCTCGTCGTACCGGCGGTCCCGGCGCCGGTGAAGGGCGACGGCACGAGCGCGTCGTACGACGGGCAGACGTATGGCCGACGCACGGTCGACGCGTCGGCACACGACGGCGCCCGCCCCCTGTACACACTGTTCACCTCCGGCTCCACCGGCGCCCCCAAGGGCGTGCAGATCCACGACCGCACCCTGTGCGACCTGATCAGGTGGCAGTCCGGTCCCGGCGGCCTGACCGCCCCCGCGGTCACCCAGCAGTTCTCGATGCTGGCGTTCGACGTGTCCTTCCAGGAGATCTTCGGGACGCTGTGCACGGGAGGCAGCCTCCAGCTCATTCGTCCCGAGTGGCGTCAGGACGTACCCGCGCTCCTGGACCGGCTGGACTCCGCGGGCGCCGAGCGGATCTTCATGCCCTATGTGGCCCTGCACCTGCTCGCCGAGTACGCCGTCCGCCTGAACAGATACCCCTCCCGGCTACGCGAAGTAGTCACCGCGGGCGAGCAGTTGGTGTGTACGGACAGCATCCGACGCTGGTTCGCCGGACTCCCCGGCGCGCGCCTGTTCAACCACTACGGGCCGACCGAGACCCATGTGGTGAGCGCCCTGTGCCTGGAGGGAGATCCCGGGCAGTGGCCCGAGCGGCCCGCCATCGGACGCCCGGTGGCCGGCGCCGATCTGCGGGTGGTGGACGCCCAGGGCGACCCGGCCCCGACCGGGTGCGCCGGCGAGCTGCTGATCGGCGGCACCATGACCACCCGCTGCTACCTCGACGAACCCGCACCGGACGACACCCGCTTCGTCGAACTCCCCGGCGCGGGCCTGTTCTACCGCAGCGGTGACCGGGCGTTCTTCGACCGGGAGGGCCTGCTGCACTACGCGGGCCGCGACGACCAGCAGATCAAACTGAGCGGGCACCGGCTCGAACTCGGCTCCGTCGAGGCGGCACTGCTGCGCCATCCGGCAGTGGTCAACGCCGTCGTCACACGTGACCGAGAGCAGCTGACGGCCGGCCTGGAGATCCGTGGCGAAACGCCGTCCGCCGAGGAACTGACCGCGCATCTGTCCGCCCTGCTGCCCTCCTACGTACGTGTGGACCGCTTCCGCAAACTGGAGAGACTGCCCCGCACACCCAGCGGCAAGCTGGACCGGCAGTCGGCCGTCCGGACACCGGGGGAAGAGATACGTCGTTCCGCGATCACCCGCACGGGCCTGTCGGCCGAGGAGGAGCTCCTCACCGCCGCATTCGAGGAGGTCACCGGGTCGGCGATCGCACCGGACCAGACCTTCTTCGAGGCGGGTGCCTCCAGTCTCGCCCTGATGCGCTTCCACCTGCGCTGCACCACGGCACTCGGTCTGCGCTTCAGCGTCGCGGATCTGTTCGAGCACGTCACCGTCCGCTCCCTGGCCCGCCACCTCACCACCCCGCGACCGCTCACCCCACCGGCCGCGGAAAACGACCAGGCCCCCGAACCCGGCGAGCCCATCGCGGTCGTCGGCATGGCGGTACGGGTACCCGGCGCCCCGGACCTGGCCGCCTTCTGGGATCTTGTGGTCTCCGGCGGCACCGGAATCCGCCGCATCGACGCGCCGGAAGGAGTCGTCGGCGCGCACAGCACGCTCGACGGCATGCTCGACTTCGACCCGGGCCACTTCGGCATCAGCCCCCAAGAGGCACGTCTGATGGACCCCCAGCAGCGTCACCTGCTGATGGCCGGCGTGCAGGCCCTGGCGCACGCCGGAGTGGCGGACACCTCGGCCACCCGGGTGGGCCTGGTGGCAGGAGCCGGGGAGAACACCTACTTCCAGTCCCTGCTGCGCGAGGCGGACCCCGAACGGCTGCCCGACGGCTTCCAGCTCGCCCTCCACCATGAGAAGGACTTCCTGGCCACCAAGGTGGCGTACCACCTCGGGCTGACCGGCCCCGTGTTCAGCGCCCAGACAGCCTGCTCCAGCTCTCTGGTCGCCGTGCACCTCGCCGCCGGTCTGCTCCGGCAGGGCGAAGCCGACGTGATGCTCGCCGGAGGAGTACTCATCGACCCCGGGCTGACCGGCGGCTACCGCTACCGCCCGCAGCACATCTTCTCCGCGGACGGCGACTGCCGGCCCTTCAGCGACGACGCCACCGGCACGGTCGGCGCGAGCGGCGTCGGCGTCGTGGTCCTCAAGACACTGCGGCGGGCACGGCGCGACGGCGACACCGTCCACGCACTCATCACAGGCTCCGCGATCAACAACGACGGTGCGGCGAAGATGAGTTACACCGCGCCGTCCCTCGCCGGACAGCGGGAGGTGATCCAGGCCGCCCTGTCCCGCGCCGGACGCACGGGCGCCGACCTCGGCTATGTGGAGGCACACGGCACCGGCACCCGTCTTGGCGACCCGATCGAAGTGGGAGCGCTTCAGCAGGCGTTCGACGTGAGCGAGTCCGGCCGCTGCGCTCTGAGCTCCGTCAAGAGCCAGCTCGGCCACATGGGCGCGGCCGCCGGTGTGGTGGGCCTCGTACGCGCGGTCCTCGCCGTGCACCACGGGACGCTCCCGCCCAACCTCAACTTCCGTGCCTTCAACCCCGAGATCGGCCCCGATCCCGCTCCCTTCTACGTCCCGGCCGAGGCCACGCCCTGGCCCGGGGGACGCGAACGGGTGGCCGCGGTCAGCAGCTTCGGGATCGGCGGCACCAACGCCCACGTCATCGTGGAGCAGGACACCGCGCCCGGACCGGTGGCGAACCGCGAGGTACCCGAGTGCCTGGTCCTGTCGGCCTCCACGACGGACGTCCTCGCCGCCGACGCCGCGCGGATCGCCGACTACCTCCAACTCCACCCGGAGCGTTACGGGTTCGTGCTGCGTCACCTCCAGGCCGGGCGGGTCGCTCGCCGCCTGCGGACCGCGGCACCCGTGACGGACGCCGCCGCGGCCGAGCGCTGGCTGCGCGAGGTGGCCGCGGGAGCGGTGCCGCCCGGTACCGCGGACCCGGACGCCATCACGGTCTCCGCGGCCGGTCGCACGGCCCACGACCTCGCCGAGGACTGGGCAGCCGGACGCACTGTCGACTGGGGTGCGGGCTCCGCTCCGGCGCCCTGGGACTTCCCTCCCCCGTCCTTCTCCCTCACGGAACACGACTTCGACCGGCTGCCCGAGAAGCCTCGCGAGGTCCCTGCCGCCACACCCCGGCGGCTTCCCCGGGAGAACTGGCTGCACCAGCCGCACTGGGTCCGGCTGCGCCGTGCCGCCGTCGCGGACACCGGTGTGCCGGCCGGCCGCGCGTCCACCGTGGTCGTCGTAGCCTCCGAGAACACTCCGCGGACAGCGCTCGCGCCCTTCGAGGCGGTGGCATCGCGGGTGATACGGGTGCACCCGGCCGGCGCCTTCGCCCGCAGAGGACCGAACGCCTACGACGCGGACCCCGCCGACCCGGCGTCTCTGCGCCGACTGCTCGACGCGCTGTCCGAGGACGGCGTCCCCGCCTCCGCCGACACGGAGTGGGTGCACACCCTGCCCCTCGACGTGACAGGCCCGGTCGGTCCCGGCACCCTGGAACACGCCCGTCACGCCTGCCTGGACAGCACTGCGGCCCTGGCCCAGGCACTGACCGGGAGAAACGGCTCCCCCCGTGTGTGGTGGCTGTCGTACGGCGCCCGGCCCGTGACAGGCACGGTGGACAGACCTGAGCTGGCGCTCCTCGCCGGGCCGGTCGAGGTCGCCCCTCAGGAGTCCGCCCTGAACGGACACTGGCTCGACCTCCCCGACGGCGACCTCAGCCGCTGGGCCGGACATGTGGCCTCGGTCATCGCCGGAACACGTGAGACCGGTCATCCCGACGGACCGGATCTACCGCGCCAGCTCGCGCTGCGGCAGGGTTACTGGTGGCGGCCGGGCACCGTACCCGTACCGCAACCGGAGGGGACGCGGCCCCTCGTACCGGCCGGAGCGGACACCGTCCACCTGGTGCTCGGCGGCACGGGCGGCATAGGCCGCGCCATCGCCGCCTGGCTGCTCGAACACACCCGCGGTCGCGTCCTGCTGCTGTCGCGAAACCCGCGGCTGCCGGAGGAGTTGACCGGATGGGCCCACCGCGTCGGCCTCGTCCCGGCGGATCTCGCGACCATGCCCGTCCACGATGTGGCGGCGGCCGTCGCCGAGCACACGTCACGGCTGGACGGCGTCATCCACGCGGCCGGTCTCGGACACGGCGGGCTGCTGGTACGACGTGACGCCACCGCGATGCGTAACGCCGCCGCGGTCCGCGAGAGGGGCGCACTCGTCGTCGAGCACCTGATCGGAGCCTTCCGCCCGGAGATCGCGGTCTACTGCTCCTCGATGTCCGCACTGCTCGGCGGTGTCGGCCAGAGCGACTACGCGGCCGACGCGAGCCTCCTCGACGGCTTCGCCCACCACCGGGCCACCGAGACGGAGACGACCGTCCGGATCGGCATCGACTGGGACATCTGGAGCGAGACCGGGATGGCGACCCAGGTCATCAACCCGGACAGCCGCCATCAGGCCCACCTCACGGTCGGCCTGACCGTCGAGGAGGGCAAAGCGGTCTTCGCGCATGCCCTGGCCCTGCAACTGCCCCAACTCCTCGTGTCCACCACCGACATCGATGTCTCCCGAGCCTTCTACGCTCCGACCGGGATCGCGGCCCCGCCCTCGCGTTCCGGACCGGTGCACCCGACGGACGGAGAGGAGGAAGCCCTCGTCGCAGGCTCCGACGTAGGCGGTTCCGGAGAGCGGGCGGACACCATGGCCCGGGTGATCCAGGATCTGCTGGGCGTGGACGAACTGGACCCCGATGACTCCCTCTACGACCTGGGCGCCGACTCGCTGACCCTGATCAGCCTGATCGCCCGGATCGAGGACGACTACGGCGTCGAGGTCGACCTGGCCTCCTTCAGCCACCGCGTCAGCCTCACGGAGATCCTGAAACACGTCGAGGCGGCCCTCACCTCCGCCGAGCCCACCACCGGGGTGGCGGGGGGCACCTCCCGGGTCGTCCTCGACATCTGGCAGGAGGGAACCGGTTCGGCCGTCCTGTGCCTGGTGCACCCCGTGGGCGGAGACATCCAGGCCTACCGCTCCCTGGTGGCAGCGCTCGGCCCCGCACCGACGGTGTGCCTCATCGCCGACCCGGCACTCCGCGACACCGGGATGCCCGCGTGGTCACTGACCGAGCGGGCCCATCACTACGACGCGCAGCTACGTGAGCGCTTCGGCGGACCGGACCACCGGATCCACCTGGCCGGATGGTCCTACGGCGCCCGCGTGGCGATGGAGATGGCGGGTCTCGCCGAGTCGGCCGGCAGCCGGCCGCTGGAGTCGCTCCACCTTCTGGATCCGCCACCGCCCGAGGCGAAAGCACTGGTCGCCGCCTACGACGAGGCTCACCTGGACAGGGTGTTCGCCGCCGAACTCGGCGCCAGCACCTCCTCGTTGCCGACCGAGCACGCACAGGCGTACGCCGAGAGGCTGGCCCGCTGCTGCCGCGCGAACCTGCGCAGCCTCGGGGAACATCGCGTACGGCCACTCGTCTCCGTCCCCACGTATCTGTGGCTGGCCGAACACCCCACGGCGGGCATGCCCACCCCCGCGGACCCTCAGGAACCGGACCGGCAGTGGAACACCTGCCTGCCTCCGTCCGCCGTACGCAGGTATCTGCCCACGGACCACTACGGCATCGTCGCGGCACCCCACGTGGACACGGTGGCCGAGACCATCAGGGCGACGCTGGCGTCCCCGGGTGCCGGTGCCCGCGGGACCGCCGACCTGTAAACCCACCCCGCCTCTGGAGGTTGACATGGAGTCATACGAACTCGAAGCGCTGGAAGCAGTGACCACTCGTCCCGCGTACCCCTACCGCACGCTCACCGTCGAGCGGATCACTCCCGTTCTGGGGGCGGAGGTCTCAGGCGTCGACCTGTCGCAGGAGATTGCGGCGGAGCAACTGGAAGAGATCCGGGCCGCCTTCCGCGACCACCACGTTCTCGTCTTCCGCGATCAGACGATCACCGCCGAGCATCACAGGCGCTTCGCCGCCGCCTTCGGCGAACTGCGCCCCGTCAACCCGCCACCGCCCGAGGGCGATCCCTACATCCTGGAGATCCGCACGACATCGGCCGCGGCGAACGTGGCGGGCAACGGCTGGCACGCGGACGGCACCGCCGACGCCGAACCGTCCCTGGGGTCGATGCTCTACATCACCGAGACCCCCGAACCGGGATGCGGCGGAGACACCCTCTTCGCCAACATGCACCTCGCCTACGACATGCTCTCACCGACGATGCGCGCCCTGCTGGACCCGCTGACCGCGATACACGACGGCGCGCAGGCCCTGGCGGGATACGCGCTGCCCGCGGACTACGTCATCCCCAAGAGCGAACACCCCCTTGTCGCCCGGCACCCCGAGACCGACCGCAAACTGCTGTACGTCAACAAGGCCTACACCAGCCGCATCCCGCAGCTCTCCCCCGACGAGAGCCGGGGCCTGCTCGACGTGCTCTTCGACATGATCGCCCGCAGGCCGGTCCTGCACTGCCGCGTCCGCTGGACCCCGGGCACGCTCGTCTTCTGGGACAACCGGTGCGTCCAGCACCACGCGACGTACGACTACTACCCCTACACCCGCTACGGCCAGCGCATCGCCATCAACGGCGGCCCCGTCAAGGGCTGATGTCCTGAAGGGGTGAGGCGTCGTGCACGGCCCTCGGGCCCGCACACGACGCCTCACCGGGCTGCGTGAGATCAGTGCCGTTCCGGGTGGATCGAGGCCGAGGGCATGATCCGGACCACACCCGGGCCGGATCATGGCCACCTCCCTTTACATTCCGCGTTTACGCTGGTCAGATCCCACATCGGATGTTTTCCCGCTCGGTCTCCGCCATCGCCGCGAAGAACGCGAACAGCAGCTTCCCGGGGCCGGTGGGATCGTAGATGCCGGGCAGGGGCCCGGCGAGATCTCCACGATGAGGCCGTGGGCGGTGAGGTGGTCGGCGAGCGCGGTGAGTTCGGCGGCGTCGCAGCCGAGTCGCTTCATCTTGTACACGGTGAGGATGACCCGGCAGTACGGAGCGTGTGCCCCGACCTCCCGCGGCGCCCGCAGTGCCTCCTCGGACCGGGGCGGTGGCGCGACCGATTCGGGCAGATTCCGCCTGCTGTCTCCCCCTGCCCCTGCCCGAACGCTGGCCATGGAGCTCAGCCCCAATACGGCCTGCACGACATACGGCCTGCACGACCCCGAAACGATCAACCGGGACTCAAGCCGCTGGATCCGGGCTCAACGGTTCACGCGCGCGTCCACACTGATTTTTGTCTCACTCCCGTGTTCACTTTCCGGCAGATTGTTGCCCCACGTCAGGGTCCGCTGACTAGTACGGCTGAAGGAGCTGAACTATCCGTTGTGTGCTTCGAACTCGGTCGCCAGCCTCTGTTGGGTGGCCGCCCACGACGCCAGGAGCGCTAATTTGTCAGCGGTCGGTGTGCCCGCGGGTGCGGTGTAGACGTTGAGGCGCAGGCCGGGTTCGGCGGGCAGATCCAGGGACTCAACGTCCAAGTCGAGCTGGCCTACGATCGGATGGCGCACACGCTTGCGGCCGGACCGGTGCAGCCGCACGTCCTGAGATGCCCACCGCTGCCGAAATAGCTCACTGCACGTTGACAGTTCGCCGACCAAGGAGATCAGCTCCTCGTCGTGCGGATTGCGGCCGGCTTCCATGCGTAGCTTCGCGGCCACGTCACCGGCAATTTGGTCGTAGTCGACAAAGAAATCTCTGGCGGCCTCGGGGTTCAGATAGACGAACCGCACTGTGTTGGCGGGCCGTCGCGGGTCGGCCAGCACCGGTGAATACAGCGCGCGAGCGAGTTGATTCATGGCGAGCACGTCATAACGGCCGTTACCGATCCAGGCCGGCGCATCGGAGATCGCGTCGAGCACCTGCTGCAGCGTCGAGCGCACCGTCACGGCAGGCCTACGTCGGCGTGGGCCGCTGGGCGCCTTGGACTGGCGCGCGAGGTGGAACAGGTGGTCGCGCTCGGCTTCGTCGAGTTGCAAGGCAGAGGCCAACGCGTCGAGCACGCCATCGGAGGCACCGGCGAGGCTGCCGCGCTCCATGCGCACGTAGTAGTCGACCGATACCCCCGCCAGGAGCGCGACCTCCTCGCGGCGCAGACCTTTGACCCGGCGGTTGCCCCCGTAAGCGGGCAGGCCCGCCTGCTGGGGTGCGATGCGGGCGCGACGTGAGCTGAGAAACTCCCGGATTTCGGTGCGTAGATCCATCGCGGTCATCTCCTCACCGTAAGACCGTCCCGCAGTTTAATGGAGACCCGATGCGGTCGTTGCGGTGCCGCCGTCCACCGGGATGATGGCGCCCGTGAGGTAGGACCCAGCCCGGCTGGCGAGAAACACGGCGGCACCCGCCATGTCGTCGTCGCGGCCGAGCCGGCGCAGGGGGGCCGCCGCCGCGATCGTGTCGCCGATGGCATCGATCGTGGAGTCCATCATCTGCGACGGGAACACTCCCGGTGCCACCGCGTTCACCGTGACGTGCTGTGGGCCCAACTCCCTGGCAAGTACCCTGGTGAGTTGGTGGAGTGCCGCTTTGCTGCTGGCGTACGAGTAGTTGGGCGACGGGGCGACGTGGATGGCGGCGATGCTGCCGATGTTGATGATCCGTGCGGGATCATCGGCGGTGCCCGCCTTACGAAGTGCCGGGAGCAGCGCCTGCACCAGCCAGAACGGCGACTTGAGGTTGAGGTCGAGCACTGCGTCCCAGGCCTCGTCCGGGAACGTCTCCAGCGGCTCGCGCCACATCGCTCCCGCGTTGTTGACAAGGATGTCCAGGCGTTCCGAGTCGACCTTGACAAGATCAGCGAGGCGCTGACACTCGTCGTGCCTGGACAGATCGGCGGGAATTGCTTGAACGTCGCCGAATTCGGACAGTAGTTGCTGTGCCTCCGCGCACGCGTCTGCCTTTCGTGAGCTGATGACGACGCGGGCGCCCGCCTGGAGAAGGCCGCGCGCTATCATCATCCCAATGCCCCTGGTGCCGCCAGTGACAAGGGCGCACTTCCCACTCAGATCGAAAAGTTCTGTGTGAGTGGTGAATTGGTTGTCCGCCATTGGTTTCCGTCTCTCCTGTCGTGGACGAATGCGCCGAAACGGTCGCGCATTCGGGGCAGCTGAATTGAACTGATGGGGGTAAACCTGCAGTGCGTGTCCATGGAGTGTTGTCGGCGCTTTCGACTCATTCAGGTTGACAGGCGTTTGGGACGTCTGGGAGATCCTGGTGATACAGGTACTGTGAGACCCCCCCTTGCCTGGTGCGCTGACTCACCCCGGATCCACCGGCTTGATGCCGGGCGACGCACCGCGCTACAGGCCGCCGACCCACTGTGTGTTCGACGTCATCGGTCCGCTCTACCCGCCCTCCCCCGGCTGGCCGTAGCCCCACTGCCCTGGCCAACGACCCCTCGCCTTCCGCTTCCCCTAACCCCAAGCGCCCCTGCGGGCGCGGGGTCGGCGAAGTCCAGCAGCAGTCGGTATCCGCGGGTACCCGCCGGAGAGTCGGTGCCGATCGTCCTGCCCGCCGCGCACGCACGTGCGGCCCGGTGGGATTCAACGCCTGCGGCGCCGTCGGCCTCGCCCGGACGTCCTTCACGACTGCACGCTCCGGGGGCTAGCCAGGGACAACTTGTCCCTGGTTAAGACTGCCCTTCATCCGGTCTCCGTTTCGCGTCAAGATTGCCCTGTCGAACAGAGGAGGTCGGACGATGGACCGGGTGTTGCTGGCGGAATTTCTCCGTGCGCGTCGTGAGGCGTTGCAGCCGGAGGACGTGGGGCTTGCCCGCGGGCAGCGGCGTCGCACCGGCGGGCTGCGGCGGGAGGAGGTGGCGGTGCTGGCCGGGATGTCGGCCGACTACTACGGCCGGATCGAGCAGCAGCGCGGTCCGGCGCCGTCGGAGCGGATGCTTGCCGCGTTGGCCGGGGCGTTGCGTCTCAACCTGAGCGAGCGTGACCATCTCTTCGTCCTGGGCGGGATCCCGGCGCCTCGGCGGATCCTGCGTGACGATCACGTCGGTCCCACGATGATGCGGATCGTCGCTGGCCTCTCGGACGTGCCCGCCATCGTGCTGTCACGATGCGGCGAGGCGTTGTTGCAGACGCGCCCGGCGGTTGCGCTGCTCGGTGACTACACCCAGTACTCGGGGCTGTACCGGTATCTGGTCTACCGCTGGTTCACCGACGATCCGCGGGTGCGTGGCCTGTACCCCGTCGAGGACCACCCGCGGCGGGGCCGGGTATTCGCCGCGGAGATCCGGGAGGCTTACACGGCGGACCCCTCGGGGAAGGCCGGTGAGATCGTCGCGGCGCTGCTGGAGGTCAGTCCCGAGTTCGCGAACATCTGGCGGTTGCACGAGGTGGGAGTGACCCACCACCACGACCTCAAGCGCTACCTGCACGCCGAGTTGGGGGAGCTGGAGCTGTACGCCGAGTTGCTGCTGGATCCGGAGCATTGCCAGACGTTGCTGGTATTCACCGCCGTGCCCGGTTCCCCGAGCCACGAAAAGCTACAGCTCCTGGCCGCTGTCGACGACTAGCGACTGTCGGCTCTCACACCTGGCGGCACAGCCTCGAAGCTGAGGCGTGCCCCGATCTCCCAATGCTTCAAATTCGAAGCGTTTCCTCTGTCATGAAAGTTGGTATTTACAATGAAGGCAGTGCGTTTCCATGAGTACGGCGCTCCTGACGTCTTGCGGTACGAGGAGGTGGAACAGCCGCTCCCCGGGGCCGGAGAGGTCCGGATCCGGGTGGCCGCGACGTCGTTCAACCCGATCGACGGCAACATCCGCGCGGGCTTCATGCAGGGCCCCATCCCGGTGACTCTGCCGCACACACCCGGCATCGACGTCTCGGGCACGGTCGATGCGCTGAGCGAGGACGTGCACAGCGTCAGGGCAGGCGACCGGGTCGTCGGCTTCCTGCCGATGACCGGCCCCGGCGCGGCGGCGGAGTACGTGCTCGCGCCGGCCGAGCTGCTGACGGCGGCGCCCGCGAGCATCCCGCTGGCCGAAGCGGGCGGGCTGCCGTTGACCGGGCTCACCGCCTGGCAGGCCCTCTTCGACCACGCCAAGCTGACCGCAGGCCAGCGGGTGCTGATCAACGGTGCGGGCGGCGCGGTCGGCGGCTACGCCGTCCAGCTGGCTAAGCACGCCGGCGCCTACGTGATCGCCACGGCCGGGCCGCGCAGCAGCGAACGCGTCAGGACGGCGGGCGCCGACGAGGTGCTCGGACACGGGGTTCCCGAGTTGTCCGCGCTGGTCGACCTCGTGCTCAACCTCGCTCCGGTCGAGCCGGTACAACTGGCTGCGTTGGCCTCCGTGGTCCGCGACGGCGGCATCGTGGTGAATACGACGGTGTGGATGCCCGCGCCGTCCGATGAGGACCGCGGCGTGCGCGGCGTCAACCTGTTCGTCAACAGCGACGCCGCGCAGCTGGCGCGGCTGGTGACGCTGGTCGACTCCGGAGTGCTGCACGTCGACGTCGCTCGACGGGTGGCGCTGGCCGACTTGCCGACCCTGCACGCGCAGGCCGCCGAAGGCGCGCTCTCCGGCAAGGCCATCGTCCTTCCCGCCGTCTCTCTCGCCTAGGCGCCCTTCTCCGACACAGCGATCGCGTCGCGTCTGCCTCATCAGCGGTTACGCCATAGCGGGGCTGCGCTCTGTCACCTCTGGCAGAGCGCAGCCCCCAGCGAACCCCTGCCGGCCACAGCCGGGATCTTGGGGATCCACCGCCTTCTGGCATCACACCAGCTCAGATCCATGGACCACGAGAGCAGGACAGCCATGTCCCTCGATTTCGACGCCGAGTTCGCCCAGGTATTCGTCCCCATGGCCAAGGCCATGGGGACGCCGCGCCCCCGGTGGTGGGCGACGTGCCCGCACGCCGCGCCCTGCGGGAGCCGATCATCGGTGCCGCCTCGGCGGCCCAGCCGATCCCGGCCGACGTCACGACCGCCGAACACCACAAGACCGCCGACGACGGCACACAGATCACCATGTTCGACTCCATCGCCTTCACCACCGACGTCGCTCGCCGCGCCATCGCCGACCGCGTCCGCGCCCTCGCCTCCCTCTGCCCCTCACTGATCCTCTGGCAGCTCTGAACAGCAGAAAGCGATCTCCCGTGACTCTCTGGCCCCCCGTCGCCGTCGGCGCCATGAAACTGCCGCGCGGCTTGCCATGGCGCCCATGACCCGCGACCGCTCCCTGGCGGACGGCCGCCCCAGCGAGCGGGGTTAGGGCACTGCATCGGTGGCATTACAGCGGCTCTGATGACTTCTCCGATGGGCAACAAAGGGAGTTCGTCGCCAGATGCCGAGTCGCGCCCGGTGAACCGATGACAAGCCCGCTGTCCAGGTTTCGATTCGCCAGGTCGGTGCGGATTCTCCGGTGAGTTCGCCGCTGGTTTGTCAGCCATGGCCCAGCGGATCTTGTGCGGATCGCTGGGGGCGGCCTCCGTAGTCCCGGACGAGCCGCCGGTGTTGCATCAACCAGCCGAAAGTCCGCTCGATCCCCCCAGCGTTTCGCCTGAGGTTGGAACCCTGGCGAGGGACAGTACGACGACCTCGACGTCGATTCCCCTCGCGGCCCCGCGCTGAAAGACATGTCTGGTGTCCGCCGTCGACCCATCCCTTCGTGGCGCGGCCCTGACCGGAACCGGTCCACGGACATGCTGTAGGCGCAGCCCGACGGCGATGCGATCGCGTCGCCGTCGCCGTCGCCGTGGGACTGGACCGCGCCCCCGGAGGGGGCTCGGCTCACGGTCCACGCCAGAGGTTGGCGAAGGCCGCGTTCTCAATGGTCCGCCGCTGGCGTACGGCCTCCAGCTCCATCACCGCGTCGTGGACGGCGGCCAGCACGGTCGTCACCGCCTCGTCATCGAGGCCGGGCTCATCGTCGGACCGTTCGTCGTCGATGCCCACGACCGAGACGAGGGCGGCCAGGACGGGTTCCTTCTCTTTCCAGCGGTCGGCTGCACGGCGGCGCGCGGGCGTATCGACCAGTTCCACGCGTTCCGAACCGAAGGGCAACCGGCCGCTTCGCCGCGCCTTCAGCTCACCGTTCTCCTCCAGGGCGGCCTGGTACGCGGCCGAGAGATCTCGGCCCCGGCGCCACAGCCAGTCCTCGATCCGCTCGTAAGGCGCCTGCCGAGTGAGCCCTGCCGCAGCCTCGCCCATGAACCGGTCGTCCAGCGTCACCTGTCCACCCGGCACAATGCCCTCGCCGTCCACAGCAACCGCCCCCGCACCGATGAGATCGATCAGCTCGGCTCCCGCGAGTGCGAGGGACAAGTCACCCTGCCCCACGGAATGCTTCAGGTCCATGGCGGTGATGAACAGGTCTTTCGCCGTAGTCATGAACGGCTCCCCTCGGAGACATCGAGAAAGGTACGTGCCCATCAATTGGGCCCCGCGTCCGAGGTCGGTCCGGCAGCGGGACAACAGTCACCATCAGTATCGCTCCGCCCGCGCCGCGGAGCCCTTTCGCAAGGCGGCGGGAGCTTCTGCCGACGACCTCAGAACAGCGGGTCCTCGCTGCACTGGATCTCCGAGCCGCTTCGTCCGTCTGTTCGTTGAGCGGCTGCGAACGGTCGATAAAAGCAAGATCATCAGGCGCGTGGCGCCTCCGCACGAGTCGTCCTGCCGCATGGAGGGATGAACATGTTGAAGCATCTGGAGAACCGTCGAACTTCGGCTCGTACCACCCGCCCGGGCCGACCGGCAGTACCGGAACGGCCCGGGCGGGCGCAACGTCGACCGGGAACTCCACGGCTCCAGCCTGGACCGGGGGGGGGGGGGGGGGGCCGCGGGGGGTGCCTTCGCTCCCACAAAATGGGGGGCGAAAGTACGAAAGGGGAGACAGCGGAGAACGACGGGACAAAAAAAGGGGGGTGGGAAGCACGAAG
>NZ_JBVIHP010000053.1:0-22876 GCF_055570235.1 Streptomyces sp. NPDC031274 | reverse complement strand
CCCCCCCCCCCCCCCCCCCCCCCCCCCCCCCCCCCCCCCCCCCCCCCCCCCCCCCCCCCCCCCCCCCCCCCCCCCCCCCCCCCCCCCCCCGCTGCTGGGGGAAGCACCTGCGCGATGTACAACGACGGGGGATCGCGTCAGGCGCTGCGGGGGGTGGCTGTGATGGCTCTTGTAGTGCTCGAACTCTGCTGTTCCTGCTGCTCGCCGGGCCGGCCGGGGTCACCGACCAGCTGGTGGTCACGCCGGTCGAGATTGACGAAGACCATCCCGTACCGAATGGCACACCGCACGGGCTGTGGGGCGCCCCGCGGCTTGCGGAGGCACCGGTAGGCCCGGATCTCCTCCTCGTCGTCACGGGTGACGACTACCGGCTCACCGAGAAGCGTGACCATCAAGGAGTCGCCTGCGTGGGGTATCGCGGTGGCGAGATCGATGAAGTGCCAACCGGATCGGTAGGCGGTGGCCATTTCTCGGCGGAATGTGCGGTCATCCGGGGGAGTACTCATGACGCGACACCCTCGGCCCCAGGCAGGACATTCCAGGAGACATCCCCCATGGCAGCCTGCGTGGCAACACCCTTCCCCGAGGCACCCCCTGAGGAGTTCCAGGAAACGTCACCCGCAGTTGCAAGGGTGAACGCCGCAGCAGCGACGGTCATGACTAGCGCCGAGCGAAGCATTCTCGTGAACATCGTCAGCTTCGTCCTCACTTGGTAGGTCCTATCCCCCGGCTCCAGGAAGACGATGTCTCAATCCAGCACGTCGAGGCCACAGGATCGATGCATCATGTTCCTGTACGTACAGGACCCTGGGGGGTGGAGAATTGCTCACAACAAGCACGAAACCGACACATCCCCACCCCATTACTGAGCTGTGCGATGAGGGGGCGCGCCTCTACGCAAGCGCTCTGAGTGCAGGACGAATCGCCCGGGCCGAGATAGAACCAGCACCTTGCCTGGTCGAATATGCGTTGTTGCACCCCGATCCGGATGACGCAAATTGGCTCCGGCCGGTCCCGCCGTCCGCCATACTCGCGCAGCGCCTCCACCCCATCGAGCGCGAGATCCGGGACCGAAGAAAGCTCACCATCGATCTAACCGATGTGTTTGAGCCTTTCATGAACATCAGCTCACAGCCGTCGGTGGCCACACACGCGATCACGGTCCTCGAGGGTTTGGCGAGTATCAACGCCACCCTGGACGCAGCGACGGCCGCCTGCCGGGACGAAATACTCACCATCCAGCCCGGCGGCGTCCGCGGCGGCGACATGCTCTCCCAGTCCCTCGCACGCGTCCGAGAACCCCTCGACCGCGGCGTGCGCATGCGAACGCTCTACCAGCACACGGTGCGCCACGGTCCTGGCGTCTTCGCCTACCTGGAGCAGCTCGACCCCCGCCAGATCCAGGTCAGGACGCTGGAAGAACTCATCGACCGAATGATCATCTTCGACCGGTCGACAGCAGTCATCCCCGCCCGTCGTGACCGGCAGGTAGCGCTGGAACTCCGCCATCCAGGCCTCGTCGAGTACCTCGTCTCCGTGTTCGACCAGTTCTGGCAACAGGCGACACCTCTGCGCGAGGAAACCCCGTACAGCCCGGCTCACAACGGCATAACCGGCGTTCAACGCACGATCGCCAAGCTCCTCATCGATGGCCACGTCGACGAGGCGATCGCCCGCCGACTCGGCATGAACGTCCGCACCTGCCGCGCCCACATCGCCAAGATCGCCGCCGCCCTGGGCAGCGGCAGCCGCGCTCAACTCGGCTACCTGATTGCCCAGTCCAGGATCTTGGACACGGAACACTGAACTCGACCAGGGAGCGAGCGGAACGCGATGACGGAGGCCCATGCGCACGAGGCCGACGAACTGTGCGCGGCAGGCTCGGCCCTGTATGCCCAGGCCCTGAGTGAGGGCCGCGTCCGCATCGAGCGGGCCGAGCCGACACCCTGCCTGATCGACTTCGGCCTCCTGCACCCCGACGCCGACGACATGCGGTGGCTACGCCCCACGGCGCCCGCTGTCGCCCTCCCCCGCCTGCTCCGCACCATCGAGGACGGCATCGCACGTCAACGGCGTCGCGGAACCGAACTGGCGGAGCTGTTCGAGCCGTTGATGACACTCGCCTCCGGCCCTGCCGAAACTGCGGCCGCACCGGACGACGCGGCGCCCGCCATCACCGTCCTCATGGGCCTCCCCCGGATCAACGCGGCCATAGACCAAGCGGTGGACGACTCCTCCGAGGAAGTGCTCATGGTCCAGCCAGGTGGGGCACGCCCCGCCTCGACGCTGGTTGAAACCCTGCCCCGCGAGCAGGAGCTCCTCTCCCGCGGCGCTCGGCTTCGCACCCTTTACCAGCACACGACCCGGCACTCCCTGCCGGTACTCGCCCACTACGAACAGTTGGCCGGCGACGTCGAAGTGCGCACGCTGGACGAAGTCACCGAACGCCTCTTCATCTTCGACCGGACCGTGGCCTTCATCCCGGCGAGCAAGGACCGCAGTCTGGCCCTCGAACTTCGCCACCCTGCCGTGGTCGACTACCTCGCCACCACCTTCGACCGCCTGTGGCGCCTGGCCGACCCCATGTGGCCCCAGTCCGTCCCCCAGCCCTCGGAGAATGGGATAACTGCCCGCCAACGCGCCATCGCCGGACTTCTCATCGAAGGCCATACCGATTCCGAAATCGCCGCCCGCCTGGGTATGAACGTGCGTACCGCGCGGGTACACATCGCCAAGCTCGCCGCCACCGTAGGCAGTCGCAGCCGGGCCCAACTCGGTTTCCGCCTGGGGCAATCAGGCCTCCTCGATCAGGAACGCTAGGGGATAGCACTTCAACCAAGCGGCGGCGAGGGCAATATGACCACGGGCCACTACTCACACGAACCCCATGAACTGTGCGGGGCGGGCATGGACGCGTATGCCCGTGCCCTACGCGAAGGCCGTATCAACTCCCAGGACGTCGACGGCGCTCCCTGCCTTGTCGAATTCGGCCTCCTGCGCCCCGACGCCGACAACACGCTATGGCTATACCCCGTTCCACCTTCCGTCGTCCTCCCGCAGCTGCTCCTGAGGGTCGAGGAAGGCATCGCCCATCAGCGTCACCGCCAAGCGCAGTTGGCTCGCGAATTCGACCGGGTGATCTCGGTGGCCCCCAACCCGGCTCTCTCAACCGACGATTCCGGAGTCGCCGTACTGAAGGGGTTCCCACGCATTGACGAAGCCATCGACCAAACGACAGCAGCCACCACTGATGAGATCCGCATCATCCAACCAGGCGGTCAGAGGCTGCCCGGTCATCTGGCCGACTCGCGACCGGTTGAACAGAGGTTCCTCCAGCGAGGCGGTCGGATACGCACGCTCTATCAACACACGACACGCCACTCGCTGGCGACATTGGCCCACTACGAGAGGCTGAGGGGCAACGTCGAGGTACGCACTCTGGACGAACTTCCCGAGCGTCTCTTCGTCTTCGACCAGCGCGTGGCAATGATCCCCACACGGGAGGCTCTGGACGTAGCCATACAACTGCGCCATCCCGCGCTTGTGGCTCATCTCGCCGCAGGCTTTGAACTCCTCTGGCGCAGGGCGACTCCCATGTACCCAGCCCCTGCTCCCCTGCCCACGCCCGCGCGGGACGGCATCACCACCCGCCAGCGGGCCATCGCCACTCTCCTCACCGAGGGTCTGACGGACACTGAGATCGCCACCCGCCTAGGCATGAACGTTCGCACCACCCGGGCCCACATCGCCAAACTCTCGGCCACTCTCGACAGCCGCAGTCGAGCACAACTCGGCTACCTCATAAGCCGGGCCGGACTTCTGGGCCCAGAAGCCCGAACCAGCGGGAACGCTCAACAGTACCCATAAACGGCCACCTTCATCCCTTTCGTCCCCGCCTCAGCGAGCTGCAATACAACAAGATGACGCTGGTGGATCTGGCTGGGCCTCGCCCTGCTGTCCGCCGATGTACTGGGGCAGCAACTCGGCTGGGCCATCCCGCTGACTTCGGTCCTCTTTCTGGTCTGGTACCCCGGCAACTGGTGGGATTGGACGTCCAACCCGGCCACCGACGTTTTCAGCTGGGCTGTTGCCGCCATTGCTCTGGGTCTCGGTGTCACCGCGACCGCAGCAACTCCCTGGCGGAGGAAGGCCTTCCTCCATAGAGCTCGTTGACAACGCCTCAGGACAGCGCCCCTTACCGGGTCGGCCGCGCACTCGTCGTCGCGCCGATGGCGAATCCATGGGTAATACAATTATCCCGAGTTCGTCAGGGGCGTGTAACAGGGCTCTGTGATCTTTGAACCACTGGCCACCGGTGTGATCACATAACAAATGCCCGGGTAACCCCCGGAGCTCACCAGTACTTTGCGCGGCCGGAACCCTCGGCCGTGCCAGGTGCGAGACGTACCGCCTGCGTCGTCCTCCCCAGCCGCATGTCACGTGTCACCGCGGCCCCGGGGTGGTGTGACGGAATCGCGTGGTGTTCCCGCGTCCGTCCTCAAGCAGCGGCCGTGCGCCTCGCGGCGCGCGTCCCCCCACGAAAGTGAGAGAAAAATGCGCAAGACCCTCAAGAAGGCCGCAGTTGTCGGCGCCACTGTCCTGGCGTTCTCCGGTATCGCCGCCGGAGCGGCTCAGGCCGCGCCGGCCGTGCGACAGGGCGCGGACATCATCGGAACCGGCAGCCTCGACGACTGCACGGCCCGCGGCAAGGACATGAAGGCCAAGGGCGAAATCGTGGACTGGGCCTGCATGGTGGGCTCCAAGGACAACACCTACGAGCTGACCCCCTTCTACGCCAACTAATTCTCCGCAGCCCATGCCCGGCCCTCTTCAGCGAGGGCCGACGGCCCTTCCATGAGTCCCCGCGGTCGCCACCCCCTCGGCGCCGCGCCTCCATGGCCGGGCCCCTCCAGCTCCCCCGGCGGAACGCGTCCGCCGGGGGAGCTGTCGGTTTCGCCCTGTTCACCGGATGCGGTGAGGGCGGAACGCTTCCCCTGACCCGGCCTCCCCCAGCTCGAACCAGACTCCCTTCGCATACCGCCCCGCCCTCTCGTCCGCGACCCCCCACGCGTCGGCGAGTTCCGCGACCAGGGCGAGCCCTCTCCCCCAGCAGGCGGCCACCCCGGCGGCGGGGTGCGTCACGACGGGCGGGTCCTGGCTCTCGTCGAAGACGGTTACCCGCAGGCGGGTGAGGGTCAGGAAGACGCGGACCATCGCGGAGCCCTTGGTGTGCAGGTGCACGTTCGTGATGAGTTCCGAGGTGCAGAGAGTCGCTGGCATGACCAGAGCGTCGCGGTCGAGGGTGCGCAGGACCGTGCCTACGAAGTCCCGGCAGACCTTGGGGGAGGTCGCGTCCCCCGGGGTGAACAAGCTGTAGTCGTAGACCAGTTGAGCTGCGCGGTGTGCGGTGCGGGGTCGGTCGGTGGGCATGACGGTTGCTCCCGTCGGGAGGGGTGGCGAGGGGGGTGGTGCGCGCCCCTTGCCGGGCGATGGCGTTGCCCACGTACGCCCGGGGGCGGTGGGTGCCTTTCGGCTTGCGGGCAGGGGGAACTGAATGATTCCGGTGAGTGACTGCTGCGATACTTACCGTAGAGACTCAGGGTTACCACGTGCAACCTATTCGCCAGAATCAATGGACCCCGCAGCTCAGGCGGGGCACACTGACGCCAACCCGTGGAAAGAGGACTCACGTTGGCACTCCGCACAAGCACCACCGAGCGACAGCGCCGCCTAGGCGCAGAGTTGCGGAAGATGCGGGAGCAGGCTTGCTACTCCGTAACGGAGGGAGGCGAGTTCATCGGCATGGGGCGGGCCCATCTGGGTCACGTCGAAGCCGGGCGCACGGCCATTCCCTCGGACAAGCTACGGACTCTTTGCCACTCATACGGGTGCACACGGGAACCTCTTGTCGAAGCGCTGGTCTCCATGGGCGAAGAGAGCGGCAAAGGCTGGTGGACCGAATATCGCCAGGTCCTCGATCAACCCGTACTGGACCTGGCAGAGCTGGAGGCGGCTGCGGATGCTCTGTCTTCGTACGAATCACTGTTCATCCCCGGCGTTCTCCAGATCGCCGAGTACACGCGCTCGATCTTCAGCTCCAGCCAGAGTGAACGCTCCACGAGCGAACTCGATCGTGCGGTCCAGTTCCGAATGGAACGGCAGAAGATCCTCACCCGAGAACGTCCTCCGGCTCTGCACGCGGTGATCCACGAGGCCGCGCTGCATGTGCGATTCGGCGGCGCGGCAGTGATGCGCAAGCAGTTGCTGCACCTGATCCGCATGGCCGAACTGCCCCATGTGACCATCCAGGTGCTGCCGTTCACGGCAGAGGGCCTGTCCGCCTTCAGTACCCCGTTCCTGCTGGTCGGATCCCACGGGGCCGCACTGAAGACCGTCCTCGTCGAGACTCCGGCATCCTCGCTCTACGTGCACGAGCGCGAGGCGGTGGACAAGTACACGGCACGGTTCGCCCGCCTCTCCACCACAGCCCTGCCGCCTCTGGACGCGAGAGTGCCCGCGTCCGCACACGATTCACGCGACTCCCTGAGTCTGATCCAGCACCTGTTCTACAGCCTCCAGGAGATCTGAGATGCCCCAACTCGACTGGCAGAAGTCAACGTTCAGCGAGGACCAAGCGAACTGCCTCTACATAGCCACCGCCCCCGACGGAACGATCCACCTACACGAGAGCGAATCCCCAACGACAACCCTGACAACAACCCCCACCCAACTATCCGCACTCCTAAAATCCCTCACCCACCGGACCAACCCCCCGCGAGTCGGCTAGCCGCTGCAAGAAAGTCCCAACCCCCGCCCGCGTTCCCGCACGTCAGCGCGGTGAGCCAGCAGCAGCGCGTGGGACTTTTCTGCAACCGCCCTAAGCCGCCCACGAACGCAGCAGCCCCTCCCGCTCCCCCGCCCGGGGCGAACCGCCCTCCCGCGCCCGGCCCCACTCCGCCATCGCCGCCAGCGTCGTGCGCAGGGTCGCCTCGCCCTCCGTCATGCGGGACAGGAGCGTCAGCGACAGGTCGTGCTCCGCCTGGGAGTAGCCCGTCGCCGCGGCCACGTACGCCGTCAGTTCCGTCAGCTCCGTCAGCTCCGTCTGCTCTGAGCCCGCCGCCCTCCTCGTGAGCCGTACCGTCATCGCCGGGGCGTCGTCCGAGCCGCCCAGGCCCACCGTGAGGGCCATGTCCACCAGTACGCCCACCTGCCGCTTCAGCGACTTCACGGGGGCGTCCTCGACCGTCAGGGCGCGCACCTCGTCCCAAGGGTAGAACGCCGCCTGCTTGTCGCCGAGGGCCACGATGCCCTCCGGTGTCAGGCGCACCCCCGCCGCCAGGCCCGACGGCTTCGCGCCCACGTACACGTCGCCCTCGGCGATCCAGAAAAGGCCCACCATGGCCATCGTCGGTCCAACTCCCCCGGTACGGAACGTAGAACAGCGGGGGGGGGGGGGGGGGGGGGGGGGGGCTTCCCCCGCCCCCCCCCCCCCCCCCCCCCACCCTCCCCTCCCTCCTCCCCCCCCCCCCTCTTCTTGCTTCCCCCCCCCCGCGGGGGGGGGGCGGGCACGCCCGGCCGCGCCGCCCGCCCCCCCCCCCCCCCCCCCCCCCCCCCGCCACATTACTAAGAGCTTCGCTGAGCTACTGCTCCGACGATCTCTTCGGCCGCCACACCACCAACGCGCTCGCCTGCTGCACGTCCTGGTAGGGCACCAGGTCCCGTCGGTACGACGCGTGGACCGCCGCCTCGCGCTGCTGCATCGCGGTGGCCGCGCCCTCCACGGCGCTCGCCAGCTCGACCACCCTCGCCTGCAGCGCCGCGACCTGGTTCTCCAGCTCGATGATGCGCTTGATGCCGGCGAGGTTGATGCCCTCTTCCTGCGACAACTGCTGCACCGTGCGCAGCAGTTCGATGTCACGGGCCGAGTAACGTCGGCCGCGGCCCGCGGTGCGGTCCGGGGAGACCAGGCCCAGGCGGTCGTACTGGCGCAGGGTCTGCGGGTGGAGGCCGCTCAGCTGGGCGGCCACCGAGATGACGTAGACCGGCGTCTCGTCGGTCAGCTGGTAGGGATTTCGACGACGGCCGTCCATCTCATGCTCCCTTCGCGGCCTGGAACAGTTCTGCCCGCGGATCGTCGTCCGCAGTCGCCTCGCGGTAGGACTCCAGGGCTTCCTTCGCCGCGTCGGACAGGGATGTCGGAACCGACACCTCCACCGTCACCAGCAGATCGCCCCGCGAACCGTCCTTGCGGACCGCGCCCTTGCCCCGCGCCCGCATCGTACGACCGTTGGGGGTGCCCGGAGGGAGCTTCAGGGTGACCGGCGGGCCGCCCAGTGTGGGGACCTTCACCTCGCCGCCCAGTGCCGCCTCGGCGAACGTCACCGGCACCGTCACCGTCAGGTTGTCGCCCTTGCGGCCGAAGACCTTGTGGGAGTCGACGTGCACGACCACGTACAGGTCGCCCGCCGGGCCGCCCCGTTCACCGGGACCGCCCTTGCCACGGAGCCGGATGCGCTGGCCGTCGCTGACACCCGCGGGGATACGCACCTGCATCGTGCGCGACGACTTCGCCCTGCCCGAGCCCTTGCAGACCTCGCACGGGTCCTGGGCGATGAGCCCACGTCCCTTGCAGTCCACGCAGGGGTCCGTGAGGGAGAAACCGCCGCCGCCTCCCCGCGTGACCTGGCCCGTGCCGACGCAGGTCGGGCACACGCGCGGTGTGCCGTTCTTGTCGCCGGTGCCGGAACAGGCCTTGCAGGGAGCCTGCGACGACATCCGCAGCGGGACCGTGGCCCCGTCCACCGCCTCCGTGAAGCTCAGCGTGACCTCGGACTCGATGTCCTGGCCGCGCCGGGGCTGCGTACGCGTGCCCGCGCCGCCCGCGCCCGTGCCGCCTCGGTTGAACAGGCCCCCGAAGACGTCACCCAGACCGCCCCCGAAGCCACCCGCGCCGCCGGCACCGCCCGCTCCACCGCCACCCGGGGCGCCGCCTCCGAAGAGGTCGCCCAGGTCGAAGTTGAACGAGCCTCCGGTGCCGCCGCCTCCGGGACCGGCCCTGAAGCCGCCGTTGCCGAAGAGAGCACGCGCTTCGTCGTACTCCTTGCGCTTCTTGGGGTCCCCGAGGACGTCGTTCGCCTCGGAGATCTCCTTGAAGCGCTCCTCGGCCTTCACGTTGCCCGTGTTGGCGTCCGGGTGGTTCTCGCGGGCGAGTTTCCGGTACGCCTTCTTGATCTCGGCTTCGGTGGCGTCCTTGGGGACGCCGAGGACCTTGTAGTAGTCCTTCTCGATGAAGTCCTTGGTGCTCATCCCCGACGTCCCTCCTCTCGCTTCACAACAACTCCGATACGTCAGCCCTCGTCCGGGCCGCCACCGGTCTCCTTGTCCTCCGCCGCGTCGGCGGAGTCCGTGGAAGCAGCGGTCTCGGCCTCGCCCTTGACCGTCTGCGCGCCCGGCTGCGGTTCGGCCACGGCCACCCGCGCGGGGCGGATGGTGCGCTCACCGATGCGGTACCCGGGCTGCAGGATCGCGACGCACGTCGTCTCGGTGACGTCGGGCGCGTACGAGTGCATCAGGGCCTCGTGGATCGTCGGGTCGAAGGGCTCGCCCTCCTTGCCGAACTGCTGGAGGCCCATCTTGGCGACGACCGTCTCAAGGGACTCCGCCACCGACTTGAACCCGCCGACCAGCTCGCCGTGCTCACGGGCGCGGCCGATGTCGTCGAGGCTCGGCAGGAGCTCGCCCAGGAGGTTCGCCGCGGCGATCTCCTTGACCGTCACCTTGTCCCGCTCCACACGACGGCGGTAGTTCTGATACTCCGCCTGCAGCCGCTGGAGGTCCGCCGTGCGCTCGCCGAGCGCCGTACGCACCTGGTCGAGCTGCGCGGTCAGGCCCACGTCCTGAGCTGTCGTACTGCTTGCTGCGTCCCCGGCCGGGGCCGCCGGGCCCTCCTCGGTGGAGGGCTCGGCGGCCAGCGACGCGGCGTCATCGGGGGTGGCGCCGGAGGGGACGTCGGGCTTCTCGGCGTTGTCGCCGAAGCCCGGAGTCTCCTCGGTCATGCGGCGCCGCCCTTCGCGTCGTTCGGCTTCTCGTCGTCGACGATCTCGGCGTCGACCACGTCGTCGTCCTTGTCCTTGGACATGTTCGGGGCCTCGGCGCCCTCGGCACCCGGGGCAGCGCCCTCGCCGCCGGCGGCCTGAGCGTCCGCGTACATGGCCTGGCCCAGCTTCTGGGAGACGGCCGCGACCTTCTCGGTGGCCGTGCGGATCTCCGCCGTGTCCTCGCCCTTGAGCTTCTCCTTCAGCTCTTCGACGGCGGACTCGACCTCGGTCTTCACGTCACCGGGGACCTTGTCCGCGTTGTCGGTGAGGAACTTCTCCGTCTGGTAGACGAGCTGCTCGCCCTGGTTGCGGGACTCGGCGGCCTCGCGGCGCTTGTGGTCCTCGTCCGCGTACTGCTCGGCCTCCTGGCGCATGCGGTCGACCTCGTCCTTCGGCAGCGAGGAGCCGCCGGTGACGGTCATCTTCTGCTCCTTGCCGGTGCCGAGGTCCTTGGCCGTCACGTGCATGATGCCGTTGGCGTCGATGTCGAAGGCGACCTCGATCTGCGGGACACCGCGCGGGGCGGGCGGCAGACCGGTGAGCTCGAACATTCCGAGCTTCTTGTTGTACGCCGCGATCTCTCGCTCGCCCTGGTAGACCTGGATCTGGACGGACGGCTGGTTGTCCTCGGCCGTCGTGAAGATCTCGGAGCGCTTGGTCGGGATCGTGGTGTTGCGCTCGATGAGCTTGGTCATGATCCCTCCCTTGGTCTCGATACCGAGGGACAGCGGGGTGACGTCGAGGAGCAGGACGTCCTTGACCTCGCCCTTGAGGACACCGGCCTGGAGGGCGGCGCCGATGGCGACGACCTCGTCCGGGTTCACGCCCTTGTTCGCGTCCTGGCCGCCGGTCAGCTCCTTGACGAGCTCCGCGACGGCGGGCATACGGGTGGAGCCACCGACGAGAACGACGTGGTCGATCTCGGAGAGCTGGATGCCCGCGTCCTTGATGACGTTGTTGAACGGGTTCTTGCACCGCTCAAGCAGGTCGGACGTGAGCTGCTGGAACTGAGAGCGCGTGAGCTTCTCGTCCATGTGCAGCGGGCCCTCGGCGGACGCCGTGATGTACGGCAGGTTGATCGAGGTCTCCGTGGAGGAGGACAGCTCGATCTTGGCCTTCTCGGCCGCCTCGCGCAGGCGCTGGAGCGCCATCTTGTCCTTGGAGAGGTCCACGCCGTGGCCGTTGTTGAACTGCTTGACCAGGTAGTCGACGACGCGCTGGTCCCAGTCGTCACCACCGAGGTGGTTGTCGCCGTTCGTGGCCTTCACCTCGACGACGCCGTCGCCGATCTCCAGGAGGGACACGTCGAAGGTGCCGCCACCGAGGTCGAAGACGAGGATCGTCTGGTCGTCCTTGTCGAGGCCGTACGCCAGAGCGGCGGCCGTCGGCTCGTTGACGATGCGCAGGACGTTCAGGCCCGCGATCTCGCCGGCCTCCTTCGTCGCCTGGCGCTCCGAGTCGTTGAAGTACGCGGGGACGGTGATGACCGCGTCGGCCACCTTCTCGCCCAGGTACGACTCGGCGTCGCGCTTCAGCTTCTGCAGGATGAACGCGGAGATCTGCTGGGGGTTGAACCCCTTGTCGTCGATGTCCACCTTCCAGTCAGTGCCCATGTGGCGCTTGACCGAGCGGATGGTCCTGTCGACGTTCGTGACTGCCTGGCGCTTGGCGACCTCGCCTACCAGGACCTCACCGTTCTTCGCGAAGGCGACGACGGACGGCGTGGTCCTGGCGCCCTCGGCGTTGGTGATGACGGTGGGCTCGCCGCCTTCAAGAACGCTGACGACAGAGTTAGTCGTGCCCAGGTCGATGCCGACCGCACGTGCCATTTCGGTTCCTCCAGAGGTACTTCTTGAGTGGATCTGACTCAAGGATGCATGGTCGCTGCGCTTGCGTCAACAGATGTGAGTCTAGGGGGCTCAACTCTTATCCCGCCCTTACGCGCAACTAGGTCCCCTGGCTGGAACCACGCCCTTGGCCTGCGGGCCGAATGTGGCTGGTCGCGCAGTTCCCCGCGCCCCTTTGGGGCGCCATGCGCGGCAAGGGTTGCCTGAGCGACGCAGATCACCGCCTCGCTGGCTACAGTGCGGCTGAGTAAGTGGGTAGTCTCAGACGGACTGCATAAGTTACCGCTTAGTAATAGTTCGCCTCGCAGGCCCGAGGAGCCCCCAAATGCAACTCGCCGCGATCATCGTGTCGCTGGTCCTAATCGCGGTCGGCGTCGCGCTGTTCGGCCGTGCCATCGTGCAGATCGTCCAGTACATGCGGCTCGGTCAGCCCGTACCCGCCGGGACCCGCACCGATCAGCCCGTGCAGCGCACCGTCACCGTGGCCAAGGAGTTCCTCGGCCACACCCGCATGAACCGCTGGGGCGTCGTCGGCGTCGCGCACTGGTTCGTGGCGGTGGGCTTCCTCTCGCTGCTCCTGACCATCGTCAACGCCATCGGCCAGCTCTTCAAGGCCGACTGGATGCTGCCGATCATCGGCGAGTGGGCCCCGTACAACATGTTCGTCGAGTTCATCGGCACGATGACCATCGTCGGCATCGTGACGCTGATCGTCATCAGGCAGCTGAGCAACCCCGACAAGCCGGGCCGCAAGTCCCGGTTCGCGGGCTCGAAGAAGGGCCAGGCGTACTTCGTCGAGGCCGTCATCCTCATCGTCGGCGTCTGCATCTTCGCGCTGCACGCCCTTGAGGGTGCCCAGCACCACGTGGACAGCTACGAGGCGTCGTTCTTCATCTCGTACCCGTTCGTCTCGTGGTTCGGCGGCATGGACCTCTCCACGCTGCAGAACCTCACGTACTTCTTCGCCATGGTGAAGATCGCGACGTCCTTCATCTGGATGATCACCGTCGCGCTCAACACCAACATGGGCGTCGCCTGGCACCGCTTCCTCGCCTTCCCGAACATCTGGTTCAAGCGCGACGCGGACGGCTCCACGACCCTCGGCGAGCTCCAGCCCATGACGTCCGGCGGCAAGCCGATCGACTGGGAGGACCCGGGCGAGGACGACGTCTTCGGCGTCAGCCAGGTCGAGCAGTTCTCCTGGAAGGGCCTCCTCGACTTCAGTACGTGCACCGAGTGCGGTCGCTGCCAGTCGCAGTGCCCCGCCTGGAACACCGGCAAGCCGCTCTCCCCCAAGCTCCTGATCATGTCGCTGCGCGACCACGCGCACGCCAAGGCCCCGTACCTGCTCGCCGGTGGCGGCAAGGACATGGAGGGCAACGAGAAGGCGACGGAGGAGCAGCTCAAGGACGTTCCGGCCGCCGCTCTCGCCGAGGCCGAGCGCCCCCTCATCGGCACCGCCGAGGAGAACGGCGTCATCGACCCCGACGTCCTGTGGTCCTGCACCAGCTGCGGCGCCTGCGTCGAGCAGTGCCCGGTGGACATCGAGCACATCGACCACATCGTCGACATGCGCCGCTACCAGGTGATGATCGAGAGCGCGTTCCCGTCCGAGGCCGGGACGATGCTCAAGAACCTGGAGAAGAAGGGCAACCCCTGGGGCCTGGCGAAGAAGCAGCGCCTGGAGTGGCTCAAGGAGCTCGACTTCGAGGTGCCGGTCGTCGGCAAGGACATCGAGGACCTCACCGAGGTCGAGTACCTCTACTGGGTCGGCTGCGCGGGCTCCCTGGAGGACCGGGCGAAGAAGACCACCAAGGCCTTCGCCGAGCTGCTCAACATGGCGGGCGTCAAGTTCGCGATCATGGGCGGCGACGAGAAGTGCACCGGTGACTCCGCACGCCGCCTGGGCAACGAGCCGCTGTTCCAGCAGCTCGGCCAGGAGAACGTGGCCATGCTGAACATGGCGTACGGCGAGGACGACGAGGACCCGGCGACCAAGAAGCCGAAGACGGCCAAGAAGATCGTCGCGACCTGCCCGCACTGCCTCAACACGCTCGGCAACGAGTACCCGCAGCTCGGCGGCGACTACGAGGTCATCCACCACACGCAGCTGCTCCAGCACCTCATCGACGAGGGCAAGCTCATCCCGGTGACGCCCGTCGAGGGCCTCATCACCTACCACGACCCGTGCTACCTCGGTCGGCACAACAAGATCTACACGCCGCCGCGCGAGATCATGTCCGCCGTCCCGGGCCTGCGCCAGCAGGAGATGCACCGCCACAAGGAGCGCGGCTTCTGCTGCGGTGCCGGTGGCGCGCGGATGTGGATGGAGGAGCGGATCGGCAAGCGCATCAACACGGAGCGGGTCGACGAGGCGCTCAGCCTCAACCCCGACATCGTGTCGACGGCCTGCCCGTTCTGTCTGGTGATGCTCACCGACTCCGTCAACGGCAAGAAGAACGACGGCAAGGCCCAGGAGTCCCTCCAGGTCGTGGACGTCGCGCAGTTGCTGCTCGAATCCGTGAAGACGCCGGTGGACCCCGCCGGTGAGTCGGAGACCGCGGACGAGCCGGAGCCCGCCCCGGTGAAGTAGTCCGTACGCGGGCCTCGCGCAGGCCTCACGCAGACCGCGTGCAGGCCACGAGCAGGCCAACGAGCAGGCACGCCGCCAGGCGTTCAGGCCGGTTCCGCCCTCAGGGCGGGACCGGCCTTTCCTACTGTGCGGAAGGGGGGCATCATGTGCTGGTTGTTGTCGGTTGGGGCGGTCGGGGCGGGTGATGGGCATGCGGAGTGCCGGAACACATGGCATACGTGGCGTCAGACGGACGCGGCGCGGCGGTGTCGTGGGTACGGCCGCCGTCGTCAGCTGCGCGCTGCTGCTCGCCGGGTGCGGGGGCGGCGACGGCACGGACAAGCCCGACGCCCAAGACCGGCCCGTCAGCATGGCGGGCAAGAGCGCGGCACAGCTGCCCGTACCCCGCGGCAAGGGCAGCAAGGTCGACGACGACTTCAACGGTGACGGCGCCCCCGATCTCGTACTGGACGACCTGGTGCACGAGGGTCACGGCGACGACGCGGGCATCGGCGTCGTCTACGGCGCAAGGACCGGACTGCGGCCGGGCGCACGGCAGTTGCTGAGCGCGCGGGCCAACGGGGCACGCACCAAGGGCGAGTTGCCCGCGTCCTTCGAGTCGGAGGCGTCCTGCGACCTCGACAAGGACGGGTTCACCGATCTGCTCGTCTCCACCGATCCGCCCTACGACGGCCTCGGCCAGCCGCCCGTGCCGCTCCAGATCCTCTTCGGCTCGCCCCAGGGCCTGAAGGGCAAGGCCGTGAAGGTGAAGGTGCCCGCGCAGGCCCGCTTCGGCAACGACTGGGCCGACCAGCCGGTGTGCGGGGACTTCGACGGTGACGGCGCGAACGACCTCGTCCTGCACGCGAGCGGCGCCCGGCTCACGTTCCTGCGCGGCCCGTTCAAACGGAACGGTGCCCCGCGCGCCGCGGGCAAGCCGCTCGCCGCGCCCGGGAACGACCTCGTCACCGGCAAGGCCACGGACGTGGACCGCGACGGCTACGACGACCTCGTCGTCCGCAAGGCGGCGGGCGCGTCCGGCGCCGCGGCCGGCGCCCTCGTCCTGGGCGGCCCGAAGGGCCCCGCCGAGACCGGCGTCCTCTTCCCCTCCGGCACGGACATCGCGTTCGGTCGCTTCGGCAGGGGCAAGGGCATGGACGCGGCCGTCGCGGGCCCGAACGGGGTCGCCCTGCGCTACGACGTGCCCGGCACGCAGCGCGGCACCATGGAGTCGAAGAACGTGGCCGTGGACACCGGCGACTTCGACGGCGACGGCCTGAGCGAGCTGATCCTGAGCGGCGGCGGCAGCGGGGACGGGGGCGGCACCGGCGAGGTGCGGGTCTTCAGGGGACGTACGACGAAGCTCGACACGAACGCGTCGGCGCTCGTGACCCCCTCCGCGAAGGGCACCACGCAGGTCCTCGCCATCGCGGACTTCAACGGCGACAAGCGTGACGACCTGGTCCTTCGGACGTATCGCGGGGACGGCGAGGACACGGTGGGGGTGTACCCGGGAGTGAAGGCCGACCTGATCGCGCGCAAGCCTGAACTGACCTTCTCCACGGCGGAGTTCCTGGCGATGGGGGACGGGGCGTAAGAGCGGGGCTCGGGGCGGAGAGTTGGGGCGGGGCGTGAGGGTGCGGCTCGGGGCGGAGAGTTGGAGCGGGGCGTGAGGGCGCGGCTCGGGGCGGCACCGGGAAGCGGCGTCGGGACGGCCCCTCGGGCCGGAGGGCCGGACCCTCGAGCCGGAGGGCCGGACCCTCGGGCCGCCCGGTGAGGGCAGCAACCCGAACACGCACAAAACCCCCAACTCCCGCCCTGCATACAACCCTTACCCTCCTTCACGGGTCTCCCTGTCGCCAAAACAGGACGTGACGCCAGGGCCAACACGCGGCGAACCGGCGAACCTCCTGCCCGGCACCCCATCGACTGCGGATGTCCGCCAGACATCCCCGCATGCAGCAGGAGACCCACGGAATGCCGAAGCACAAGCGCACTTCCCCGCTCCCCCGATCCAGACGCGGCCGCCTCGTGGCGGCCACGGCGACCGCCGCCGCGCTCACAGGCGGACTCCTCACCCTCACCGGCGGCACGGCGACCGCGGCGCAGCCCACCGCCGCCGTCCAGCCCGACGACGCCGACTTCAACGGCGACGGCGCGGCCGACATCGCCACCTCCGCCCCGCACGCCAACGTGGGCGGCAAGGACAAGGCGGGCCAGGTCGTCGTCACGTACGGCGGCGCCGCGCAGCGCCACGTCACCTACAGCCAGAACAGCGCGGGCGTCCCCGGCACCGCCGAGAAGAGCGACATCTTCGGCGCCGACACCGCGTACGGAGACTTCGACGGCGACGGCTACGACGACCTCGCCGTCGGCGCCGTCGGCGAGGACGTCGGCAGCGACGTGGACGGCGGCACGGTCCAGGTCCTGTGGGGCTCCCCGAGCGGCCTCTCCGGCGGCTCCACGGTCAAGGACCCGCGCCCCACCAAGCACGACCGGTTCGGCGGCCCCCTCCAGGCGGGTGACTTCGACGGCGACGGCAAGGACGACCTCGCCGTCGGCGCGTCGGGCGCCGCCACCATCGACATCCTCGACGGCGGCATCAGGCGCAGCGGCTCCACCGGCGGCCGCTACACCGTGCTCCCGCCCATCCACGGCGGCGAGGACGCGGGCCCCTTCAACCTGCACTCCGGGGACGTCAACGGCGACGGCAAGGACGACCTGCTCGTCAACGGCTTCTCCACCGCCGACGACTACAACGCCAACCTGTGGCTGCCCGGCAGCGCGAACGGCGTCACCACGAGGGGCGTGCAGCGGCTGCCCGCCGGTCACATCACCGACGTCGGCGACACGGACGGCGACGGTTACGGCGACGTCATCATCGGCCTCACCTGGGACGAGGGCATCGACGGCGCCAACAAGGGCGGCACGGTGTACGTCGTCAAGGGCAACGCGAACGGCCCGTACGGCGAAAGCCAGGCCATCACCCAGGACTCGGCGGGCATCCCGGGCGGCGGCGAGAAGGGCGACTACTTCGGCGAGGAGCTCGACCTCGGCGACGTCAACGGCGACGGCCACCTCGACCTGGTCGTGGGCACCCCCGGCGAAAACCTGGACGGAGTCGCCGACGCGGGCTCGGTCACCGTCATCTACGGCGCGTCGGACGGCTCCGGCCTCTCCACCAAGGGCGCCGTCCTGTACAGCCAGAACTCTCCCGGCGTCCCCAACACCAACGAGAAGAACGACTTCTTCGGGTCCGACGTCCACATCGACGACCTGAACGCCGACGGCCGGGGCGACGTCACCGTCGGCGCGTCCGGCGAGAACGGCTCCAACGGCGCGTTCTACGCCCTGGGCGCCCGCCCCGACGGCACCCTCGCGGGCACCTCCGGCGTCTACACGTCCACGGTCGGCATCTCGGCCTCGGGCACACCGCGCCTCGGCACCAACTTCGCCGACTAGCACCGGCGTTCTTTCCCACTCCCGATCTCCCGATCTCCCGATCTCTCGCTCAACCTTTCGGTTGCCGGGCCCGCGTTCTCTCTCGTCGCGGACCCGGCGCTCTCCATCGGAGCTCGCTCCGTCGAAGCTCTCTCCGTCGAAGCTCTCTCCATCGGAGTTCTCTGCTCGCCCCCGCATGCATGTCCCACGGACACACCGATAGGCCAACACACCTGACATCTCGACGAGTTGGAGTCCCCGTGCACACACGCACACTCGCCCTCGCGGCAGCCACCGCCCTGGCCGCGACCGGCCTCACCCTCCCCTTCGCGGCCACCGCGAGCGCCGCACCCGCTGCCGCACCCGCCGCCCCGCGCGCCGCCGCCCCACTCACCGCCGACTTCAACGGCGACGGCTACGACGACCTCTTCGTCGGCGTGCCCAGTGCCACCGTCGGCGGCAAGGCCAAGGCCGGGGCCGTGAGCGTCGTGTTCGGCGCGGAGGGCGGGCCGGGGCCGCACAGCGTGCGGCGCATCACGCAGGCCACCGTCGAGGTGCCCGGCACCCCGGAGGCCGGTGACCGGTTCGGGGGCGCGGTCGTGGCCGCGCATGTGGACGACGACAAGTACGCGGACCTCGTGATCGGCGCGCCCGGCGAGGACATCGACGGCAAGACCGACGCCGGTTCCGTCACCGTCCTGTACGGCACCGGCGACGGCTTCGCCGTGGCCAACACCGCCGCACGCGGTGCCAAGTCGAAGGACGCGTACGGAAACGCCCTGGTCGCCGCCGACTTCACCGGCGACACCGACGTCGATCTCGCGATCGGCGGCAAGGACCAGATCGTCGCCAACTTCAACCCGCTCGCGGCCCGCACCGAGCCCCTCATGTCCGACCGCATGGGCGGGCGCGCCCCCGTCATGACGACCGGCGACTTCGACAACGACGGGCTCGACGACCTCGCCCTCGGCTACTACACGAAGAACCAGCCCTACACCCAGTCCCACATCCGCCTCTACGGCTGGAACAAGGACGAGGGCTCCATGCGCAACTTCTGGAACAACTCCAACGGCGCCGCGAACGCCCTCGCCGCCGGTGACTTCAACGGCGACGGCTACGACGACCTCGCTCTCGGCGACTGCCGCGAGATCGCCGACGAGAACATCGACGACCCGTGCGGTCCGGAGGAGCTCACCAAGGGCGGCGCCATCCACATCCGCTTCGGCGACGCCAACGGCAGCTTCGGCTGGGAGCAGCAGACGTTCAACCAGGACACCGCGGGCATGCCCGGCGTCGCCGAGACGGGTGACGGCTTCGGCGACGCGCTCGCCGTGGCGGACATCGACGCCGACGGCCACGACGACCTGATCGCGGGCGCACCCGGCGAGGCCATCGGCAGCGCGGCCAAGGCAGGCAGCGTCACCGTCCTGAAGGGCGGCGAGATGGGCCTGCTCGACCCGGCGGGCGCGGCGAACGCGGGCACGGTCGCGTACCAGCAGAACTCGCCCGGCATCCCGGGCGGCGCCGAAGCGGGCGACCTCTTCGGCGCGGCGCTGGCCTTCGGCGATCACAACGGCGACGGCGCCCCGGACCTGTCCGTCGGGGCGCCCGGTGAGAACTCCGCCGCGGGCGGCGTCTGGGACCTGCCCGGCGCGAAGGCCGGCGGCTCGGTCGTCACCCCGAACTCCATTGGCCTGCCCGCCTCTTTGGACCCGCCGGCGTACGGAGCGGTGCTCGGCCACTAGCGAACCCGCCCCTCCCTTCGCCCTGGCCGGTCCTGCCGACCCTGGGGAAAACCCCTCAGGGTCCCCCTAAGGGTTGTCACAGGTCAGCGGCAAAGCGCGCTCTCCTCCCGAGGAGGGACGACCCCGGCCCTCCAGACCAGGTACGTTCGATTCGTGGCTGGATTCAGGATCGGACGCGGCCGGGACAACCGCACCCCGCAAGCACGCCCCCAACAACGACCGCGGCAGGAGCCGTACGGACAGCAGGCTCAGGCCCCCCAGGGCCAGCAGCCTCCGTACGGCTACCCTCAGCCGCCCTCCCAGCAGTACGGCGGTCAGCCGCCGTACGGCCAGGGGCAGGGCGGCGGCCGGGGCGGGTACGGCGGGCAGCAGTGGCCGCAGGCGGGCGGCAACCACGGCAATCACGGTGAGCCGGAGTACTTCGGCGGCCAGGGCGGCCCGGGACACGGGGGCCAGGGCGGCCAGGGGGGACAAGGCGGCGGCCAGGGCGGCTTCGACCCGTACGCCGCCAACAACCCCGGTCACACCCAGGCCTTCTCCGTAAGTGAGGACCCGTACAACCAGGGCGACACCTACCGCGCGGGCCAGACCGCCCCACCGCCCGTGGGCCCGCGCCTGCACTGGAAGGACCTGCTGCGCGGCATCGTGATGAGCCCGGGGCCGACCTTCCTGCAGATGCGCGACTACGCGATGTGGGCCCCGGCCATCATCGTGACGTTCCTCTACGGCCTGCTCGCGATCTTCGGATTCGACGGCGCCCGCGAGGACGCCATCAGCGCCACCCTCTCGACGGCCGTTCCGTACGTCCTGACGACGGCGGTCGCGATCACGATCAGCGCCTTCATCCTCGGCGTGGTCACCCACTCCCTCGCCCGCCAGCTCGGCGGCGCCGGCGCCTGGCAGCCGACGGTCGGCCTCTCCATGCTGATCATGTCGATCACGGACGCGCCCCGCGTGGTCGTCGCGATGTTCTTCGGCGGCGGCCAGACCTTCGTCCAGCTGCTCGGCTGGGTGACCTGGGTCGCGGCGGGCGCGCTGCTCACGGCGATGGTGAGCAAGTCGCACGACCTGCCGTGGCCGAAGGCACTGGGCGCGGCGTCGATCCAGCTGCTCGCGCTGCTCGCGATCATCAAGCTGGGTACGTTCTAGCCGGATACGTTCTGGCGACGTAGCGAGGTGCGAACAGAGGGCGGGCCCCGGCGGAGTGATCCGCCGGGGCCCGTCCTCTGTTCGCTCAGACCTCAGGCGTCTGTTCGCTCAGACCTCAGGCGTCCAGAACCTGCCCGTCGCGCCGCACCACCGGCGCCTCGACGCTCCACGGGAAGTTGATCCAGTCGTCGGTGCGCTTCCAGACGTACTCGCACTTCACGAGCGACTGCGACTTCTCGTAGATCACCGCGCTGCGCACCTCGGCCACGTGGTCGAGGCAGAAGTCGTGCACGAGCTTCAGCGTCTTGCCGGTGTCGGCGACGTCATCGGCGATGAGCACCTTCTTGTCGGTGAAGTCGATCGCGTTCGGCACGGGCGCCAGCATGACCGGCATCTCCAGGGTCGTGCCGACCCCCGTGTAGAACTCCACGTTCACCAGGTGGATGTTCTTGCAGTCGAGCGCGTACGCGAGCCCGCCCGCGACGAAGACGCCACCGCGGGCGATGGAGATGATGACGTCGGGCCGGTACCCGTCGTCGGCGATGGTCTGCGCGAGCTCGCGCACCGCGCCGCCGAACTTCTCGTACGTAAGGTTCTCGCGCACGTCACTCATGCTGAATGTCACACCTGGGTTCGATGGAAATTGAGGAAGGAACGGGAGGCGGTCGGCCCGCGCTGCCCTTGGTAACGCGATCCGTACCGCTCCGAGCCGTAAGGCTCCTCGGCGGGCGAGGTCAGCCGGAACAGGCACAGTTGCCCGATCTTCATTCCGGGCCACAGCTTGATGGGCAACGTCGCGAGATTCGACAGCTCGAGCGTCACGTGCCCGGAGAAACCGGGGTCGATGAAGCCGGCGGTGGAGTGCGTGACGAGCCCGAGCCGCCCCAGGCTGGACTTCCCCTCGAGCCTGCTGGCGAGGTCATCGGGGAGGCTGATGACCTCGTACGTCGAGGCGAGCACGAACTCACCGGGGTGCAGGATGAACGGCTCGTCGCCCTCGGGCTCGACGAGCCGCGTCAGGTCGGCCTGCTCCACGGAGGGGTCGATGTGTGGGTAGCGGTGATTCTCGAACACCCGGAAGTAGCGGTCGAGCCGCACATCGATGCTTGAGGGCTGCACCATGGATTCGTCGTACGGATCGATCCGTACTCGTCCGGCGTCGATCTCGGCCCGGATGTCCTTGTCTGAGAGAAGCACGCACCGAGGATACGCAGAGCGCGCGGGCCCGCCCCAATCGGACGCCCCGCGCGCGCTACCTGTTGTTCTCTGCTTCTCTGCTTCTCCGCTTTCGCGTTGTCTGCTTTCCCGCTCCCCCGCTACCGCTACCGCTTCTGCGACGCGACCGGCACGGCATGCCGCAATCGGGCGCAGCGTGGACAGCGGATGAGACGGCCGGGTCCGAGCCGGTCGGCCTTCTGCATCGGGAACGAAGCAGTGCTGAACACGTGCCCTTCGGCACATCGGACGACGGTGCGCTCCATCAAGTCCTCGAGTCCCTTCCCCAAAGCCGTAGTTGAGCTCGTAGCTCGCCGCACTCCGCTCGCGAGCGAGCCGACGACGAGAGGCCACATTACGGGACGAATAGGGCGCCCCTCCAGGCGGCACTCCGGCCCTTCACGGTACGCCCCAACTCCCGCACCCCGCTGAGGCATCCACGCCCCGGACAGCACGAAGACCCCGGGGCAAAAGCGCCCGGGGCCTGGGATGAGGTAGAGTGTGCGACGTTACGACACCGCCACAGACGGTGTTTTCGCGGGTGTAGTTTAGTGGTAGAACATCAGCTTCCCAAGCTGAGAGTGCGAGTTCGATTCTCGTCACCCGCTCCAGGAGAAGAAACAGAACCCCCAGGTCATCGACCCGGGGGTTCTTTTGCTGAGCTGACCGCCGCGATCGAACCGTCCTTCAGGAGCCGCACCGGTCGGTTACGGGTCCCCCCCCCATTACCTTCTTCGTAGCCCCGCAATGGGGTTACCGGCCTTCGGAGTTGGCATGACTACCTCCCCTTGTCGAACGGATGGCCTGGGG
>NZ_JBVIHP010000052.1:0-27938 GCF_055570235.1 Streptomyces sp. NPDC031274 | reverse complement strand
GAGCGCGAAGACCTGGAAGAGCTCGCCGCCGAGCTGGACACCGACGCGACGAGCGCCGAACTGGGCGCGATACTGCCGGTGCTGTCCTCCTGGCGGCGCCAGCGCCGTGAGCGTTCGGCGGTCGACGCGTTGCGCTACCGCGTCGTCTGGAAACCGCTGCCGGGCCGCCTTCCGGCCGCCGGTCTCTCAGGCCGCTGGCTGCTCGTCGTGCCCGAGGGAGCCACTAAGCCCCCGAACGGTGTGCGTGAGGCGCTCGCCCAGGCCGGGGCAGATCTCGTCGAGCTGTCGGTCGACGCGGGCAAGGTGACGCGCGCCGAGCTGGTCGAGCGGCTGCGGGAGCAGGGCGAGCTCGCGGGTGTGGTGTCGCTGCTCGGCTTCGACGGGTCGGCACTGAGTGAGCACAGGGCGGTGCGCGCAGGGTACGCGGGCACGGTCGCGCTGGTGCAGGCCCTCGGTGACGCGGAGATCGAAGCCCGTCTGTGGGTGCTCTCCCGTGGCGCCGTCTCGACGGGCCGCAGCGACCGGGCGGCAGAGCCCGTGCAGGCCCAGCTGTGGGGTCTCGGCCGGGTCGTGGCGCTTGAACACCCCGACCGCTGGGGTGGTCTCCTCGATCTGCCGGAGACGCTTGACGCTCGCGCGGGCGGGCGGCTCGCCGCAATCCTTACGGGGGTCGGGGACGAGGATCAGCTCGCGGTGCGCGGCACGGGTGTCTTCGTGCGCCGGTTCGTGCGTGCGCCTGCTGGTGCTGGTGCGGGGGAGGTGTCTGCTTGGGTGGCGCGTGGTACGGCCCTGGTGACGGGTGGTACGGGTGCGGTCGGCGGGCATGTGGCGCGGTGGTTGGCGCGTGCGGGTGCGGAGCATCTTGTGCTGACCAGTCGTCGTGGTCTGGATGCTCCCGGTGCCGTTGAGCTCAAGGTGGAGCTGGAGGAGTCGGGGGTGGAGGTCACCGTGGCCGCGTGCGACGTGGCCGACCGGGATGCCGTGTCCGCGCTCCTGGAACAGCTCGCAGGTGACGGGCACACCCTCCGCTCCGTGTTCCACGCGGCAGGAGTCGGGCAGGAGCAGCTGCTGTCCGAGACATCGGTCGCCGACCTGGCGGACGTGTTCGGTGCGAAGGCTGCGGGTGCCGGGCACCTGGACGAGTTGCTCGGGGACACACCGCTGGACGCGTTCGTCCTGTTCTCCTCCAACGCCGGTGTGTGGGGGAGCGGCAACCAGGGGGCGTACGCGGCCGCCAACGCTTCCCTTGACGCACTCGCGGAGCAGCGTCGGGCCCGTGGGCTCACCGCGACCTCTGTCGCGTGGGGCCTGTGGGGCGGCGGGGGTATGGCCGGAGACGGAGCCGAGGAGCATTTGCGGCGTCGTGGTGTGACGGCGATGGAGCCGGAGTTGGCGGTTGCGGCGCTTGCGCAGGCGGTGGCGCGCGGCGAGACGTTCGTGGCTGTGGCGGATCTTGACTGGGAGCGGTTCGCTCCCGCTTTCACCTCTGTGCGGCCCAGTCCGTTCATCGGGGATTTGCCCGAGGTGCGGCGTGGTCTGGCGGCGTTGGAGAGTGCGGCGGCGGGCAGCGTCCTGGGGGAGCCGGTATCGGAGTGGGCGGGTCGTCTTGCCGGTCTTGGGGCGGGTGAGCAGGAGCGTCTCGTGCTGGAGTTGGTGCGGGCGCAGGCGGCGGCGGTGCTCGGCTATGCGGGTGCGGAGGCCGTCGAGCCGACCCGTGCTTTCCGTGAGTTGGGCTTCGATTCGCTGACGGCCGTCGAAGTGCGCAACCGGCTCGCGGCCGCGACCGGACTGAAGCTGCCCACGACTCTCGTTTTCGACTACCCCACAGCCAGTACGCTCGCCGCCCATCTGCGGAACGAGACGCTGGGCCACGACACAGCCACCGCGCAGCCCGTCGCCCTCACAGCAGCGGCAGCGGCAGGGACACCAGCCATGGACGATCCGATCGCGATCGTGTCGATGAGCTGCCGCTACCCCGGCGGCGTACGGGACCCGGAGGACCTGTGGCGCCTGGTGTCCGAGGGCTCGGACGCCATATCCGTCTTCCCCGTCGACCGGGGCTGGGAGGGTGCCGGTGCGGCCAATTACAAGGCGGAGGGCGGATTCCTCTATGACGCCGCCGACTTCGACGCCGCATTCTTCGGAATCTCCCCGCGCGAGGCCCTGTCGATCGACCCGCAGCAGCGACTGCTCCTGGAAACCTCCTGGGAACTGTTCGAGCGGGCGGGCATCGCTCCCACATCCATGAAGGGGTCGCAGGCCGGTGTCTTCATCGGCTCGGGCCACCAGGGTTACGGCGACGGTGTCCAGGAGCCGCCGGAGGGTGTCGAGGGCTACCTGCTCACCGGCAATGCCGGAGCAGTGGTCTCCGGCCGGCTGTCCTACGCGTTCGGGCTCGAAGGCCCTGCGGTGACCGTCGACACGGCCTGCTCGTCCTCGCTGGTCGCCCTGCACCTGGCGGCGCAGGCGCTGCGCCAGGGCGAGTGCGACATGGCCCTCGCGGGCGGCGTCACGGTGATGTCGACGCCGACGGCCTTCGACGAGTTCAGCAGGCAACAGGGCCTGGCTGCCGACGGCCGCTGCAAGCCCTTCGCCGAGGCGGCGGACGGCACCGGTTGGGGCGAGGGCGTCGGCCTGCTCCTGCTTGAGCGGCTGTCCGTCGCCGAGCGCAACGGCCACCAGGTCCTCGCGGTCATGCGAGGCTCGGCGGTGAACCAGGACGGCGCGAGCAACGGACTCACCGCCCCCAACGGCCCGTCCCAGCAGCGCGTCATACGGGCTGCTCTCGCCAACGCCCGCCTGTCGGCCGCCGACGTCGACGCGGTGGAGGCGCACGGCACCGGCACGACCCTCGGCGACCCGATCGAGGCGCAGGCCCTGCTCGCCACGTATGGTCAGGATCGCCCCGCCGAACAGCCGCTCCTCCTCGGCTCGGTGAAGTCCAACATCGGTCACACGCAGGCCGCGTCCGGCGTCGCCGGTGTCATCAAGATGGTCATGGCGATGCGGGAGGGCGTGCTGCCGCAGACCCTGCACGTGGACCGCCCGAGCTCCCACGTGGACTGGTCGGCAGGCGCCGTCGAGCTGCTGACCGAGACACGGCCCTGGCCCGGTCGGGAGGGTGACGTCATCGCTCCGCGAAGGGCGGGAGTGTCGTCCTTCGGCGTGAGCGGGACCAACGCACACGTGATCGTGGAGCAGGCCCCGGTCGAGGCCTCCCAGGACACCCTGGTGAGCACCAGCACCAGCACCAGCACTGACGCCCCGCCGTCGACCGACGTGCCGTGGGTGGTGTCGGCGAAGAGCGCCGACGCGCTGCGCGAGCAGATTGAACGGCTGCGTGCATTCGTTGCCGACAGCGGCGAGTCGAACCCCACGGATGTGGGCTGGTCGCTGGTGTCGGGGCGGGCGGAGCTTGAGCATCGGGCTGTGCTTCTGGGGGAGCGTGAGGTTTCCGGGGCGGTTGCTGAGGGGCGTCTGGGTGTTGTCTTCACCGGTCAGGGCAGCCAGCGCATCGGGATGGGGCGTGAGTTGTATGACGCCTTCCCGGTGTTCGCGGATGCTCTTGATGAGGTGTGCGCGCATCTGGACACGGTCCTTGACCGGCCGCTGAAGGACGTGATGTTCGGCGATGATGCGGAGCTGCTCGAGCAGACCGGTTACGCGCAGCCTGCGCTGTTTGCGGTCGAGGTGGCCCTGTACCGCCTGGTTGAGTCGTTCGGGGTGCGGCCGGAGGTGGTCGGCGGACATTCGGTGGGTGAGCTGGCTGCCGCGTACGTTGCCGGGCTCTGGTCCCTGGAAGACGCAGCCCAACTGATCGCCGCGCGCGGCACGTTGATGCAGGCGCTGCCCGAGGGAGGCGCGATGCTCGCCGTGCAGGCCACGGAGGCTGACGTACTGCCCCTGCTGGAAGGTCTGGAGGAGCAGGTCGGTCTGGCGGCCGTGAACGGCCCCTCGCAGGTGGTGCTCTCCGGTGAGCGGTCCCCTCTCGAAGGCCTGGCCCGGACGCTGAAGGCTCAGGAGCGGAAGGTGCGCTGGCTGAAGGTCTCGCACGCCTTCCACTCTCCGCTGATGGATCCGGTGCTGGAGGACTTCCGTAAGGTCGCGCAGGGGCTGGCGTACAACGCTCCGAAGCTCCCGGTCGTCTCGAACCTGACGGGCGAGCTGGCCGAGGCGGCTGAGCTTCAGGACCCGGAGTACTGGGTCCGCCACGTGCGCGATGCGGTCCGCTTCCATGGCGGCCTCAACTCCCTTACTGCATACGGGGTGTCGACGCTTCTTGAACTCGGCCCGGACGCGGTCCTGACCGCGATGGCGCACGACACCCTCACCGAGCCCGAGGCCCAGTCGGGCCTGATCGCGTCCCTGCGCCGCGACCGCCCCGAGCCCGACACGTTCTTGACCGCCCTGGCTCAGGCATACGTACGAGGCGTCGACGTCGACTGGACCCCTCTCTACGAGCCCACCGCCACCCGGCGCCGCGTCGACCTCCCCACCTACGCCTTCCAGCGCAGTCGCTACTGGCTGGAGTCGGCCCCGTCCGTGTCCGGCGCACTCGCCGGTGACGAGGTCGAGCAGCGTTTCTGGGAGGCCGTCGAGCGTGAGGACCTGGAGAGCCTCTCTTCGGAGCTCGACGCCGGCGGGGCCGGAGCCGTCGCCGAGCTGGGCGCGGTGCTCCCCGTCCTGTCGTCGTGGCGGCGACAGCGTCGGGAGGCGTCGACGCTGGACAGCTGGCGTTACCGGGTGACCTGGAAGCCGTTGGACGTGGGCGGCGCGCCCACCGCCGGGCTCGACGGGACCTGGCTGCTCGTGGTCCCGGACCAGGGCGTGGACGAGGAGTGGCATGCCGCCATCGGCCGGGTCCTGCGCGGGCGTGGCGCCGACGTGCGGGTGCTGGTCCTCGATGCGGCCGCGACGGGTGAGGCCGGTCGAGCGGAGTTCGCCGAGCGATTGCGGGAGGAGAGCAGTGGCCTTCAACTCGCGGGCGTGCTCTCTCTGCTGGGGCTCGACGAGGAGCCGCACCCCGTCGGTGAGGATGCGGTGAGCCGTGGTCTGTCCGGCACGGTGACGCTGGTACAGGCCCTGCACGCCGCTGGTCTCGCCGTCCCGCTCTGGGTCGCCACCCGGTCCGCGCTGTCCGTGAGCGGCTCCGACCCGGCGCACAGGCATGAGCAGGCGCAGCTCTGGGGGCTGGGGCGCGTGGTCGCCGTGGAGTATCCGCAGCTGTGGGGCGGTCTGGTGGACCTGCCGGAGGCGGTGGACGAGGAGGCCCTCGAAGGGCTTGTCCGCGTGCTGGCCGGCGCGGGTGCCGAGGATCAGCTCGCGGTGCGCCGCTCAGGCGTCTTCGGGCGCCGTCTCGTGCGTGCTCCCCTGGGCACCGGATCGGCCGAGCCGTGGTCTCCGCACGGCACCGTACTGATCACGGGCGGAACGGGTGCGATCGGTGGTCATGTGGCGCGGTGGCTGGCGCGCGCGGGCGCTGAACACCTCGTCCTGACGAGCCGTCGCGGCCTGGACGCCCCCGGCGCTCCGGAACTCCGTACCGAATTGGAGGAGCTGGGGGCGAAGGTCACCGTGACGGTGTGTGACGCGGCCGACCGGGACGCGCTCGCCCGCGTCATCGGCGATGTCCCCGATGACATGCCGCTGACCGGTGTGTTCCACACCGCGGGAGTCCTCGACGACGGAGTGCTCGACGGGATGTCGGCCGAGCGGCTCGCGACCGTGTTCCGCGCCAAGGTGCGGTCGGCGCGGCTCCTCGACGAGCTCACCGAAGGACTCGGTCTGTCGGCGTTCGTGCTGTTCTCCTCGTTCGCCGGGCTCTCCGGCGGCGCGGGGCAGGGCAGTTACGCCGCGGCCAACGCCGCGCTCGACGGGCTCGTGGAGGCACGGCGTGCCCGCGGTCTGGCGGCGGTCTCGGTCGCCTGGGGCGCCTGGGACGGCGGCGGCATGGCGGCGCCCGACGGGGCCACGACAGGGGCGGCGCGGACGGCTGCGCTGCCGCCGATGGCGCCGGAGCGCGCCGTCGCCGCCCTGCGTCAGGCCCTCACGCAGGCGCGCACGCACGGCCCGACGGCCACGGTGATCGCCGACATCGACTGGGCACAGTACCTGCCCGGCATCGCCGTGCTCGCACCCAACCCGCTCTTCGCGGACCTGCCCGAGGCGCGGGCGCTCGCCGTCGCCAGCAAGGACGCGGGGAAGTCGGTGGCCGCCGGTCCCGACCTGGCGGGACGGCTCGCCACGCTCTCCGGGCCCGAGCAGGACAAGCTCCTGGAGGACCTGGTCCGTGACGAGGCGGCCGGTGTCCTCGGTTACCCCGGGCCCGAGCAGGTCGAACCGGGGCGTGCGTTCCGGGAGCTGGGCTTCGACTCGCTGACTGCCGTGGAGCTGCGCAACCGCCTCGGCGCGGCCAGCGGCCTGCCGCTGCCGACCACTCTGGTCTTCGACCATCCGACGCCGCTCGCACTCGCCGCGTATCTGAGGACCGAACTGCTCCCGGGCGGCGGCGCCGCGGCCGACGCGACCGCGCCGCTCCTGGCGCAGCTCGACGGCCTGGAGCAGGGGCTCGCGGACATCGGCCCGTCGGCTGCCGAGCTCTCCACGGTCGCCGAGCGGCTGCGGGTGCTTCTCGCGCAGTGCACCCGCGCGCAGGAGGCAGAGGAGACAGCGGAGGTAGCGGGTGAGCTGGAGTCCGCGACGGACGACGAGATGTTCGACTTCATCAGCAAAGAGTTCGGCTTTTCGTGATGCGCCCGTACCCCCTCGGTATGTGGCGCCGGCACTCCCTCGGTATGTGGCGTTCGGCATGCGGCGATCTCTTGATGTGCCCGCACTTTTCGACTTGTTCTAGGAGCTAGGTCAGATGGTGAACGACGACAAAATCCGTCGCCTTCTCAAGCAGGTGACGGCGGACCTGCACACGACTCGTCGGAGAATGCAGGAGCTGGAGTCCCGCGAGTCCGAGCCCCTCGCGATCGTGGGGATGAGCTGCCGGTTCCCCGGCGGCGTCGCCACGCCCGAGGAGCTGTGGCGGCTCGTCGCGGACGGCGTCGACGCGGTCTCCGCGTTTCCCGCCAACCGCGGCTGGGACGTGGACGGGCTCTACCACCCGGACCCCGACCACCAGGGGACCACGTATGCCCGCGAGGGCGGCTTCTACTACGCGGCCGACGAGTTCGACGCGGGCTTCTTCGGGATATCGCCGCGCGAGGCGCGCGCCATGGACCCACAGCAGCGGCTCCTCCTGGAAACGGCGTGGGAGGCGATCGAGCGGGGCGGCATCGACCCGATGAGCCTGCGCGGCACTCGTACCGGCGTGTTCACCGGCACCAACGGGCAGGACTACACGGCCGTCGTCGCGGAAGCAGCCGACAGCACCGAGGGTTACTCGGGCACCGGCAACACGGCGGCCGTGGTCTCCGGCCGACTCTCCTACACCCTCGGTCTGGAGGGCCCGGCCGTCACCATCGACACGGCCTGCTCTTCGTCGCTCGTGGCGCTGCACCTCGCGGCGCAGGCGCTGCGGCAGGGCGAGTGCGGACTCGCCCTGGCCGGTGGCGTCTCGCTGATGTCGACGCCGACCGCGTTCGTGGAGTTCAGCAGGCAGCGCGGCATGGCACAGGACGGCCGCTGCAAGGCGTTCGCGGAGGCCGCCGACGGCACCGGCTGGGGCGAGGGCGTCGGACTGCTCCTCCTTGAGCGGCTCTCCGACGCGCGCCGCAACGGCCACCCGGTCCTCGCTGTCCTACGGGGCTCCGCCGTCAACCAGGACGGTGCGAGCAACGGCCTCACCGCTCCCAACGGCCCCTCGCAGCGCCGCGTGATCCGCGCCGCCCTCTCCGGGGCGGGCCTCTCCACGGGTGACGTCGACGTGGTCGAGGCGCACGGCACCGGCACGACCCTGGGCGACCCCATCGAGGCGCAGGCGCTCCTCGCGACGTACGGGCAGGGGCGTTCCGCGGACCGGCCGCTGTGGCTCGGCACGATCAAGTCGAACATCGGGCACACGCAGGCCGCCGCCGGTGTCGCCGGTGTCATCAAAATGGTCATGGCGATGCGGGAGGGCGTGCTCCCGCAGACCCTGCACGTGGACCGGCCGACCTCCCATGTCGACTGGAACGCCGGGGCGGTCGAGCTGCTGACCGAGGCGCGGGAGTGGCCGGAGACGGACCGGCCGCGCCGCGCGGGCGTCTCGTCCTTCGGTGTGAGCGGCACCAACGCCCACGTCATCGTGGAACAGGCACCGGCCGAGCAGCCGGCCACCGAAGAGACGGAGGCCGGGCCCGCGGAGTCCTCCGGGCCTGCAGAGCTCGCCGAATCCGTCGCCGAGCCGTCGACCGATGCCGTGGAGGGCGTCACCCCATGGCTCGTCTCCGGCCGGACCGCGCAGGCGCTGCGTGCCCAGGCGGGGCGGCTGCACGAACGCGTCCTCGCCGACCCCGGCCTTGCCGCGGATCACGCCGGACGAGCCGACATCGCCTGGTCCCTCGCCTCAGGCCGCGCCGCGCTCGAACACCGCGCGGTGCTGCTCGGCCCGGACCGTGAACAGCTCCTCACGGGCCTTCGGACCCTGGCCTCCGAGGCACCCGGTGTCGCGCCGGGTGTCGTGACGGGCGAGGTCGTCGAGGGCCGCCTTGGTGTCGTCTTCACCGGCCAGGGCAGCCAGCGCCTCGGCATGGGAGCGGAGCTGTATGCGGCGTTCCCCGTGTTCGCACAGGCCTTCGACGCGGTCTGCGCGCACCTCGACCCGCTCCTCGACCGGCCGCTGAAGGAGGTCGTGTTCGGCACCGGTGATCCCGCGTCGGCCGAGGCCGAGGCCGAGTCACTGGCACAGACCGGCTACGCGCAGCCCGCGCTCTTCGCCGTCGAAGTGGCCCTGTTCCGGCTCGCGGAGTCCTTCGGCGTACGGCCGGAGATCCTCGGCGGCCACTCCGTCGGCGAGCTCGCCGCGGCCCACGTCGCCGGGCTCTGGTCCCTCGAGGACGCGGCCAGGCTCGTCGCCGCCCGCGGCCGGCTGATGCAGGCGCTGCCCCGCGGCGGAGCGATGCTCGCCGTCCAGGCGGCCGAGGCCGACGTGCTGCCGCTCCTGGACGACGTCTCCGAGTGGGTGGGCCTCGCCGCTGTCAACGGCCCCTCCCAAGTGGTGCTCTCCGGCGACCGGGGCGTCCTGGAGGACCTCGGCTCCCAGCTGCGCGCCGAAAGCCGCAAGACCCGCTGGCTGAAGGTCTCGCACGCCTTCCACTCGCCGCTCATGGCGCCCATGCTCGACGAGTTCCGGCAGATCGCCCGCGGCCTGGAGTACGGCACGCCCGCCCTGCCCCTCGTCTCCAACGTGACGGGACGCCTCGCCACCGCCGCCGAACTCCAGGACCCCGAGTACTGGGTGCGGCACGTACGCGAAGCGGTCCGTTTCCACGACGGCCTCGGCGCCCTCACCGGCTTCGGGGCGAGCACACTCCTGGAGCTCGGCCCCGACGCCGTCCTCACGGCGATGGCCCACGACACCCTCACCGACACCGCGGCCCAGGCCGGACTCGTCCCGGCGCTGCGCCGCGACCGGCCCGAGCCCGACACGTTCCTCACCGCGCTGGCCCGCGTCCACGTCCGCGGCACCACCGTCGACTGGACGCCGCTGCACGCCCCCGTCGCCGCCCGCCGCCGCATCGACCTGCCCACGTACGCCTTCCAGCGGCAGAGCCACTGGCTCGAGACGTCCACCCCTCACATGGCCGGCACCGCCACGGCTGTGGCCTCCGCCGACGGCGCCGAGTCACGGTTCTGGGAGGCCGTGGAGCACGCCGACCTCGCGGGCCTCTCCAGCGCGCTCGACGTGCGCGACGACGCGCCGTTCAGCGATGTGCTGCCCGCCCTGACGGCCTGGCGCCACAAGGAACGCCGCACGTCCACCCTCGACAACTGGCGCTACCGTGTCACCTGGAACCCGCTGCCGCGCCCGGCGGACGCCGCCCTCACGCTCCCCGGCACCTGGGCGCTCCTCGTCCCCGCCGGACGCGACAGCCACCCCTGGACCAGGGCAGCCGAACAGGGTCTCGCCGCACACGGGGCGCACCTCACCGTGGTGCGCGTGCCGGACGCGGTCGCGAGCGACCGCGCCGCCCTCGCCGAGCTGCTGCGCCCGAACGCCGCCGGACTCGACGGCGTCCTCTCCTTCCTGGCGCTGCCGAACGGCGCGGGCCTCTCCGACGACGCGGCGTTCACCCCGGCGGCCCGCACGATGACGCTGCTCCAGGCACTCGGCGACGCGGGCGCCACCGCCACGGTGTGGGCGGCGACCCGCGGCGCCGTGGTCACGAGTCCCGCCGAAGGCCCCGAGGACCCTGCCCAGTCGGCGGTGTGGGGCCTGGGGCGTGTCGCGGCCCTCGAACACCCGCAGACGTGGGGCGGTCTCGTCGACCTGCCCGACGCGGCCGACGACCAGACGGTCACGGACCTCGTCCGGGTCCTGGCCGCCCGCGAGGGCGAGGACCAGGTCGCGGTGCGCCGCTCGGGCGTCTTCGGGCGTCGCCTCGTGAGGGCCCCGCTCGGCCAGGTCCCGGCCGAGGAGTGGTCGCCGCACGGCACCGTCCTCATCACCGGCGGCACCGGCGCCCTCGGCGGGCACGTCGCGCGCTGGCTCGCCCGCGAGGGCGCCCGGCACATCGTCCTCGCCGGCCGCCGTGGCCCCGACGCCCCCGGCGCCACCGAACTCCACGCCGAGCTCGAGGAGTCGGGGGCAACCGTGACCGTGGTGGCCTGCGACGCCGCCGACCGCGAGGCACTCGCCCGGGTTCTCTCGGACATCCCCGACGACGCGCCGCTGACCGGTGTGTTCCACACGGCCGGAGTCCTCGACGACGGCGTCATCGACGGCATGACCCCGGACCGCCTCGCCGCGGTGTTCCGCGCCAAGGTGCAGTCCGCCCGTCACCTCGACGAACTCACCGCCGACCACCGCCTGTCGGCGTTCGTGCTCTTCTCCTCGTACGCAGGTGTCGCGGGCGGCGCGGGACAGGGCGGCTACGCCGCCGCCAACGCCTACCTCGACGGGCTCGCCGCGACCCGGCGCGCCATGGGCCGCACCGCGACGTCCGTCGCGTGGGGCCCGTGGGGCGGCACCGGCATGGCCGCGGAAGGGGCCGCAGCGGAACGGCTGAGGCACGGCGTCATGCCGCCCATGGAACCGGACCTGGCGATAGCCGCCCTGCAGCAGGCCCTCACGCACGGCCAGACCGTCACCGTCGTCAACGACATCGACTGGGAGCAGTACGCACCCGGCTTCACGACGGTCCGCGCGAGCCGCCTGTTCACCGACATCCCCGAGGCCAAAGCCCTCGACCGCACCCCGGACACGGCGCCCACCGCCCCCGGCGGCGCCTTCGCGCAGCGCCTCGCCGGGCTCGCGCGGGCCGACCGTGAGGCGGCACTCCTCGACCTCGTCCGCGAACAGGCCGCGGGAGTCCTCGGCTACCCGAGCGTCGACGACATCCAAGTGACGCGCGCCTTCCGCGAGTTGGGTTTCGACTCCCTCACCGCCGTCGAGCTGCGCAACCTCATCGGCGCCGCAACCGGCCTCCAGCTGCCCACCACGCTCATCTTCGACCACCCGACCGCGACCACGCTTGCCGCGCACCTCCACGCCGAGCTGTTCGCAGACGAGCCCGACACGGCGCTCCCGGCCCCGGTCACCCGGGTGGCCCCGGACGACGAGCCCCTTGCCATCATCGGCATGAGCTGCCGCTTCCCCGGCGGCGTGAGCAGCCCAGAGGACCTGTGGCGGCTCGTCGCTGACGGCGTCGACGCCATCGGCGCGTTCCCCGCCGACCGCGGCTGGGACGTCGGGGCGCTCTACGACACCGACGCGGACCAGGCGGGCACGTCGTACGTCCGCGAAGGCGGATTCCTGTACGACGCGGGCGAGTTCGACCCGAAGTTCTTCGGCATCAACCCGCGCGAAGCCCTCGCCATGGACCCCCAGCAGCGGCTCCTCCTCGAGGCCTCCTGGGAGGCCTTCGAGCGGGCCGGCATCGACCCGCTGGGGCTCGGTGGCAGTCAGATCGGCGTCTTCGCCGGGACCAACGGCCAGGACTACACCGCCGACCTTGGCGCGGTCCCCGACGAGGTCGAGGGCTACCTCGGCATCGGCAACGCGGCCAGCGTCGCCTCCGGCCGCATCTCCTACTCGTTCGGCCTCGAAGGCCCTGCCCTCACCGTCGACACGGCCTGCTCGTCCTCGCTGGTCGCCCTGCACCTGGCGGCGCAGGCGCTGCGCCAGGGCGAGTGCACCATGGCGCTCGCGGGCGGCGTGTCGGTGATGTCGTCGCCGGGCACGTTCATCGAGTTCAGCCGCCAGCGCGGCCTCGCCACCGACGGCCGCTGCAAGGCCTTCGCCGCGGGTGCGGACGGCACCGGCTGGGGCGAGGGCGTCGGCATGCTCCTGGTGGAGCGCCTCTCCGACGCGCGCCGCAACGGCCACCAGGTCCTCGCGGTCGTACGGGGTTCCGCGGTCAACCAGGACGGTGCGAGCAACGGCCTCACCGCGCCCAACGGTCCCTCGCAGCGGCGCGTGATCCGTGCCGCCCTGGCCAGTGCGGGGCTTGCGGCCGGTGACGTGGACGCGGTGGAGGCACACGGTACGGGCACCACTCTCGGCGACCCGATCGAGGCGCAGGCGCTGCTCGCCACGTACGGCAAGGACCGCCCGGCCCAGCAGCCCCTGTGGCTGGGCTCGGTGAAGTCGAACCTCGGCCACACGCAGGCCGCCGCCGGTGTCGCCGGAGTCATCAAGATGGTCATGGCGATGCGCGAGGGGGTGCTCCCGCAGACCCTGCACGTGGACGCTCCCACGCCCCAGGTGGACTGGACGGCAGGCGCCGTCGAGCTGCTCACCGAGGCCAGGCAGTGGTCGGGCCGGGGCGGGGACACGCCACGCCGCGCGGGCGTGTCGGCGTTCGGCGTGAGCGGCACCAACGCGCACGTGATCGTCGAGCAGGCCCCCGCCGACGCACCGGCCACGGACACGGAGCCCGCCGGGCCGCCGCTGGTGGCGGGCGTGGTGCCGCTGGTGCTTTCCGGGCGCACCCCTGAGGCCCTGCGGGGGCAGGCCGCGCGGCTGCGCGAACACCTCGTTACGAACGACGAGTTGAGTACGGCCGAGGCGGGATACACCCTCGCCACCGCCCGTTCGCGCTTCGAGCACCGGGGCGCCGTCGTGGGCCGCGACCGTGCGGAGCTCCTCGCCGCCCTCGAACGGCTCGCCCGGGGCGACACCGCCGCCGGCGCGGTCACGGGCCGCGCAAGAGACGGCGCGAGCCGACCCGTGTTCGTCTTCCCGGAGAACGGGGACCACCCGGCCGGGCCGATCACCGAACTCCTCGACGCGAGCCCCGTGTTCGCCGAACGGATGCGGGAGTGCGCCGACGCGCTGGCCGCCTTCGTCGGCGGGAACCTGATCGAGGAACTGCGCGCAGAGAACACCGACCGCGACGACCTCGTACGAGACGTGGTGCGGGACGCCGCCGTGCGGTTCGCGGTGCCGGTGTCCCTGGCCGCCGTGTGGCGCGCGGCCGGAGTCGAGCCAGCCGGTGCGGTGGGCCACGGCCGGGGTGAGATCGCCGCGGCCGTCGTCGCGGGGACGCTCTCCTTGGAGGACGCCGCCCGTGCCGTGGCGCTGCGGGGCGAGGACGCCCCGGAGGTGCCTGTCGTGCCGCGCCCCGCCGAGAGCGACGGCCCGCTCGTCGAGATGACCTTGCGCGGGGACGGCCCGGCCGGGCTCGTCGCCGCGCTCGCCGATGCGCACGTCCACGGCGTCGAACTGGACTGGCAGGCAATCTTCCCCGGCGTCCGCACCCTCGTCGATCTGCCCACCTACGCCTTCCAGCGCGAGCACTACTGGCTGGTGAACGAGAGCGCCCGGAGCACCGGCGCGGCCGCCACCGCCGACGACGAGACCGAGGCACGGTTCTGGGAGGCCGTCGAGCACGAGAACCTGGAGGAGCTCGCCGCCGAACTGGACGCCGAAGCCGCCGCCTCCGAATTGGGCGCGGTTCTGCCGGTGCTGTCGTCGTGGCGCCGCAGGCGCCGCGAGCGCTCGGCCGTCGACTCCCTGCGCTACCGGGTGACCTGGAAGCCGTTGTCCGTCGGCGCCCTGTCGTCGCCCGTGCTTTCGGGGCGGTGGCTCGTCGTCGGGCCCGAGGAGATCACCGCCGAGGACCCGTGGACGACGGGTGTCGTCGAAGCGCTGTCCCGGGCCGGGGCCGAGGTGCACCACCTGCGCGTACGCACCGACGAGCTGACGCGTGAAGGGCTCGCCGAGAGGCTGCGGCAGACGGCCGAAGCGGGTGCCGGCGGCCTGTCGGGCGTGGTCTCCCTGCTGGCTCTGGCAGAGGACCCCCACCCCTCGCACGCCGTACTGCCGACCGGACTCGCGGGCACGGTGGCGCTGGTACGGGCGGTGGCCGACACGAACGTCGACGCGCGGGTATGGGCGGTGTCGAGCGGTGCCGTGTCGACGGGCCGCAGCGACCGGCTCGCCCACCCCGGCCAGGCCCAGGTGTGGGGTCTCGGCCGGGTCGTGGCGCTCGAACACCCCGAGCTGTGGGGTGGTCTCATCGACCTGCCGGAGACGATGGACGCCCGCGCGGGCGCCCGCCTGGCCGGGATACTCGCCGGGTGCGGGGACGAGGACCAACTGGCCGTACGCGGCTCCGGAGTCTTCGCACGCCGAATCGCCCACGCTCCGCTCGACGCCGGTGCGGGGGAGACCGCCGCCTGGACCGCGCGCGGAACCGCCCTGATCACGGGCGGCACGGGCGCGATCGGTGCGCATGTCGCGCGCTGGCTGGTGCGCGCGGGCGCCGAGCATCTCGTACTCACGAGCCGTCGTGGCCTGGACGCGCCGGGAGCCGCCGAACTCAAGGCGGAACTGGAGGAGTCGGGGGCCGATGTCACCGTCGCCGCGTGCGACGTGGCCGATCGGAGTGCCGTGTCCGCGCTCCTGGAGCAACTCACCCGTGACGGACACACCCTGCGCTCCGTGTTCCACGCGGCGGGTGTGAGTCCCGCTCTGGCGCTCGCCGACACTTCGGCGCAGGAGCTCGCGGAGGCACTGGAGGCGAAGGCCGGGGGCGCGGCGCACCTGGACGAGCTGCTCGGTGACGCGCCGCTCGACGCGTTCGTGCTGTTCTCGTCCATCGCCGCCGTCTGGGGCAGCGGCGGGCAGTCGGGCTACGCCGCCGCCAACGCGTTCCTCGACGCGCTCGCCGAGCGGCGCAGGGCCCTGGGCCGCACCGCCACGTCCGTCGCTTGGGGCGGCTGGGGCGGCAGCGGCATGGCGGCGACCGCCGAGGCCGAGGAGCACCTGCGCCGCCGTGGCGTGCGACTGCTCGCACCCGACCACGCCGTCGGAGCGCTCGCACAGGCCCTCGCGTACGACGAGACGTCCCTGACCGTCGCCGACATGGACTGGGAGCGGTTCGCTCCCGCGTTCACCGTCGCCCGGCCGAGCGCCCTCATCGGCGCCCTGCCCGAACTGCGCCGCGAGCGCCCCACGGCCGCCGCGGCCGCTGGGACGGCGGCACCTGCATCCGAGTGGGCACGCCGTCTCGCCGGACTCCCGGCGGCCGAACAGGAGCGCGTCGCCCTCGACCTGGTGCGCGCCCAGGCCGCCGCCGTGCTCGGTTACGCCGACGCGGAGGCCGTCGAACCCACCCGCGCCTTCCGCGAACTGGGCTTCGACTCACTCACGGCCGTGGAGGTCCGCAACAGGCTCACCGCCGCCACGGAGCTGCCGCTTCCGTCGACCGTGGTCTTCGACCATCCCTCGCCCGACGCCCTGGCCCGCCACCTCGTGACGGCCCTCGCCGGGACGGGTACGGGCGCCGCACCGGTCCCCGTACCGAATAGGTCCACCGTGGTGGACGACGATCCGATCGCCATCGTGTCGATGAGCTGCCGCTTCCCCGGAGGTGCCGACACCCCGGAAAAGCTCTGGCAGTTGCTCGTCGACGGCACCGACACCATCTCGGTGTTCCCCGCCGACCGCGGCTGGGAGTCCGGCACGGCGGCCCAGTACAAGCCCGAGGGCGGCTTCGTCTACGACGCGTCGCGGTTCGACGCGGGGCTCTTCGGCATATCGCCGCGCGAGGCCCTCGCCATGGACCCCCAGCAGCGGATCCTCCTGGAGTCCGCCTGGGAGCTCTTCGAACGCGTCGGCATCGCGCCCAGGTCGCTGCGCTCCACCGCGACCGGCGTCTTCATCGGCTCAGGACACCAGGGGTACGCGACCGGGCTCGACAGCGTTCCCGAAGGCGTCGAAGGACACCTCCTCACCGGCACGTCGGGCAGCGTCATCTCCGGCCGCCTCGCCTACTCGTTCGGCCTCGAAGGCTCGGCGGTCACGGTGGACACGGCCTGCTCGTCGTCCCTGGTCGCCCTGCACCTCGCGGCGCAGGCGCTGCGTCAGGGCGAGTGCAGCCTCGCGCTCGCCGGTGGTGTCACGGTGATGGCGACGGCGGGCGCCTTCGACGAGTTCAGCAGGCAGGGCGGCCTCGCGTCGGACGGTCGCTGCAAGCCGTACGCGGAGGCCGCCGACGGCACCGGCTGGGGCGAGGGCGTCGGACTGCTCCTCCTCGAGCGCCTCTCCGACGCGCGCCGCAACGGCCACGAAGTGCTCGCCGTCATGCGCGGCTCGGCGGTCAACCAGGACGGCGCGAGCAACGGCCTCACCGCCCCCAACGGCCCCTCCCAGCAGCGCGTCATCCAGGCCGCGCTCGCCAACGCCCGCATCGCACCCGAGCAGGTCGACGTCGTGGAGGGCCACGGCACCGGCACCACCCTGGGCGACCCGATCGAGGCACAGGCGCTCATCGCCACGTACGGCCAGGAGCGGCCCGAGGACCGGCCGCTGCTCCTCGGCTCGGTGAAGTCCAACATCGGTCACACGCAGGCAGCCGCGGGCGTGGCCGGTGTCATCAAGATGGTCCTCGCGATGCGCGAGGGCATGCTGCCGCGCACCCTCCACATCGACCGGCCGAGCTCCCACGTGGACTGGTCGGCCGGCACCGTGGAACTCCTCACGGAGAACCGCGACTGGCCCGCCCGGGACGGCGCGCCGCGCCGTGCGGGAGTCTCCTCGTTCGGTGTCAGCGGCACCAACGCGCACGTCATCGTCGAGCAGGCCCCCAGGCGCGGCCGGAAGGCAGAGCGTCGGGAGGGCGGAGAGGCCGCCGTCAAGCCCGCGTTGCTGCCATGGGTGGTGTCGGCGCGCAGCGCCGATGCGCTGCACGCACAGGTGGACCGGCTCCGCGAACACGCCTTCACCGGACCGGAGCTGAATCCGGTGGACGTGGGCTGGTCACTGCTGTCGGGACGCTCTCTCCTCGAACACCGCACCGTGTTCCTCGGCGCGGGCAGCACCCCCTTCCGGCACGAGATCACGGGATCCGTGGTCGAGGGGCGGCTCGGGGTGGTCTTCACGGGACAGGGCAGTCAACGGGTCGGAATGGGACGTGAGCTGTACGAGTCCTTCCCGGTCTTCGCGGACGCGCTCGACGAGGTGTGTGCACACCTGGACGCGGTGCTCGACCGGCCGCTGAAGGATGTGATGTTCGGTGATGATGCGGAGCTGCTTGGGCAGACGGGTTATGCGCAGCCTGCGTTGTTCGCGGTCGAGGTCGCTCTCTATCGGTTGGCCGAGTCCTTCGGGGTGCGGCCGGAGGTCGTCGGCGGGCATTCGGTGGGCGAGCTGGCTGCGGCGTACGTTGCCGGGCTCTGGTCCCTCGAAGACGCGGCCCAACTGGTCGCCGCACGAGGACGTTTGATGCAGGCGCTGCCCGAAGGCGGGGCCATGCTGGCCGTACAGGCCACGGAGGCCGACGTGCTGGCGCTCCTCGAGGGCGTGGCGGACCGCGTGGACCTGGCCGCCGTGAACGGGCCCTCCCAGGTAGTGCTCTCCGGAGAGAGGTCGACCCTTGAGGGGATCGCCGAGACGCTCAAGGCCCAGGAGCGGAAGGTGCGCTGGCTGAAGGTCTCGCACGCCTTCCACTCTCCACTGATGGACGCGGTCCTCGACGACTTCCGCAAGGTCGCCCGGGGCATCACGTACGAGACGCCGACGGTACCGATCGTGTCGAACCTGACCGGGCGCCTCGCGGAGATCGGTGCAGTGCGGGACCCGGAGTACTGGGTCCGCCACGTCCGAGAGGCGGTGCGCTTCCACGACGGCCTCAACTCCCTCATGGAGTACGGCGTGTCGACGCTTCTCGAGCTCGGCCCGGACACGGTCCTCACCGCGATGGCCCACGACACCGTCACCGAGCCGGACCGGCAGGCGGGCCTCGTCGGCGCCCTGCGCCGCGACCGCGCCGAAGCGGAGACGTTCCTGACCGCCCTGGCCAGGATCCAGGTCCGCGGGGCCGAGGTCGACTGGACACCGCTCTACGCACCGGTCGAGGACCGGCGCCGCGTGGACCTGCCCACCTACGCCTTCCAGCGCAGCCACTACTGGCTGGAGCCGACGACGGACAGCGCGGGCCACGAGCGCGCGGGCGCGACCGACGAGGTGGAGTCGCGGTTCTGGGAAGCCGTCGAGAGCGCGGACCTCGCGGGCCTCGCCGGCGCCCTGGAAGTGGCCGACGACGCACCCCTCAGCTCGGTCCTGCCCGCCCTCACCGCATGGCGGCGGCAGCAGCGCGAGGCGGCCACCATCGACCGGTGGAGCTATCGCGAGTCCTGGAAGCCGCTCACCGACGCACAGCCGGGGGAGTGGGCGGGCACCTGGCTCGCTGTCGTGCCCGCCGGTGGTGCGGACGACCCGTGGCCGACGGGACTCGCCGCACTCGCCGGGCAGGGCGTGCGCCTGGTGACCGTCGAGGTGGACGGAGCGGTCGGCGTGGACCGGGACAGGCTGGCCGCACAACTGCGGGCGGCAGCGTCCGGGCTCGCCGTCGACGGTGTGCTGTCGCTGGACACGGGAGGCGAACTCGCGCTCGTCCTGACGCTGGTACAGGCGCTGGGCGATGCGAGGATCGATGCTCCGTTGTGGTGTGCCACGCGGGGTGCGGTGTCGGTCGGGCAGTCCGACGGGGCGCCTGATCCGGGGCAGGCGGCTGTGTGGGGTCTTGGCCGGGTCGCGGCGTTGGAGTATCCGGAGCGGTGGGGTGGTCTGGTCGACCTGCCCGAGACGCCGGATGCCCGCGCGCTGTCGCGGCTCGCCGGGGTGCTCGCCGGAGCCGACGGCGAGGACCAGGTGGCGGTGCGCGGGTCCGGGGTGTTCGGACGCCGTGTCGTACGGGCCCCGCTGGGCGAGGCCCCGGCCGCGGAGTGGTCCCCGCAGGGCACCGTCCTCATCACGGGCGGCACGGGTGCCCTTGGCGGTCACGTGGCGCGGTGGCTGGCGCGAGAGGGCGCCGAGCACCTCGTCCTGACCAGCCGCCGAGGCCTTGACGCGTCCGGCGCCACTGAACTCCGCTCCGAACTGGAGGGGTTGGGGGCGAAGGTGACGGTGTCGGCGTGTGACGCGGCCGACCGGGACGCCCTCGTCCGGGTCCTGGGGGAGATTCCCGGGGACATGCCGCTGACCGGGGTGTTCCACACCGCGGGAGTCCTCGACGACGGAGTGCTCGACGGGATGTCGGCCGAGCGGTTCGAGACCGTGTTCCGCGCCAAGGTGCACTCCGCCCGGCTCCTGGACGAGCTGACGGACGGCCTGGGCCTGTCGGCGTTCGTCCTCTTCTCCTCCGTCGCCGGTGTCGCCGGCGGCGCGGGGCAGGGCAGCTACGCGGCGGCCAACGCTTCCCTGGACGCGCTCGCCGTGGCGAGGCGAGCCCGTGGTCTGGCGGCGACCGCCGTCGCCTGGGGCCCGTGGTCGGGCAGCGGCATGGCCGCCGAAGGCGTGGCCGCCGAGCGGCTGCGCGGGGGCGCGCTGCCGCCGATGGCTCCTGGACGCGCCGTCGCCGCCCTGCACCAGGTCCTCACCCACGGCCTGACGGCCGCCATAGTCAGCGACATCGACTGGGACCAGTACCACCCCGGGTTCACCGCCGTCCGCCCGAGCAAGCTCTACACCGAACTGCCCGAAGTGGAGCGGCTGTTGGCGGCAGCTCAGACTCGGGGCGCTGGTGGCGCGGCCGAGGCGGGCGACTCCGGTCCCGACCTGGCGGAGCGGCTCGCGGCGCTGCCGCGCGCCGAGCAGGACCGGTTGCTGCTCACCCTGGTGTGCGAACAGGTCGCGGAAGTACTCGGGTACGGCGGTGCGGCCGCCGTCGAGCCGGTCAGACCGTTCCGCGAGCTCGGCTTCGACTCCCTCACGGCCGTCGAACTGCGCAACCGCGTCAACGCCCTCACCGGCCTCGTCCAGCCGTCCACCGTCGTCTTCGACCACCCGACGCCGACGGCCCTCGCCGACCACCTCCGCACCGAACTCGTCCGGGACGGAAGCGAGCCGACCGCGCTGGTCCTCAACGACCTCGACCGGCTCGAAGGCAGCCTGTCGCTGGTCGAGTCGGCCGACGAGATCACCCGGACGAAGGTGGCGGTGCGGCTGCAGGCCGCGCTCGACCGCTGGAAGAACGGCGGAGCCGACCCGGTCGGCGAGAGCGGCGACGGCGGCGACGTCACGGACCGGCTCGCCGCAGCCAGCGACGACGAGATGCTCGACTTCATCAAGAACCAACTCGGCCGGTCATGACGAAGCCTCGTGAGGGAACCGCGTGCCCGAGCAGAAGGAGTTTCGCGAAAGAAGGTGGCATGAAATTCCGCGAGTGAGGTATAAGACCGGCGCCATGAATTAGGCTCACCAACAGCCCCTATCCACCCCCTTTATCGAGCACCCGCCCCCGCCTCATTCCGAGGCAATCCCGTAGGGGCGGGTAGGGGACGGATAGGGGTTGTTGCCCATATAGGGCTCCCATAGCGTCTTGATGACGACCTGTTCGTAATCGAGAAAGACGACTACGGGCAGGTCGGTTGTATGCCAGCAGGTTCGGCACACGTCCTGAACAGGTGACTTTTTGATGGCGAATGAAGAGACGCTGCGCGACTACCTCAAGTGGGTTTCGGCGGACCTGCACCAGACGCAGCAACGCCTCAAGGACATCGAGGCGGCGGCTCAGGAACCCATCGCGATCACAGCGATGAGTTGCCGGTTCCCCGGAGGCGTGACCAGCCCCGAGGAACTGTGGCAGCTGCTGGCAGGCGGCCGCGACGCGATCTCGGAACTCCCCACCGACCGCAACTGGGACCTGGAGTCGCTCTACGACCCCGATGCCGCAGGAAAAGACGGCACGAGTTCCACGGCCAACGGCGGATTCCTCGACCGCGTCGCCGATTTCGACGCGACGTTCTTCGGGATTTCCCCGCGCGAAGCCCTCGCCATGGATCCCCAGCAGCGACTGCTCCTGGAAACCGCTTGGGAATCCTTCGAACGAGCCGGAATCGACCCGGCGTCGGTACGCGGCAGTAAGACCGGTGTGTTCGTCGGCACCAATGGTCAGGACTACGCCCCGCTCCTCTTCGAAGCCGAAGAGGACGTCGCGGGATATGTGAGCACCGGCAATGCGGCCGCCGTCGAATCCGGCCGCATCTCCTACTCGTTCGGCCTCGAGGGCCCCGCCCTCACCGTCGACACGGCCTGCTCCTCCTCGCTCGTCGCCCTCCACCTCGCCGTGCAGGCGCTGCGCCAGGGCGAGTGCGGGATGGCGCTCGTCGCCGGCGTCACCGTCATCTCCACCCCCGGCGTCTTCGTCGAGTTCAGCCGCCAGCAGGGCCTGGCCGCCGACGGCCGCTGCAAGGCCTTCGCCGCGGGGGCCGACGGCACCGGCTGGGGCGAGGGCGTCGGCATGCTCCTCGTGGAGCGCCTCTCCGACGCCCGCCGAGCCGGACGCCCCGTCCTCGCGGTCGTACGGGGCTCGGCCGTCAACCAGGACGGCGCCAGCAACGGGCTCACGGCGCCGAACGGGCCCTCACAGCAGCGCGTCATCATGCAGGCCCTCGCCAACGCCCGCGTGACAGCGGCGGACGTGGACGCGGTGGAGGCCCACGGCACGGGCACCACCCTGGGTGACCCCATCGAGGCGCAGGCCCTCATCGCCACCTACGGGCGCGAGCGTTCCGACGGCCAGGAGCCCCTGTGGCTGGGGTCGTTGAAGTCGAACATCGGTCATACGCAGGCCGCGGCCGGTGTGGCCGGTGTGATCAAGATGGTCATGGCGATGCGGGAGGGTGTGCTGCCGCAGACCCTGCATGTCGACGCCCCTACGCCTGAGGTGGACTGGTCGGCGGGCGCCGTCGAGTTGCTGACGGAGGCGCGTTCCTGGCCGGAGCGGGAGGGCGGCGCCCCGCGTCGGGCTGGTGTGTCGTCGTTCGGTGTGAGTGGCACCAATGCGCATGTGATCGTGGAGCAGGCTTCGGAGGTGGAGCAGGCCGAGGGGGCTGGTGAGTCTGCTTCGGTGGTTCCTGGTGTGGTGCCGTTGGTGTTGTCGGGGCGGAGCCCCGAGGCGTTGCGGGAGCAGGCTGCGCGGGTGCGTGAACTGCTACTGGCAGATGCTGAGTTGAGGGTCGGCTCGGTGGGGTGGTCGCTGGCTGTTGCGCGGTCGCGGTTCGAGTACCGGGGTGTGGTCCTCGGCGGGGATCGCGAGGAGCTTCTAGGCGGGCTTGAGCGGTTGGCCGAGGGGGTCTCGGCGGCTGCCGGTGTGGTCGAGGGGCAAGTGGTCACGGGTGCGGGTCGTCCGGTGTTCGTGTTTCCGGGGCAGGGGTCGCAGTGGGCCGGTATGGCTGTTGAGCTGCTGGAGTCTTCGCCGGTGTTTGCGGAGCGGATGCGGGAGTGCGGTGCGGCGCTGTCGGAGTTTGTGGACTGGGATCTGTTGGAGGAGTTGGGCGGCGACCGCTTCGATCGGGTCGATGTGGTGCAGCCGGTGTTGTTCGCGGTGATGGTGTCGTTGGCTGCCGTGTGGCGTGCGGCGGGCACGGAGCCTGCTGCTGTGGTCGGTCACAGTCAGGGTGAGATTGCCGCCGCGTGTGTGGCGGGTGCGCTCTCTCTGGAGGATGCGGCGCGGGTGGTTGCGTTGCGCAGTCAGGCGATTCTGGAGCTGTCGGGCAAGGGTGGCATGGTGTCTGTGCCGTTGCCCGAGGGTGAGGTCAGGGAGCTGCTGTCCGGGTGGGGTGAGCGGATTTCTGTGGCGGCGGTCAATGGGCCGTCCCAGGTGGTGGTGTCGGGTGAGCCCGAGGCGCTGGAAGATCTGGTGGCCCAGTGTGTGGCCCGGGATATCCGTGCTCGTACGATCCCGGTGGATTACGCCTCACATTCCGCGCATGTGGAGGCGATCGAGGCGCACTTGGCTGACGTTTTGGCGCCCGTCAGTCCTCAGTCTCCGCAGGTCCCGGTCTTCTCGACGCTGACCGGTGACTGGCTGGATGCGGTCAGCACGCCGATGGACGCGGGGTATTGGTATCGCAATCTCCGTCAGACGGTGCTGTTTGAGCAGGCCACTCGAGGCCTCCTCGCTGACGGCCATGGACTGTTTCTGGAGATGAGCCCCCACCCGGTGCTCACCGTTCCCGTCCAGGCGGTTATCGACGCCACGGAGACTCCGGCTGTGGCCCTGGGCTCGCTGCGTCGCGACGAGGGTGGTGCTCACCGTCTGGCGCAGTCGCTCGCCGAGGCGCACGTCCACGGCGCCGAACTCGACTGGCAGGCACTCTTCCCCGGCACCGACCGGACCACGGTCGACCTCCCCACCTACCCCTTCCAACGGGAGCGTTACTGGCCGAAGGCCGTCCCGGCCGGAGCCGGGGACGTGGTGTTCGCCGGGCTGCGGGCGGCCGGTCACCCGCTGCTCGGTGCTGCCGTGGCGCTCGCGGACGCCGACGGGTACCTCTTCACCGGCCGCCTCTCCGTGCAGACGCACCCCTGGCTGGCCGACCACGCCGTGGACGGAGTGATCCTGCTGCCCGGCACCGCGTACGCCGAACTCGCCCTGCGTGCGGGTGACGAGGTCGGCTGCGGCTTCCTCGAGGAGCTGACGCTCGAGGCGCCGCTCGTCATCCCCGAGCAGGGTGCCGTGCAGCTGCAGATATCGGTGAGCAGCCCCGACGGCTCAGGCAGGCGCGAACTCGGTCTCTTCGCGCGGCCGTACGACGGTTCCGACGAGGCGGCGTGGACCCGGCACTTCACCGGCAGCCTGCTGCCGAACGCCCCCGCGTCCACCGGCATGCCCGCCGACTTCGAGCTGTCCGCCTGGCCGCCCGCCGGCGCCCAGCGGATCGACATCGACGACCTGTACGAGCGGCTCACCGCCAACGGTCACGGCTACGGACCGGTGTTCCAGGGGCTGCGCGCCGCCTGGCGGCAGGACGGTGACGTCTTCGCGGAGATCACGCTGCCGCAGGAGGCCCACGCCGACACCGAGACCTTCGGCCTCCACCCGGCGCTGTTCGACGCCGCGCTGCACACCATCGGCCTGGGGGACTTCATCGACCGTACGGACCGCGCCCACCTGCCGTTCGTATGGTCCGGGGTCTCCCTGCACGCCACGGGCGCCACCACGCTCCGGGTCAGGGTCAGCGCCGCGGGGACCGACACGATCTCCCTGATCGCTGCCGACGCTGCCGGGCAGCCCGTCGTAACGGTCGAATCCCTCGCCCTGCGCGCCCTCGCCGAGGAGAGCCTCACCGGCTCGACGCGGCGCGACGGGCTGTTCCAGGTGGAGTGGACGAGGATCGAAGCCCCCCACGACGGCGGAGCCGATTCACCCGAGTCGTCCGAGACGGTGATCCTGCCGTTGACCGCTGTCCCCGGCGACGAACTCGACCGTGTACGGGACCTGTTGACCCGCGCCCTCGACGCCGTGCGCGGATGGCTCGAAGACGAAGAGTCCGCCTCGTCGCGGCTCGCTCTCGTGACACGGGGTGCCGCCGACGACCTGGCGGCGGCCGCCGTGCGCGGCCTGGTGCGATCGGCGCAGTCGGAGCACCCGGGGCGCTTCGCCCTCGTACACATCGAGGACGGGGCGGCGGACGAGCAGCACGCGGAGGCGGGCTCCGAGCCGCTGGTCGCCGCCGCGCTGCGTACCGACGAACCCGAGACCGTGACCCGCGACGGCGCGGTGTGGGCCCCCCGCCTGACCCGGGTCCCCGCCGATGACGCCGACGCGCCGGACACCGCCGACTGGGGCGACGGCACCGTCCTCGTCACCGGCGGCACCGGCACCCTCGGTGGCCTGGTGGCCCGGCAGTTGGCCGAGCATCACGGCGTACGGGACCTGCTGCTCGTATCGCGACGCGGCGAGGCCGCACCTGGTGCCCCTGAACTCCGCGAACAGCTTGAAGAGCTGGGTGCGCAGGTGCGCATCGTGGCGTGCGATGCCGCCGACCGGGAGGCGCTGGGTGCGCTCCTCGCCGAGGTCGGTACCGACCTGACGGCAGTCGTGCACGTGGCGGGCGTCCTGGACGACGGCGTGGTCACCTCGCTCACCCCTGAACGGCTCGACGCAGTCCTGCGTCCGAAGGCGGACGCGGCCCTCAACCTCCACGAGCTGACCGCTGCCCTCGATCTCTCCGCGTTCGTCCTGTTCTCCTCCGCCGCCGGAGTCTTCGGCACACCCGGTCAGGCCAACTACGCGGCGGCCAACTCCTTCCTGGACGCCCTCGCGGGTCGCCGCCGGGCAGCGGGCCTCCCCGCGACGTCCCTCGCCTGGGGTCTGTGGGCCCAGGCCAGCGAGATGACCGCCCACCTCGGCAACGGCGAACTCGACCGCAGGGCGCGCGCCGGAGCCGCTCCGCTCTCCACGGACGAGGGCCTTGCCCTGTTCGACGCCGCCTGCGCCACGGACGCCGCGCTGCTCGTGCCGGTACGCCTCGATCTCGCGGGCCTGCGCGCCCAGGCGGCGTCGGCGGGCATCCCGCCGCTGCTGCGCTCCCTGGTGCGCGTGCCGGTCCGGCGCACCGCCGCCGGCGCGAGCAAGCAGGACGGCTCCGCTCTCGCCCAACGCCTCGCCGCGCTCCCCGAGGCGGAGCGCGAACAGGAAGTACTGACGCTGGTACGCGGCCACGCCGCCGCCGTGCTCGGCTACCCGAGCCCCGACGCGATCGCGCCCGACCGGGCTTTCCGCGAGGTCGGCTTCGACTCCCTCACCGCCGTGGAACTCCGCAACCGCCTCTCCGCCGCGACCGGCCTTCGCCTCCCCGCCACCCTCGCCTTCGACTACCCGGCCGCGTCCGTACTTGCCCGGCACATCCTCGAAGAGCTCCTCGGCGCCGACCCGACGGCACGCTCCCTGACACGGCCCGCACGCACCACCGCCACGGGCGCCACCGGCACGGACGACGATCCGGTCGTGATCGTCTCGATGAGCTGCCGATACCCGGGCGGCGTGGGAACCCCCGAAGACCTGTGGCGCCTCGCAGCCGATGGCGTCGACGCCATCGGCGCGCTCCCCACCGACCGCGGCTGGGACGTCGAGTCCCTCTACGACCCCGACCCGGAGCGCCCCGGCACCTTCTACGCGAGCGAGGGCGGCTTCCTCTACGACGCCGCCGCTTTCGACCCAGCCTTCTTCGGCATCTCCCCGCGCGAAGGCCTCTCCATCGACCCGCAGCAGCGACTGCTCCTCGAAACCACCTGGGAGGCCTTCGAGCGGGCGGGCATCGACCCGACGACCGTACGAGGAAGCTCCACCGGGGTCTTCGTCGGCGTCATGTACAACGACTACGCCACGCACCTCCTCAGCGCCCCCGGTGGGCTCGAGGATCTTGAGGGCTACGTCGGCAACGGCAGTGCCGCGAGCGTCGCGTCGGGCCGCATCTCGTACTCCTTCGGCCTCGAAGGCCCGGCGGTCACCGTCGACACGGCCTGCTCGTCCTCGCTCGTCTCCCTCCACCTGGCCGCGCAGGCGCTGCGCCAGGGCGAGTGCGACATGGCCCTCGCGGGCGGCGTCGCCGTGATGTCGACGCCGGGCACGTTCATCGAGTTCAGCCGCCAGCGCGGCCTGTCCGCCGACGGCCGCTGCAAGTCCTTCGCCGCGGGTGCCGACGGCACCGGCTGGGGCGAGGGCGTCGGTCTGCTGCTTCTGGAGCGGCTGTCGGACGCGCGCCGCAATGGCCACAAGGTTCTCGCGGTCGTCCGTGGCTCCGCCGTCAACCAGGACGGCGCGAGCAACGGTCTCACGGCGCCCAACGGGCCCTCGCAACAGCGCGTGATCCGGGCCGCGTTGGCCAGCGCGGGACTCGCGGCCGGTGACGTGGACGCGGTGGAGGCCCACGGCACGGGCACCACCCTGGGTGACCCCATCGAGGCGCAGGCCCTCATCGCCACCTACGGGCGCGAGCGTTCCGACGGCCAGGAGCCCCTGTGGCTGGGGTCGTTGAAGTCGAACATCGGTCACACGCAGGCCGCGGCCGGTGTGGCCGGTGTGATCAAGATGGTCATGGCGATGCGGGAGGGTGTGCTGCCGCAGACCCTGCATGTCGACGCCCCTACGCCTGAGGTGGACTGGTCGGCGGGCGCCGTCGAGTTGCTGACGGAGGCGCGGTCCTGGCCGGAGCGCGGGGAGCGCGGGGACACTCCGCGCAGGGCCGGTGTGTCGTCGTTCGGCGTGAGCGGGACGAACGCGCACGTGATCGTGGAGCAGGCGCCGGAGGATGAGCGGCAGCCCATGGATCCCGCGGCGGCCGAGCCCGCAGCGCCCTCGTCGGTCGCGGCGGGTGTGGTGCCGCTCGTCCTGTCTGCGCGGACCCCTGAGGCGTTGCGCGGGCAGGCCGCGCGACTGCGCGAACGGCTGCTCTCCGACACTGAGGTGGACCTGCCCGACGTAGGCCACTCCTTGGTGGTTGCGCGGTCGCGGTTCGAGTACCGGGGTGTGGTGCTCGGTGGCGACCGTGAGGCGTTGCTTTCCGGGCTTGAGCGGTTGGCCGAGGGTGACTCGGCTGCGGCGGGTGTGGTCGTG
>NZ_JBVIHP010000051.1:0-28373 GCF_055570235.1 Streptomyces sp. NPDC031274 | reverse complement strand
GAGCCGACGTCCTCTTCGCGATGCTCCGCGACGGCACCTTCTACGAAGCCCAACCCGCCCCAACCCCTTGACCAAAGTCATAGGGGCACCCCCCCACCCGATTACCCGGGGTGGGCGGGTGGGCGGGGAAAACTCCGCCGCGAAGCGGCGGTCCGGTCCGCTGCACGCAAAAGGGGCGCCGCCCAGAAACCGGACGGCGCCCCCAGCCTCGTAACCGCTACGCGCCAAGAAGCTTGCGCACCCGCTCCGCGCCCACGGCGAGCAACAGCGTGGGCAGGCGCGGGCCCGTCTCCCGGGTCACCAGGAGGCGGTACAGGAGGGCGAAGAACGAACGCTGGGCGACCTTGATCTCCGGGGGGAGTTCCTTCGCCGTCGCGTCCGGGGAGAACCCGGCCTGCACCTTCGGCACGCCGTACACCAGGTGCGTAAGGCCGTCGAGGGACCAGTGCGAGTCCAGGCCCTCCAGGAGCAGCCGCAGCGACTCACGGCCCTCGTCGTCCAGCGAGGACAGCAGCTCCGCGTCCGGCTCGGCCCGCACGATCGTGCGCGCGTCGGCCGGGACCTGGGTGGTGATCCAGTTCTCGGCGCGGTCGAGCCTCGGCCGCGCCTCGTCCAGGGACGAGATCGGGTCGGACGGGTCCAGGTCCCGCAGGATGCGGAGCGTCTGGTCCTGCGCACCGGCCGTGACGTCCACGACGGACGCGAGCGTCCGGTACGGCAGCGGACGCGGCGTCGAGGGCAGCTCGCCCGCGGCCGTGCGCACCGCACGCGAGTGCGCGGCGGCGTCGGCGGGCAGCGCGGAGCCGTCGGCGACCTTCGCGTCCAGCTTGTCCCACTCGTCGTAGAGCCGCTGGATCTCCTGGTCGAAGGCGATCTTGAAGGACTGGTTCGGCTTGCGGCGGGCGTAGAGCCAGCGGAGCAGCGGCGCCTCCATGATCTTCAGCGCGTCGGCCGGGGTCGGCACGCCGCCCTTGGAGGACGACATCTTCGCCATCCCGGAGATGCCGACGAACGCGTACATGGGACCGATCGGCTGCACGCCGTCGAAGATCTCGCGGACGATCTGCCCGCCGACCACGAAGGACGACCCGGGAGACGAGTGGTCCACGCCGCTCGGCTCGAAGATGACGCCCTCGTACGCCCAGCGCATGGGCCAGTCGACCTTCCAGACCAGCTTGCCGCGGTTGAACTCGTTCAGGTGGACCGTCTCGGTGTGACCGCAGTCCGCGCACACGTACGAAAGCTCGGTGCTCTCGTCGTCGTACGACGTGACGGTGGTCAGGTCCTTCTCGCACGCGCCGCAGTACGGCTTGTACGGGAAGTACCCGCTGCCGCCGCCGCTGCCGTCGTCCTCGCTCGCGGCGCCGGACCCCTCGGCGGCCTCAAGCTCGGCCTCGTCGACGGGCTTCTGCGACTGCTTCTTGCCGGGCGCCTTCTTGGTCCGGTACTGGTCGAGGATCGCGTCGATGTCACCGCGGTGCTTCATCGCGTGCAGGACCTGCTCGCGGTAGACACCGGCGTTGTACTGCGCGGTCTGGCTGATCCCGTCGTACTCCACGCCGAGCTCGTCCAGCGCCTCGGTCATGGCCGCCTTGAAGTGCTCGGCCCAGTTCGCGTACGCGGAACCGGCCGGGGCGGGCACGGAGGTGAGGGGCTTGCCGATGTGCTCGGCCCAGGTCTCGTCGATGCCGGGGACGCCCGCCGGGACCTTGCGGTACCGGTCGTAGTCGTCCCAGGAGATCAGGTGCCTGACCTCGTGCCCGCGCCGCCGGATCTCGTCCGCGACCAGGTGCGGGGTCATGACCTCGCGGAGATTGCCCAGGTGGATCGGGCCCGAGGGGGAGAGCCCGGAGGCGACGACGACCGGTTTGCCCGGGGCACGACGCTCCGACTCGGAGATGACCTCGTCCGCGTAGCGGGAGACCCAGTCGGTGGTATCGGTGCTCTGAGCCACGATCGGCACGCCTCTCTCTTCTTCTGATCTTCTTCTACGTGAGTACCGCTTGTCGGACCCATTCTCCCAGCTCCACCCGCAACCGCGAAAACCGCTTTTCCTTGCATGGGATACTTGCCGGGTCTATCTGCACCTCGAGGAGAACGGCATCCACTCCATGGCCTCGGTCACGTCCCTCACCGCCTCCGTCCACCAGCGCCTCGCGGACGCCCTCTCGGCTGCCCTGCCGGAGGCCGGTTCCGCCGACCCGCTGCTGCGACGAAGCGACCGGGCCGACTACCAGGCCAACGGGATCCTGGCCCTCGCCAAGAAGGCGAAGGCGAACCCGCGCGAGCTCGCGACGAAGGTCGTGGACGCTCTCCCCGCCGACGACGGCATGATCAAGGACGTCGAGGTCTCGGGCCCCGGCTTCCTGAACGTCACGGTCACCGACAAGGCGATCACCGAGAACCTCGCCGCGCGCGCCGCCGACGGCGAGCGGCTCGGCGTGCCGTTCGCGGAGAAGGCCGGCACGACGGTCGTCGACTGGGCCCAGCCGAACGTGGCCAAGGAGATGCACGTCGGCCACCTCCGGAACTCGGTGATCGGCAATTCCGTCGTCAAGATCCTCGAATTCACGGGCGAGAAGGTGGTCAGCCGCCACCACATCGGCGACTGGGGCACCCAGTTCGGCATGCTCGTGCAGTACCTGATCGAGCACCCGGACGAGCTGGGACACAAGGCCGCGGACGGCTCCGACGACACCGCGGCGGGCGAAGAGGCGATGTCCGGCCTCAACCGCGTCTACAAGGCGTCCAAGGTGCTCTTCGACTCCGACGAGGACTTCAAGACGCGGGCCCGGCGCCGGGTGGTGGACCTCCAGGCGGGCGACCCCGAGACGCTCGCGATCTGGCAGCGGTTCGTGGACGAGTCGAAGGTCTACTTCTACTCGGTCTTCAACAAGCTGGACGTGGAGATCCGCGACGAGGACATCGTCGGCGAGTCCGGCTACAACGACATGCTGGCGGAGACCTGCCGCATGCTTGAGGAGTCCGGTGTCGCCGTCCGGTCGAACGGCGCGCTGTGCGTGTTCTTCGACGACGTGAAGGGCCCGGACGGCAACCCGTCCCCGCTGATCGTCCAGAAGTCCGACGGCGGCTTCGGGTACGCGGCGACGGACCTCTCCGCGATCCGCGACCGCGTCTTCAATGTCAAGGCGGACACGCTTCTGTACGTCGTCGACGCGCGGCAGTCCCTGCACTTCAAGATGGTCTTCGAGACGGCTCGCAGGGCGGGCTGGCTGACGGACGACGTCAAGGCGGTGCAGCTCGGCTTCGGCACGGTGCTCGGCAAGGACGGCAAGCCGTTCAAGACGCGTGAGGGCGAGACCGTACGCCTCATCGACCTTCTCGACGAGGCGATCGAGCGGGCGTCGGCCATCGTCCGCGAGAAGGCCCAGGACCTCTCCGACGAGGAGATCGCCGAGCGCGGCGCCCAGGTGGGCATCGGCGCGGTGAAGTACGCGGACCTGTCGACGTCGGCGGTGCGCGACTACAAGTTCGACCTGGACCAGATGGTGTCGATGAACGGCGACACGTCGGTGTACCTCCAGTACGCGTACGCCCGCATCCAGTCGATCCTGCGCAAGGCGGGCGACGTACGGCCGCAGGCGCACCCGGAGCTCGAACTGTCCGCCGCCGAGCGGGCCTTGGGCCTGCACGTCGACCAGTTCGCGGAGACGGTCGCCGAGGTCGCCGGGGAGTACGCACCGCACAAGCTGGCCGCTTACCTCTACCAACTGGCGTCGTTCTACACGACGTTCTACGACAAGTGCCCGGTCCTGAAGGCGGACACCCCGGCCCAGGTCGAGAACCGCCTGTTCCTCTGCGACATCACGGCCCGCACGCTGCACCAGGGCATGGCCCTCCTTGGCATCAGGACCCCTGAGCGCCTCTGAGCCCCGTAAGGGGCTTCAGGGGCGCGGGGCTGTCACATTTGCGGCTCCGCCGCGTGGGCGCGACCAGCCGCATACGGCCCGCGGACCTCAACCAACCAGCGCACCCCGAAGCCTCCGCAGGCCCTCGGCGATCTCGTCGGGGGCCTGCGTCACGAAACACATCCGCAGGGTCGCGGGGTCAGGCTCCGCCGCGTAGAACGGCGCCCCAGGCACGTACGCCACGTCATGCTTGACGACGCCCGGAAGCAGTGCAGCGCTGTCGTACCCCTCAGGCAGCGTCGCCCAGACGAACATGCCCCCCTCGGGCCGAATCCAGCTGGACCCCGCAGGCAACGCATCCGCGAGGCCCAGCAGCATCGCGTCACGCCGCTCGCGATACGCCCCCGCGACGCGGGCCACGTGCGCGTCCAGGTCGTTGTCCGCCAAGTACCGCGCGGCGGCGAGCTGGTTGACGGTGGGCGTGTGCAGGTCCGCCGCCTGCTTGGCCACCGCGCACGCCCGAAGGAGCGCCGCGGGCCCCCGCAACCAGCCGAGCCGCAGACCCGGCGCCATCACCTTCGAGAAGCTGCCGAGCAGGACGGTGCGGTCCTCCGCCCCCGGGTACGCGGCGATCCACGGCACCCGCTCGCCCTCGAACCGCAGCTCCCCGTACGGGTCGTCCTCGATGATCCACAGTCCGCGCCGCGCGGCCACGGCGGCGATCTCCGCGCGCCGCCCCGCGGGCAGCGTGCGGCCGGTCGGGTTCTGGAAGGTGGGGACGGTGTAGAGCAGCTTCGGCCGGTGCGCGGCGACGAGTTCGTCGAGCGCGGCGGGGTCGATACCCGCCTCGTCGCACGGCACGGGCACCACGCGGGCGCCCGCGAAGGCGAAGGCCTGAAGTGCCGCCAGGTAGCAGGGGCTCTCGACGAGAACGGTGTCACTGGGCTCGACGAGCGCCGTCGCGAGCAGCGAGAGCGCCTGCTGCGAGCCGGTGGTGACGAGCACGTCGTCCGCGTCGGTGGGCAGCCCGCGTGCCGCTGTCCGGGCGGCGATGGCGGCACGGAGGGTCGGCTCGCCCTCCGTCGTGGAGTACTGCAGCGCCGTGCCGGGCGTCGACGTCAGGACCGCCTGGAACGCGGCGGCGACGCCCGCCGCGTCGAACAGCTCGGGCGCCGGGAGCCCGCCCGCGAAGTTGATGACCTCGGGGCGCGCGGTGACCGCGAGGATCTCCCGTACGGGCGAGCCCCCGACGGCGGCGGCACGGGCCGCGAACGCGGGTACTGGGGCAGGGACTTGGGCCAGGGCCTGGGCCTGGGCCTGCTCTTCTTCCCCTTCCCCGGCTGTGGGGACGGGGGCGTCGGTGACGGTCATCTGCGGCTCCTTTGCTTCCCGGCAGCGTAAGGAACCGTATGCCGCTTACAAGCACGATTCCGGGATACGGACGTGCCGGGGCGCCCCGCCTTTACGCGGGCGGGTCAGGCACGTTGTCGTCGTCGCGATGCGTCTTCGTCCACTTCTTGCTGTTGAGCGAGTACGCGTAGACGGAACGGCCCTTGTCGCCGCTCGTGGCGAACGGCTTGCCCGTGTCGTCGATGCGCACCGTGCCGTGCCGGGTGCCGCTCGACCACTCCAGCTCCAAGTACCAGCGCACATAGCGGGTGTTGGCGGTCGCGTTGATGTAGAACGCCTCGGGGTCGCTCGCGCTCACCGTGTAGGGGAAGTTGTCGCCCCCGTCCTGGGGGCTCGGGCGGGGCACCGACGCGTCCAGGTTGACGCCGAAGGAGTGCTGGGGCACATTGCCGCCGCAGCCGACACCGAGGTACCCCATCTTGTAGTTGTTCCACGCGAGCGGCGCGCCGGTTCCCGCGACGCGGACGTGCAGGGACTCCAGGACGACGGTGTCCTTGCCCGTGCCCTGAACGGTCAGCTTCACGGTCTGGTCCCGTGCGGAGACCGCGCCGTTCGCGGATGCCCAGCCGGGAGCGTCCTGCTCGTTGGGGGGCGGGGAGAGTTCGCCCGGGGCCTTGTCCACGAGGTAGGGGTGGCCGCAGGGGTCCTGCCAGAAGTGGGCCTGGGTGGAGACCGTCACCGGGACACCGCCCTCGTCGGCCCCGCCCTTGCCGCCGCCCCCGGTGGTGGAAGCCCCGGTCTCACCGGCGGAGCCCTTGCCCTTCTCGCCCTCCGGCTTGTCGGAGCCTGCCGCCTCCTTGCCCGGCTTGCCCTTCTCGGACTCCTTCCCGGGCTCCTTCCCGGACTTCATCCCGGAGGGCGAGGCGGACTTGGCGCCGTCCGGGCCCTGCTTCCCTCCGTCGAAAGCACTCGGGGAGTCGGTGGCCACGCGGTCGCGGTCTCCTCCGTCGGCGGCCTGTACGGCGACGGCGGTGGCTCCGAGCGCGAGTACGACTCCGGCGGCGACGAGCACCCGCGCCCTGGGCAGCCGCCTCCCCGCGCGCCGCCCCGCCGTGGGTGCCGCGCCGATCACGATGCCGGGCGTCGCGGCGTCGGAGGCGCCGGAGGCATCGGCGGCATCGGCGGCATCGGCGGCAGGCTCGTCGGAGGCCGGGGCACCGGAGTCATGGGCAACCACGGCATCGGCTGCCGCCGTCGCAGGCGAGGACGCGCCCTCCTTGCGCTCGCCTCTCGACGCGTCGGCCAGGATCCACCGCCGGTGGACCTCGACCATCTCCTCCCGCGAGGCCTTGCACACCCGGGCGAACCGCTCCAGCGGAGCGAACTCCGTCGGTACGGCCGACCCGCTCACATAGCGGTGCAGAGTCGACGTCGACACATGCAGCCGCTTGGCCAGCGCCCCGTAACTGAGCCCCGACCTCTCCTTCAGCTCGCGCAGCAACTCCGCGAGATCGCCCGCCCCCACGCTCTCTCCCATCCCGCCCATCCCGTCCATCCGTTCCGAGGAACGGATTCTTCGCAGACCACAGCCGTAGGAACGTTCCAACGTCCCCCACTGCCGTGCCGCACTGGCCGCCGGGACAGAACCCCGCACAAGCTCTGGGTCATCCAAGCACGCCCCATCCGGGAGCCTTTGGGCGCGACTCACGTCTCCCGCGTCACACCGAAAGAGACAAGCCATGCGACTCACCACCAAGGCCACCGCCGCCGCCGCGGCCCTCACCGCCGCTCTCGCACTCACCGCGCTCGGCAGCACCGCGTCGGCCGCGACGCCCGCAGCCAAGTCGGCGCCGGTCACCTGCACCGCCGCCACCACCAAGGTGACCGTCGAGCAGGTGAGCAGCCCCATCAACCACCTGCTCCTGAAGGCCAAGAACACGGGCACGAAGACGTGTTACGCGTACGGCGCCCCGTACCTCCGCTTCGACGAGGCGCAGTCCGCCACGGCGTGGCTGGATGACAGCGTGCCGCAGGCGGTCGTCACGCTGGAGCCGGGCCAGAGCGCGTACGCGGGCATCGCCACGTCGTCGCCGGAGGGCTCGAACGGCTACCAGGCCGACAAGCTGGGCGTCCTCTTCTCCAACCGCGGGATGAACGGCGGCGCGGGCGGCACGGCGGCGGCCAAGCTGCCGGCGGGCGGTGTGTACGTGGACGACTCGGCGTTCGTCACGTACTGGCAGACGTCGGCGTCGGACGCGCTGATGTGGTGAGCAGGGACCGCTGAGCGCGAGGCCAGGTCCGGGGCCGGGGCCGGGACGCCGGGAATCATCCCGGGAACGACAAACGCTCCCGGCCTCGTGCGGGGGCACAACGAGGCCGGGAGCAGCTGGAGGGAGTCAGGTCAGGAACGGATCAGGGTCAGGTCAGGCCGGGTCGGGTCAGGCCGGGTCAGCTCTCCCCGCCCTGGCCTGCGCTTCCGATCGGGCCGACCTTGACCGGGGAGCCCGCGCCGTCGGTGACGGGCAGAGTCTTGGCGCCCGGCCATTCGAGGGTGACGGACTTCGTGTCGTCCGGCGGGGTCACCACCAGGCTCGTGACGCTGACGCCGGAGCCGCCCGAGTCGTTCATCGGGTAGTTGACGCCGAAGGACACCGACTCGCCGTCCTTGAGGGTGCCCGGGGTGGGCTGCTCACCGGTGCGCTTCGCGGACAGATCGCCCTCGCTGGTCTTCAGGTCGACGCCCGCGTACCCCGAGATCGCGCACTCCTCGCCGCTGCCGTTCGTCAGCGTCACCGCGACGGTGCCGTCGGTGTCGCCGTCGATGGTGCTGTCCTGCGCCGTGATGTCCAGATCGTCGGCGCGGCACTTGCCGAGCTTGCCGCTCTCGTCGGAGCCGCCCCCGGCGGAGGCCCCCGCGCCCGAGCTGGAGCCGGAGCCCTCGTCGCCACCCTGCTCCGAACCGCCGCCCTGCTCCGAACCACCGCCCGACGACGACTCGGACGCGGCCGAGGACGAGGACTCCCTCACCCCGGTGCCGTCATCGCCGTTGCACGCGGTGAGCGTGAGCGCACCGACGAGGGAGATACCGGCGAGGATCGAACGGGTCGTGGTGCGCGTGAACTTCATGAGAGAGGAGCCCCCGAGGATCAGGAAAGAGCGTGGTTCGAACGGCGTGCCGCTGCGGCACGGCCAAGAGCGAACCAGCCCCGGTCCGACCCGTACAAGGAACCTCGGCCGATCTGGAACGCTGGAACACTTCCACCCCTCTGACCTGCGCGGATCCCACCTCCCTGGAACACCTGCCTGGGACACCGGAACCCGGTCCCATGGCAGCGCGCTCGCCACCGCGCTCATCGAGGCGGGCCACCCCACCACCGTGGGGAACCGCACGGACTACGGCACGAGCACGACCTTCCCCGTGGTCTCGCGCCGCTCCATCGCCGCATGGGCCCGAGCCGCCTGGGCCAGCGGGAACGTCTGCACCGCGGGGACCAACTCCCCCTTGGCTGCCGCCTCCAGGGCCCGCCGCTCGCGCTCGGGCCCGTCCTCGGGCCGCTCGATCAGCCGTCGCAGCGCGTTGGTGACGGTGATTCCACGCTCCTCCACCACATCCGCGTCCGGCTCGAACCCTTCCTGCGAGGACCAGCCGATGACCACGTGACGCCCGCCCTGACCGATGAGTCCGAACGCGGCGGCGGACTTCTCCCCGCCCACTCCGTCGAGCACGACGCTCACCTGCCGCCCGCCGAGCCGTTCGCGCACGACGTCCGCCCAACCGGGCTCGTTGTAGTCGACGGCGAGATCGGCGTCGAGTCCCCAGACGGCCTCGACCTTGTCGGCCCCACCGGCGGCTCCGACCACGACCGCCCCGAGCGCGACGGCGTACTGCACCACGAGCCGTCCGACGCCACCGGCGGCGGACGTCACCAGCACCACGTCGTCGGAGGTGAGTCGAGCGGAGTCCAGGAGCCCCATGGCCGTCGCCCCGGTCATCACCATGGTCACGGCGGTCTCGAATCCGAGGCCGTCCGGCACCTCGTGCAGCTGCGCGACCTCGGCCACCGCGAGCTCGGCGTACCCGCCGGGCGCACTGCGCGGGGTCACGACGGCCCGCCCCAGCCACGCGGGATCCACGCCGGGGCCCACCGCGTCGACGACCCCGGCGACCTCCCCGCCCAGGACGGAGGGCAGCTCGGGCAGCGGCGGCGCCATGCCACTGGCCGCACCCCGCCGCATGACGGTCTCGATGAAGTGAACTCCCGCCGCCCGCACGGCGATACGCACCTGGCCCGGCCCCGCGACGGGGTCGGGCCAGGTCTCGTACGTCAGGTTCTCGGCGGGCCCGAACTGGTGCAGGACGACAGCGTGCATGGCGTGCTCCTCAGAACGTCGGAACGTCGGGACGTGGGAACGTCTACGCACACCACCCTGCAACCTCAATCAAACTTGAGGTCAAACCGGAAGCCGAACTGGCACCCCGGTCAGAGCCTCAGAGCCGCCGCGCCACCTCGGTGGCCCAGTACGTGAGGATCATGTTCGCGCCCGCACGCTTGATGCCGGTGAGCGACTCCATGATCGCCTGGTCCCGGTCGATCCAGCCGCGCTCGGCGGCGGCCTCGATCATCGAGTACTCACCGGAGATCTGGTACGCCGCCACCGGCACGTCCACGGCGTCGGCGACCCGCGCGAGGATGTCCAGGTAGGGCCCCGCGGGCTTCACCATCACCATGTCGGCGCCCTCTTCGAGGTCGAGCGCCAGCTCCCGCATGGACTCCCGGGTGTTGGCCGGGTCCTGCTGGTACGTCTTGCGGTCTCCCTTCAGGGACGAACCGACGGCCTCACGGAAGGGGCCGAAGAAGGCGGACGAGTACTTCACCGTGTAGGCGAGCACGGAGACGTCCTCGTGCCCGGCCTGGTCCAACGCATCCCTGATGACGCCGACCTGACCGTCCATCATGCCGCTCGGCCCCACCACATGGGCGCCCGCGTCGGCCTGGACCTGCGCCATCTCGGCGTACCGCTCCAGGGTGGCGTCGTTGTCTACGCGCCCCTGGGAGTCGAGGACACCGCAGTGGCCGTGGTCGGTGAACTCGTCCAGACACAGGTCGGACATGACGATGAGGTCGTCGCCCACCTCGGCGCGCACGTCGCGCAGGGCGAGCTGGAGAATCCCGTCCGGATCGGTGCCGACGGTCCCGGCAGCGTCCTTCTTCTCCTCCTCCGGCACTCCGAAGAGCATGATCCCGGAGACCCCGGCCTCCATCGCCTCGACGGCGGCCTTCTTCAGGCTGTCGCGGGTGTGCTGGACGACGCCGGGCATGGCGCCGATCTCCACGGGCGCGCTGATTCCCTCGCGCACGAACGCGGGCAGGATCAGGTCAGCGGGGTGCAGCCGCGTCTGGGCGACCATGCGCCGCATGGCGGGCGTGGTACGCAGCCGACGGGGCCGCGACCCGGGGAACGATCCGTACTTGGTCACTGTCTCTCTCACCTCACGAAAGATTCCGGCCCCGGCTGAAGGATCTCAGCCGGGGCCAGGGAGCAACTAGCTCAACGATGCCGGACCCTTCAGGGTGCCGTACGCCTGCGCCGCGACCCGGGCCGCCGCTCGCTCGGCCTGGTGACAGGGTCCCCCGCCTCCAGGGCGGAGAGTCTGCGCCGCGTACCGAACTCGGCCAACGCCTCGGCAAGCTTGTGGACGGAAGGCTCCGGAGCCATCACGTCCACCCGGAGCCCGTGCTCCTCCGCGGTCTTGGCGGTGGCGGGGCCGATGCACGCGATGACGGTCACGTTGTGCGGCTTGCCCGCGATGCCGACGAGGTTGCGCACGGTCGACGACGACGTGAAGAGCACGGCGTCGAAGCCGCCGCCCTTGATCGCCTCACGCGTGTCCGCCGGGGGCGGCGACGCGCGCACCGTCCGGTAGGCGGTCACGTCGTCGACCTCCCACCCGAGATCGATGAGCCCGGCGACCAGCGTCTCCGTGGCGATGTCGGCCCTCGGCAGGAAGACCCGGTCGATCGGGTCGAAGACGGGGTCGTACGGCGGCCAGTCCTCCAGGAGACCCGCGGCCGACTGCTCACCGCTGGGCACCAGGTCGGGCTTCACGCCGAAGGCGATCAGCGCCGCGGCCGTCTGCTCGCCCACCGCCGCGACCTTGATCCCGGCGAAGGCACGCGCGTCGAGCCCGTACTCCTCGAACTTCTCGCGTACGGCCTTGACGGCGTTCACGCTGGTGAAGGCGATCCACTCGTAGCGACCCGTGACGAGTCCCTTGACCGCGCGCTCCATCTGCTGGGGCGTGCGAGGCGGCTCCACGGCGATGGTCGGCACCTCGTGAGGCACCGCCCCGTAGGAGCTCAGCTGGTCGGAGAGCGAGGCCGCCTGCTCCTTCGTACGCGGAACGAGCACCCGCCAGCCGAAGAGCGGCTTCGACTCGAACCACGAGAGCTGGTCGCGCTGGGCCGCCGCGGACCGCTCGCCGACCACGGCTATGACGGGCTGGCCCCCGTCGGGCGACGGGAGGACCTTCGCCTGCTTGAGTACCTGCGCGATGGTTCCCAGGGTCGCCGTCCACGTGCGCTGACGTGTCGTCGTACCGGCGGCGGTCACCGTCAGCGGGGTGTCGGGCTTGCGCCCGCAGGACACCAGTTCACCGGCTGCCGACGCCACGGAGTCCAGGGCGGTCGACACGACCAGGGTCCCGTCGGACGCCCCCACCTCGCTCCAGCAGCGGTCGGACGCGGTGCGCGCGTCGATGAAACGCACGTCCGTGCCCTGGGCGTCGCGCAGCGGAACACCCGCGTAGGCGGGTACACCGACCGCCGCCGCGATGCCGGGCACGACTTCGAAGGAAATGCCCTCCGCGGCGCAGGCGAGCATCTCCTCGGCGGCGTAGGTGTCGAGGCCGACGTCGCCGCTGACGGCACGTACGACCCGCCTGCCACCCCGTGCCGCCTCCATGACAAGATTGGTGGCGGCTCGCAACGCCGACGCTTCAGCGATCGCTGACGCGCCGTCAACTGCCCCTGGCTGAGGTGTGTCCACACCTCCCTTGGCATGCGCGCGTACGACGTCGAGCACATCAGGCTCGGCGATCAACACGTCCGCTCGGGCCAGCGCCTCTACGGCGCGCAGCGTTAGTAGTCCCGGATCTCCGGGTCCGGCACCCAGGAAGGTGACGTGCCCGTGTGCGGGAAGGCCGGGAAGGTTCGAGGTGGGGCTCAAAGTGCTCGCTCCCCCATCAGACCGGCCGCGCCCTTGGCAAGCATCTCGGCAGCGAGTTCACGGCCGAGCGCCAAGGCTTGGTCATGCGTCTCGGGCACGGGACCGGTGGTGGACAGCTGCACCAGCGTCGAGCCGTCGGTTGCCCCGACGACGCCGCGCAGGCGCATCTCCTTGACAATCTGCCCGTCGGCCAACAGGTCGGCCAGCGCTCCCACAGGTGCGCTGCAGCCGGCCTCCAGGGCGGCGAGCAGGGATCGCTCGGCGGTCACGGCGGCCCGGGTGTACGGGTCGTCGAGCTCGGCGAGCGCGGCGGTCAGTGACGCGTTGGACGCGGCACATTCGATCGCCAGTGCCCCCTGGCCGGGGGCGGGCAGAACTGTGTCGACCGACAGGAAGTCGGTCACCTCGTCGATCCTGCCGACGCGGTGAAGTCCGGCGGCGGCGAGCACGACGGCGTCGAGCTCACCCTTGCGCACGAATCCGATGCGGGTGTCGATGTTCCCGCGGATCGGCACGGTCTCTATGGCGAGCCCGTGGTTGCGCGCGTAGGCGTTGAGCTGCGCCATGCGGCGGGGCGAACCCGTGCCGATGCGCGCGCCGCTCGGCAGCTCCGGGAACGTCATCCCGTCGCGCGCGATGAGTACGTCGCGGGGGTCCTCGCGCAGCGGCACCGCGGCCAGGGCCAGGTCGTCCGGCTGCGCGGTCGGCAGGTCCTTCAGCGAGTGCACGGCGAAGTCGACCTCACCGCCGAGCAGCGCGTCGCGCAGGGCGGTCACGAAGACGCCGGTGCCGCCGATCTGTGCCAGCTGCTCACGGGACGTATCGCCGTACGTCGTGATCTCCACGAGCTCTACGGCGCGGCCGGTCACGCGGCTCACTGTGTCGGCCACCTGCCCGGACTGGGCCATGGCCAGCTTGCTGCGCCGTGTCCCGAGCCTGAGTGCCCTCTCGGTCATGCCCGGCCTCGTTTCGGGTCTGTTTGCTGTGCGTTCTGCGGTGCGTTCTGATCGGTGGAGTCGGAGTCATTGAGCTTGTCGGCCCTGCTGACGGCGGCGACCGTCTGCGGGTCGAGGTCGAAGAGGGTGCGCAGCGCGTCCGCGTACCCGGCGCCGCCGGGCTCGCCCGCCAGCTGCTTGACCCGCACGGTGGGCGCGTGAAGCAGCTTGTCGACGACGCGGCGGACGGTCTGGGTGATCTCCGCGCGCTCCTTCTCGGCAAGTCCGGGGAGCCGTCCGTCGAGCCGCGCGATCTCGTTCGCGACGACGTCGGCGGCCATGGTGCGCAGGGCGACCACGGTCGGCGTGATGTGCGCGGCCCGCTGCGCGGCACCGAAGGCGGCGACCTCGTCGGAGACGAGTCCGCGGACCTGCTCCACGTCGTCGGCCATCGGGGCGTCGGCGGAGGCGTCGGCGAGCGACTCGATGTCGACGAGGCGTACGCCGTCGATACGGTGCGCGGCGCCGTCGATGTCACGGGGCATCGCCAGGTCGAGCAGGGCGAGCAAGACGTGGCCCGTCTCGACGATCGAGGGGCCGCGGCGGCGCTCGGGCATCCGCCCGCCGGCGGCCACGGCCGCGGCGAGCGCGGCGATGGTGTCGGCCTCGCTCTGGGGGTCGTCACGGCGCTCGGCCGGTGCGTTGTCCACCCAGGCGGCGTGCTGCTCCAGCGTCGCGGCGTCCATCCCGGCGACGGCGTCCTCGCCCATGACGGAGAACCCGACCCCGCGGGGTACGGCGGTTCCGTCGCCGGAGAGCCCGAGCGGACACGCCTCTTCGGTGTCGGGGGCGGTGTCGTACGCAGCGGAGGCGGACGAAGAACCTGTCGCCGGTACGCGCGGTGCGCCCACCCCGACGGGCACGCCCGCACGGTCCTCGACGGCGGCCGCGACGGCGTCGGCGGTCAGGACGAGACCCGTGGCGCCGGTGCAGGACACGGCGACATCTGCACGTGTCAGTTCGGCCGTCACCTCGTCCATCGGCACGGCGCGCGCGATGGTGCCCGTGCCTCCTTCGGAGAGGATCTCCGCGAGGCGGTGCGCCCGGTCGAGCGTGCGGTTGGCGACGACGACCTCGTGGACCCCGGCCCGCGCGAGCGTGGCCGCGGCGAGCGAGGACATGGATCCGGCGCCGATGACCAGGGCGCGCTTGCCCTTGGCCCACGTCTCGACGGGTTCGCGCCCGGCGAGCTGTTCGAGCCCGAAGGTCACGAGCGACTGCCCGGCCCGGTCGATGCCGGTCTCCGAGTGCGCGCGCTTGCCGACCCGCAGGGCCTGCTGGAAGAGGTCGTTGAGGAGGCGCCCGGCGGTGTGCAGCTCCTGGGAGCGCGCGAGGGCGTCCTTGATCTGGCCGAGGATCTGCCCCTCGCCGACGACCATCGAGTCCAGGCCGCAGGCCACCGAGAAGAGGTGGTGGACGGCCCGGTCCTCGTAATGGACGTAGAGATAAGGGGTGAGCTCTTCGAGGCCCACACCGCTGTGCTGCGCGAGCAGGGTCGACAGCTCGGCGACGCCCGCGTGGAACTTGTCCACGTCGGCGTACAGCTCGATGCGGTTGCAGGTGGCGAGCACGGCCGCTTCGGCCGCGGGCTCGGCCGCGAGGGTGTCCTGCAGGAGCTTGGCCTGTGCGTCGGCGGCGAGGGCGGCCCGCTCGAGCACGCTCACCGGAGCGCTGCGGTGACTCAGCCCTACGACGAGAAGACTCATGCCGGCATCACGGCGGGGACGTCCCCGTCGGGTCCTTTCCGCTGCTGCTTGGCGGCGACGGGCGCCACGGCCTCGTCGGCCGCCGCTTCCTCACCGGCCTTGCGCTGCTCGTGGAAGGCGAGGATCTGCAGCTCGATGGAGAGGTCCACCTTGCGTACGTCGACGCCGTCGGGCACGGAGAGAACGGTGGGCGCGAAGTTCAGGATCGAGGTCACACCGGCGGCGACGAGCCGCTCGCAGACCTGCTGGGCGGCGCCCGCCGGGGTCGAGATGACGCCGATGGAGACGCCGTTGTCACTGATGATCTTCTCGAGGTCGTCCGTGTGCTGCACCGGCATCCCCGCGACGGGCGTGCCCGCCATCGCCGGGTCGGCGTCGATCAGCGCGGCGACACGGAAGCCGCGCGAGGCGAACCCGCCGTAATTGGCAAGAGCCGCACCGAGATTACCGATACCGACGATCACCACGGGCCAGTCCTGGGTCAGGCCGAGCTCGCGTGAGATCTGGTAGACGAGGTACTCGACGTCGTAGCCGACACCGCGCGTCCCGTAGGAACCGAGGTAGGAGAAGTCCTTGCGCAGCTTCGCGGAGTTGACCCCCGCGGCGGCCGCGAGCTCCTCGGAGGAGACCGTGGGCACCGAGCGCTCCGACAGAGCGGTGAGGGCTCGGAGGTACAGCGGAAGCCTGGCGACGGTGGCCTCGGGAATCCCTCGGCTGCGGGTCGCCGGTCGGTGAGTTCGGCCAGTTGCCACGGTGCTCCTGCGGGTAGAGCGGGGCTGCAGGCGGTCACACGTCCCCAGACCGCCCCGTCCCCTGCAGGCTATGTCTTTGTGAACGCGTGCACAAAGATGGTGTCCGATTTGCCCGGCCAACGTGACCGGGGTCACGCGCCCCCGACGCACTCCCCGGGAACCGGCGCGCAGGTGGCAGCATTGCTCAGTTGAAGGGGGCAAAACCGCACACTCTCCTCACGATCATCGCCCCCGAGACCAAACCGCCCACGATCCTAAGGGACCATTCGGGCCACTTGGACTACTCAGTCAGTCTCGATCAGTCTCGATTCGGACTACGGAGCGAGCGCGCGGCGCAGTCGATCTTCGTCCACGCGCCAGAACGTGTGCTGCTCACCGTCCACCAGAACCACCGGAATCTGTTCCCAGTAGGCGCGGTTGAGTTCTTCGTCCCGCGTGATGTCCTTCTTCTCCCAGGGGACTCCGAGGTCGCCGCAGACCTTCTCGATCACCAGCTGTGCGTCATCACACAGATGGCAGCCGGGCTTACCGATCAAGGTGACCGTCCGGTCCTGGGGCTTCTTCTTCTCCGTACGGCGAAAAATCGGGCTCATGACTCCATTCTCGCCCCCTCGACGCGCCGCACGGGCCGCCTGAGTACCCGCCGAGCACCGGCCCGAGTACCCGCCTGTTTAACGGTGCGGTCGCGGAGAGTTCACAGCGTCGAATCCTGCCGACTCCGGATCGACCGAACGAACTAGCTATGCTCACGACATGGCCGCTCTCGGATGGCTCACCCCCCGTAGGCGCTCCGCCACCGCGCGGAGCGTGTTGGCAGGCGAGGCCTCGGCTGAGGCAGCGCGCAAGTCCTCCCAGGAACTGGAGGCACTGGACGATCTGGCGGCGGAGTCCGCGCCCGAGGAACCGGAGGAGCCCGAGTTCCCCGTCGTCGGCGACGACAAGGCCGCGGCCTTCTTCGACCTCGACAACACCGTGATGCAGGGCGCCGCGATCTTCCACTTCGGCCGCGGCCTCTACAAGCGGAAGTTCTTCGAGCGCCAGGAGCTGGCCCGGTTCGCCTGGCAGCAGGCGTGGTTCAGGCTGGCCGGTGTCGAGGACCCCGAGCACATGCAGGACGCCCGCGACAGCGCCCTGTCCATCGTCAAGGGCCACCGCGTCGCCGAGCTGATGTCCATCGGCGAGGAGATCTACGACGAGTACATGGCCGAGCGCATCTGGCCGGGCACGCGCGCCCTGGCCCAGGCCCACCTCGACGCGGGCCAGAAGGTCTGGCTGGTCACGGCCGCCCCGGTGGAGACGGCGACGATCATCGCCCGGCGCCTCGGCCTGACCGGCGCGCTCGGCACGGTCGCCGAGTCCGTGGACGGCGTCTATACGGGAAAGCTCGTCGGCGAACCCCTGCACGGCCCGGCGAAGGCCGAGGCGGTCCGCGCGCTCGCCTCGGGCGAGGGCCTGGACCTGGCCCGCTGTGCGGCGTACAGCGATTCGCACAACGACATCCCGATGCTCTCGCTCGTCGGGCATCCCTACGCGATCAATCCTGACGCCAAACTGCGCAAGCACGCACGCGAGCGGGACTGGCGCCTGCGGGACTACCGCACCGGCCGCAAGGCCGCCAAGGTGGGCATCCCGGCCGCCGCGGGTGTGGGCGCGCTCGCGGGCGGTACGGCCGCGGCCATCGCCCTGCACCGCCGCCGCCACTGAACATTCTCTCGGTCCTACCCCGCCCGGGCTCCCGCCAGTCACGTTGGTAGCACCCGACCACAACACGCCTCGCGCATAGCCGGAATGTGAACCATTTCGATCAACAACCGATCACCGTCCGCTACTTGAACGGGCATCGACCGGCTACAGAAGCGACGTAATCGGCGATTTAAGCAACTGGGTGTAGTGCTGCCTGTACGAAGCGTTATTCTCCTCAGACGCATTACGGACCCCACGCGTCGCTACGACGGGTGAACGGTTCCGCACTGCACGTGATGGAAGCTCTGCCTCTGGGAGTCCCGTGTACCCACACGTCGGGGTTGACGCCTCGGGCCTGGCTACGCTGCGCGCAACGGTCGCTGACCGCTTGCGCGGCTTCGTCCCCACCGCGTACGCCGGCCCCGCCGTCCCCGCATTTGCCGTCCCCACACCCGCCGGGCCCGTCTATGCCCTGGCGGACAGCGGCGCGGCGGTCAGCAGACGGGCCCGTTCCGCCTCTGCCGCCACCTCAACCCCCACCCACCGCCGTCCCGCCGCGGACAGCGACAGCGCCCGCATGATGGACCTCGTCGAACGCGCCCAAGCGGGCGAGTCCGACGCCTTCGGCCGTCTCTACGACCAGTACAGCGACACGGTCTACCGCTACATCTACTACCGCGTCGGCGGCAAAGCGACCGCCGAAGACCTCACGAGCGAGACCTTTCTGCGCGCCCTGCGCCGCATCAGCACGTTCACCTGGCAGGGCCGCGACTTCGGCGCCTGGCTTGTCACGATCGCCCGCAACCTGGTCGCCGACCACTTCAAGTCGAGCCGTTTCCGCCTCGAAGTGACCACCGGCGAAATGCTCGACGCCAACGAGGTCGAGCGCAGCCCCGAGGACTCCGTCCTGGAGTCCCTCTCGAACGCCGCACTGCTTGACGCCGTGCGCCGCCTCAACCCCCAGCAGCAGGAGTGCGTGACCCTGCGCTTCCTGCAAGGCCTCTCGGTCGCCGAGACCGCTCGCGTGATGGGCAAGAACGAGGGCGCGATCAAGACCCTCCAGTACCGCGCGGTCCGCACGCTGGCCCGGCTCCTGCCGGACGACGCGCGCTAGCGCCGCGCACCGCCGATAGCCCTCTGTAGCCGTGCGGAGTCTTCAACTCACCCTCCGTGGCGGCCAGATGGCCGTCACGGAATTAGGGCGGTCCGATCATCCTCCGTCCGTAACCCAAGTGCCGCGACGCTCGTTGTGCGGGATGCAGGCTCCCTGTGGTCGCCCCTGAACACCTCCGCTCACTCGATCGTGTGGAAGTGCTCAGGTCGTGCAACCCTCAGGACCCCCTGGGGAGTCGATCGTCATGACGAGAGGAGGTGCCGCCAGTGATCGCGAACGTATCGGCACACCGGCGGGCGAACGCCTTCGCCCAGGACCTGGAGGAGCGATCCGACCAGGCCCCGGCGGCCGAGCAGTCCGAAGGTTCCGTCACATCCGATTCCGGGCCGTCCGAACAGACGGCCTCGGACCGGATGCTGACCCTCGCGACCGGACTCGGCGAGCTGCCGAAGCCGGAGCTGGATCCCGAGGTCAAAGTGGTCCAGCGGGCCCAGCTCGTAGCCGCCATGGAAGCCATGCTCCTCGAGGGCACGGCCGCGGGCGCTGGGACCATCGGCACCTCGGTGCCCGAACAGCGGTCCCGCAAGGGTGCCCACCGGGCCACGGGACTGCGCAAACTGAAGCCACGCTCCAGACTTTCGAAGGGCATCGCCGCGGGCGGGCTCACCGTCGGTGTGGCCGCAGGGGCGTTCAGCGGAGTGGCCGCGGCCAGCTCCGACGCGCTGCCGGGCGATTCGCTGTACGGCCTGAAGCGCGGCATGGAGGACCTCAAGCTCGGCATGGCCGACGGCGAGAGCGACAAGGGCGGGATCTATCTCGACCACGCCTCGACGCGCCTGAACGAAGCCCGTCGGCTCATGGAGCGCGGCCGCTCCGGCGACCTCGACCACGAATCCCTCGGCGAGATCAGGCGCGCCCTCTCGGGCATGCGGCACGACGCCACGGAAGGCCACCGTCTGCTGCACGAGGCGTATGAGCGGGATGGTTCGCTCGGCCCCATGCAGACCCTGTCCGCCTTCTCGGAGTCGCACCGCAGAAGCTGGCGCGACCTGCAGAGCAGGCTGCCCGTCCAGCTCGGCGACGTGGGCGAGCAGGTGAACTCTGTCTTCGACGCGATGGACCAGGAAGTGGACCCCCTCCGCTCCCTCTTCCCCCGCACCCCGGAGAAGGGCGACGCCCCCGGCCGGCCGAGCAAGTCGGACTCCTCCGGCTCCTCGACCCCGGACAGCCCCTCGGCACCGGACTCGTCCCCGAGGGACGGCAAGAGGGCCGACAAGGGCGAGCCCCGCCCGTCGGCACCGGACAAGGGCGAGAGCGACGGCTTGCTCGGCGGCAACACGGGCGGCCTCCTGGACCCCCCGAAGTCCGACACGACCCCGAGCAGCCCGTCGGACGGCGACACATCGGGCAAGGAGACCCCACCGGCCAAGCCGGACGTCACCGTGCCGCCGATCCTTCCCGGCCTGCTGCCGGGCTTGGGGATCGACGAAGAGGACGCGAAGTAACCAGCTGACCAGCTGGTGCTCAAACGCCGGAGGGGCTGATTTTCAGCCCCTCCGGCGTTTGAGCAGCGGGGTCTTCAGAAGAACACGGACCGCCGCTGCACGAGCAGCTTGTACAGCGTGTGCTGAATCTGCTCCCGCACCTGATCGGTCAGGTTGAACATCAGCATCGGGTCCTCGGCCGCCTCCGGCGGATACCCGTCCGTGGGAATCGGCTCCCCGAACTGAATCGTCCACTTCGTGGGCAGCGGCAACGCCCCGAGCGGCCCGAGCCACGGGAACGTAGGCGTGATCGGGAAGTACGGGATACCGAGCACCCGCGCCAACGTCTTCGCGTTCCCGATCATGGGGTAGATCTCCTCCGCCCCCACGATCGAGCAGGGCACGATCGGCGTCCCCGCCCGCAACGCGGTGGAGACGAACCCACCCCGCCCGAACCGCTGCAACTTGTAGCGCTCGCTGAACGGCTTCCCGATGCCCTTGAACCCCTCCGGCATCACCCCGACCAGCTCACCCCGCGCGAGCAGCCGCTCGGCATCCTCCGCGCACGCCAGCGTGTGCCCCGCCTTGCGCGCCAGCTCATTGACCACCGGCAGCATGAAGACGAGGTCCGCCGCGAGCAGCCGCAGATGCCGCCCCTCGGGGTGGTTGTCGTGCACGGCGACCTGCGTCATCAGGCCGTCGAGCGGCAACGTCCCGGAGTGGTTGGAGACGATCAGCGCCCCGCCGTCCGACGGGATGTTCTCGATGCCCTTCACCTCGACGCGGAAGTACTTGTCGTACAGCGGCCGGAAAAGGGACATCAGGACCTGGTCGGTGAGCTCCTCGTCGTAACCGAAGTCGTCGACCTCGTAGTCACCCGTGAGCCGCCGCCGCAGAAACGCGAGGCCACCCGCGATACGCCGCTCCAGGCCACCGCCACCGTCCCGCGGCTCCGGTACGGCCCCGACGCCCGCCCCCGTCCCGGCAGCCCCCTGCCGCGAAGCCTGCGGCTCGGCCCTCTCCACCTGCGGATCCCCGTTCTGCTGGCCCGGCATGGCCGTGACCTCACGCACGGCTGCCGGATCGTTCTTGCGCCGGGCCGCGCCCCTGCGCCGCGCCGGGCGCTGCGTACCCGCGCGCGACCGGTCGTCATCGAACGGAATGACCTTGGCGTCCGCCATCGTTGACGCTCTCCTCAGTTGGCGCTCTGGTTGCCCGCGAAGGGCAGCGTGGCGATCCGGTCGATGGCCCCCGCGACGGCCTGCGGCGGCAGAAGTCCCGGACCCCGACTGCGTACGAAATCCGCGAAGGTCTCCGCGGTCGTGTACTTGGGGCTGAAGCCCAGTGTCTCGCGCATCTGCCGGGTGGCCACGACCCGGCCGTGGGTGAGCAGCCTGATCTGCTCGGGCGAGAAGTCCGTCATGCCCAGGGTGCGCAGCGCCTGGCCGACCCAGGTGACCGCGGGCATGAACACCGGCAGCGTCGGCCGCCCCAGGCGCCGCGAGCACTGCGAGAGCAGCAGCAGACCGTCACCCGCGATGTTGAACGTGCCGCTGTTGAGCGTCCCGCGCTCCGGGTCGCGCGCCCCGAGGCACAGGACCTCGATCGCGTCGTCCTCGTGCACGAACTGCAACCGAGGGTCGTAGCCGAAAACCGTCGGCAGGACCGGCAGCGAGAAGTACTCGGCGAGCGGGGAGTCCGCTGCGGGCCCCAGGATGTTCGCGAAGCGCAGCACGCAGACCGCCACGTCCGGGCGGCGGCGCGCGAATCCGCGTACGTAGCCCTCGACCTCGACGGTGTCCTTGGCGAAGCCACCGCTGGGCAGCGACTTCGGCGGCGTCGTCTCGGTGAAGACCGCGGGGTCGCGCGGCGCGGAGCCGTACACGTTGGTGCTCGACTTCACCACGAGCCGCCTGACCGTCGGCGACTTCTGGCAGGCGCCGAGCAGCTGCATCGTGCCGATGACGTTGGTCTCCTTGAGCGAGCCGCGGTTTCCGCCGGCCAGCGCGGTGCCCGTGACGTCCATGTGCACGACCGTGTCGACGGAGAACTCGGCGAGCACCTTGGCGATCGCGGGCTGCCGGATGTCCGCCTGGACGAAGTCGGCGCCGCCCAGGTGATGCTCGGGCGGGACCGCGTCGACGGCGACCACCCGGTCGACCTCGGGGTCCCGCAGCACGCGTCGGACGAACCGCCCGCCCAGTTGTCGGGCCACCCCGGTCACGAGCACGACCTTGCCCAAGATCAGCGCCTGCCTTCCCCAGCCCTCGAAGTCCTGCCGCGCCCCATCATGTCCCTCCCGGCACACGCTAGCGGGTCGATGTTGCGCTGTGATGACCGCCCGATGCAGGAAGTGACGACAGCCACGACACACGCGCACGGACCTGGCCCTATGCCCAGACCAGGACGTACACCGGATCGGGACGCACATCCTGCCCAGAGCGTACGTTCGAAACAAGCCCCCGAGCGGTCCGGCACGGCCCGAAAACCGGCCGGAAGACACCACGGCGAGTACCCCGAAAACACCGAAACCCTCCCGTCGGATGACGGGAGGGTTTCGGGACACGCGATCCAGCTGTCGCTTACTTCTTGTTACGACGCTGAACGCGGGTGCGCTTCAGCAGCTTGCGGTGCTTCTTCTTGGCCATCCGCTTACGCCGCTTCTTGATAACAGAGCCCACGACTACCCTCGCTCACTTCTCATCACTCGGTGCGGGGCAGCTGTCTGGGCCCACACGACCTACGTCGGCCCTAGCCTACCCGCCCCCGGGTGAGGGACGTAATCGAGGGGGATCGATCGGCTCCGATCAGCCCGCCTCGACTCCTACATAGGACTCGCGGAGGTACTCATGAACCGCCTGCTCCGGTACCCGGAAGGACCTTCCGACCCGGATGGCGGGCAGATGACCACTGTGCACCAAGCGGTACACGGTCATCTTGGACACTCGCATCACCGAGGCGACTTCCGCCACGGTCAAGAACTGAACCTCGTTCAGCGGCCTCTGGTCTGCAGCCATGACACCCCACCTGAACCTTCCGCACATGTGACGGGCACCGGCTTCCCCTTCCGGTGACTCTTCGTCTCTGCGCGCTCACTCCCCAGACTAGGGGCGGATGATGCGAGTGGGGAAGAGGAGTAGCGATCGGCCGCCTACTGTGACAGACACGCTCGATTGAGTACATAGCGAGTAAGCGGTCGGTAGTAATCAGACCGCACAGCGTCATCAAGCGGAACGACGACGGACACCTGCCCCTCGGCCTCTCCGACGAACAGCGCGGGATCATCCGTATCCGCCAGACCGATCGCCTCGAACCCCAGCTGACCTGCCCCGCACACCCATCCGTGGTCCCCGATGACGAGTTCGGGAAGCGGTCCCTCAGCCTCCGCGGCAGCCGCGAGCGCGGCTCGAACCGGGAGTGGGGAGTGGGTGTGTGCGCCGGTCTCACTCCCGGTCGGACGTGCGCCGGGTTCCCGCACCAGCGCGACTCCCTGTACGTAGTCAAGGTTGTACGTGCGTAGGCCGAACCGGGTCGTTATGTCGACACTGTTGCCCTGCGCAGGGGTGAGGACAGTGCACCCCGCCGCCGACAAAGCGTCCGCCAGAGCGGCGTAGAAGCCGAGTAGCCGGTGCGGATGCCCCGTCCCGAAGAGCACGGGAAGCCGCCTTCGGGCCGCGTCCGCGAGCCTCTCGGCGTAGGCGTCGAGCGCCGCCAACGTCCGCTCGGGGTCGATGACATCGGCCCCCTGGGTGTGCCGCGGGTCAGCCGACACCCCGCACTTGTCCGCCATGAGCCCCAACAAGTCACCGCAGCCCCAGCTCCACTCGGGATCGAGCCCGAGCAGTATCCGCGGATCCCGGGCCGCGAAGAGCCGATAGCTCCGCAGGCTCTCCTCCCGCGTGGTGGCCACGGGCCCGGCAAGCCGGGCGGCCAACAGATGCGCACGCAATGCTCCGGTGCTCAACACGGGCTCGATGCTGACGCATCGGTCGGGCGCGCACCCCCAAAACCCCGGAAACCACCCACAGTTGGCCTAACGGGTGCACGGCCGTCCCCCGCAGGGCCCGCCCAGCCCTCTACGGCAACAGACCCCGCAGCGGGAAGGCGGACCGCCGAGCGGCGACCACCGCCTGATCAAGGCGATCCGCGGGGTCGTACCCCTCGGACCAGTCCGCCCAGGTGACAGGCCACCTGCCGTCACTCATCCGCACAGGCGCCAACTGCCGCGTACGCGCGAAGACTTCCTGCCGCCAGGCCTCGGGGATGTCCGCCGAAGGCAGAACCTCCCGCCCCGCGGCGATAGCGGTCAGATGCGTCCACGATCTCGGGACCACATCCACCACGGCATAGCCACCCCCGCCCAACGCGACCCACCGCCCATCGGCGTACGAGTGCGCCAACTCATGGCAGGCCACCTGCACGGACCGCTGCGCATCGAGCGAGACGGCAAGGTGAGCGAGCGGGTCCTCGAAGTGCGTATCGGCCCCGTGCTGCGAGACGAGCACCTGCGGCTGGAAGTCCGCGAGCAGCTCGGGCACCACAGCGTGGAACGCCCGCAGCCACCCCGCGTCCCCCGTCCCCGCCGGCAGCGCGACGTTGACGGCCGACCCCTCCGCCACGGAGGCCGCACCCGTCTCCTCGGGCCACCCGGTCTGCGGAAACAGCGTCCGCGGATGCTCATGCAGCGAAATCGTCAGAACCCGCGGATCCTCCCAGAAGGCCGCCTGCACCCCGTCCCCGTGGTGCACATCCACATCCACGTACGCGACCCGCTCGGCGCCCAGTTCGAGCAGCCGCGCGATGGCCAGCGCGGCGTCGTTGTAGATACAGAACCCCGATGCGGACCCCGGCATCGCGTGGTGCAGTCCACCCGCGAAGTTCACCGCGTGCAGCGCTTCCCCGCGCCACACCGCCTCGGCCGCTCCCACCGACTGCCCGGCGATCAGCGCCGACACCTCGTGCATCCCCGCGAAGGCGGGATCATCAACGGTCCCCAGGCCGTACCTGCCGTCCGCCGACGCCGGATCGACGGACGCGGCCCTGACCGCCTCCACATAGTCCTCGCGATGCACGAGCCGCAGCGTCGAGTCACCGGCACGCTTGGCCGCGACCACGTCGAGATCCCGGTCGAGCCCGAAGGCCCCGACCAGACTTCTGGTCAGCGCGAGCCTGACCGGGTCCATGGGGTGCTCAGGACCGAAGTCATAGCCCGTTACTGCCTCGTCCCACATCAGCTGTGCGCGGCCGCTCATGCCCGTCACCGTATCGGTCCGCTCCCGGAGCGAAAGACCGGGCGTACAACAAGGTCATGAGCACCAGGACCATGGGGACGAGCATCGCCGCGCGGTAGTTCCAGACGTCCCCCAGCGCGCCCACGAGCGGCGACCCGATCAGGAACCCCACGTAGTTGAAGACATTGAGCCGCGCGACAGCGGCGTCCGACGCCCCGGGAAAGAGCCGCCCCGCCGCGGCGAAGGTCTGCGGAACGATCACACAGAGACCGAGCCCGAGCACCGTGAAGCCCAGAATCCCGGTCCACGCCCCGGGCGCCACCGCCACGACCGCGAACCCGAGAGCGGCCACCACCGACCCGACCCGCACCACCGCCACGGCCCCGAACCGCCGCACGCCCAGGTCCCCGAGACCCCGCCCCAGCAGGGTCATGACCATGTAGACGTTGTACGGGACGGTCGAGACCTCCTCCGAACTCCCGAGCACGTCCTGCAGATACTTCGCACTCCAGTTGGAGACCGTCGAATCCCCGATGTACGCGAAGGTCATCACCAGGCAGAGCGGCAGAAGCAACTTGAAGACCACGGTCCCGCCCTGCCCCGCACCGCCGTCACTGCCGTCCTTGCCGTCACCGCCCTCGACGCCGGACCCGGCATCGACGTACCACCGACTCCCCACCAACGCCGTCGGAAGGAGCACCACGACCACCGGCAGATACGACACGAAGAGCGAAAGATCCCAGTGCGCCCCCGCCCACGCGAGCGAGGCCCCCGCGATCCCGCCCAGGCTGTACGCCGCGTGAAACCCCAGCATGATGCTGCGCCCGTACGTCCGCTGCAGACTCACCCCGAGCATGTTCATGGAGGCGTCGAGCGCCCCCACCGAAAGCCCGAACATTCCGAGCGCCACAGCCACTTGCCACAGCGCGTCGCCCGCGCCGACCCCGAGCAGCGCCAGGAGCACCACGGGCTGCGCCCACCGCAGCACACGGCTGGGCGGCACCCGCTTGACCAGCCACTCCGTACCCACGCTCCCGACGCCCGCGAGGATCGGCACCGCGGCCAGGAAGACGGGCAGCAGGCCGTCGGATATCCCGTACTGATCCTGAAGGGCGGGGATCCGTGTCACCAGCAACGCGAAGGTGACGCCCTGCACCAGGAAGCTGAACGCCAAAGAGGCCCTGCCGCGCCGCAGCTCATCTGTCATGGCTGCTGAGCGTAGGACCCCTGACTACCGGTGGGTAGATAGATCACCCCTTCAATTTCCTGCGCCTCCCCCGCACGCCAGGCGCGAGGCAGGCCCCCGTCACCGCCCGAGCGCGGTGACCTCCTCACTCACCATCTCCTCCATCGGGCCGACGACCAGGCGACCGCTCATCAGGAACGTCACCGTGATGGTGACCCCGGCGATCGCGCCACCGAGCCACACCATGGTGTCGACGGGCAGCGTGTAGGCCCCCAGGACCCGCGCCACGGCCTCACCGAACAGCGCCACGCCCCACATCACCGAGAACATCCGCTCCAGCCGCGCGAACCGCCCACGCTCGGCGATCAACCGCTCCCACACCGCGGTCCGCGCCGCATTCCCCTTGGTGACCCAGGGCTTGAGCCCGGCGGTCATCAACGGCCGCCCGGCGCCCACGGACAGCAGGATGGCGATACCGATCGTCGCGGTGATCCCGCTGTCCTTGGCGAGCATCAGGCGCGGGTCACCGGCGAGCAGACTGAGCAGCAGCCCGACGAGGTTCGCGGTCAGGATGAGCGCCGCGAGCCCGTTGACCCGCCGCTCCTTGACCACACTCCACGCCGTCCGCCCCGCGGGCACCACACTGCTCCAGGCGAGCGCCGCCATCGTGCCCATACCGAACCCCTTGCTGAGCAGGTAGTACGAGGCTGTGGGCACCACCGCGTCGAGCACGAGCGGCTTCAGCGACTCCCAGCGCGACTGCCGGGCGGCTGCTGTGTCCGTCGTACTGGTGGCGGTGCTGGTGGTGGCGGTGGCGGCGAGCTGGCTCATGGTGATCGGTCCTCCGTCGGCTCTGTCACTGTGTGCGTCCCGTTCGTTCTCGACGTACTCAGCTTCGCCGCGACCACCCATCGGCCGACAGAAACGATCGTCCGGACCTGGCAGTGACAAATGTCAGCCCGGACCCCAGGCCCCCGTCATACGAGCAGGTCAGCCAACTCCCCCATGTCCCCGAAGAGTTCAGTGGCCCCCGAGAGCCGCTCCGCCGGCATCATGGCGGTGAACCCAAGAACATCCATCCCCGCCGCCACAGCGGCCCGCACCCCCAGCGGGCTGTCCTCGACCACCACACACTTCTCGGGCACCACTCCCATCCGCTCGGCGGCGTACAGAAAGAGATCCGGCGCCGGCTTCCCCCGCCCCACGTCCTCGGAGCTGAAGATCCGATCGTCGTCGAACCACCGATCGAGCCCGGTCCGCCGATGCCCGACCCGGATCCGCTCATGGCTCCCGGACGAGGCCAGGCAGTACGGCATTCCGTCGGCCACCAGCTTCTCCAGTACGCCGACGGCCCCCGCCACAGGTTCGAGCTCCCGCTCGAAGGCGGCGAAGACACGAGCGTGGAAGGTCTCATCAAAATCCTCGGGCAACCGCTGCCCACTGCGCTCAAGAACAAGGTCGTGTACGCGATGGACGGCGGCCCCCATGTAGTCACGCAGGGAGTCCTCATACGTGGTGGGGTGGCCGAGCTCCGTCAAATAGGCGGCAAGGATGGTGTTGGAGAGCGGCTCGCTGTCCACAAGGACGCCGTCATTGTCGAAGATGACCAGGTCGTATCGCATAACTCGACCCTAAACGCAGAAAAGCCCCCTTGCGGGGGCCTGGAACTTGCGGGGGCCTGGAACGCAGAAAACCCCCGCACCACAAGGGTGCGGGGGTTTCCCGTCAATAATAGTTCGGCGGCGTCCTACTCTCCCACAGGGTCCCCCCTGCAGT